>JBGVTO010000398.1:0-26554 GCA_041862635.1 Phycisphaerae bacterium | reverse complement strand
TCGTCTGGGTCGACGGAGTTCCAGAGACTGAAAATCCAGATCCAGATGGAGTTGCTACTAATGAAATGCCTCTTCTATTAGGCGAGAACCCGGAAGCCACCGGACGTTTCTATGACGGCCTCCTTGACGATGTACGTATTTACGACAGGGCGTTGTCTGCGGCTGAGATTCTTGAACTCGCATCCCCCCCTGGTCCAGTGGGGCACTGGACACTCGATGAAGGTTCCGGCACCACGGCTTACGATTCGAGCGGCAATGGCAACGATGGGACCATCGTGGGCAATCCCACATGGATTGCCGGTGTCATGGGGACAGCCCTGGAGTTCCATGGCTTGGGCGCCCCCGGTGGCGGCGGTGACTACATCGATTGCGGCAATGACGTCAGCCTGGACATCACCGGTCCAATCTCCATAGCCCTCTGGATAAAACCTGGCGCCGATGACCCGGAGGGACAGGGCACAGAGACGGCGCCGATGGCCAAGGCGATGAGTGGGATGAGTCCCAGTTGGAGCTGGCAGGTTCGATACGGGTGGGGCAGCGATCAGCCCTACATGGCGTTTACGTTCAATACGGCGCCCAGGGCCTGGGTCTACGTCGGCAGGAACCTCGAGCGCGACGAATGGTGCCATATCGCGTGCTCGCATGACGGCACGACGCTTAAATGCTATCTCAATGGAGAGCAGACCGATTCGACCCCAATGGGCCAAATTACCAGCAGCAGTACCCCTGTCCTGATCGGCTCGGACGGATGGGGCTGTGACTGGATTGGCGCAATTGATGAGGTAGCGATATACAACCGGGCTTTGTCTGATAGTGAGATTATGTACCTTGCAGGTAACTAATATTGCTGTTTTCGATTGAGTAAGTCTTTAATTAATCCGGGGCCTATACCGATTGATTCGGTATAGGCCCTTTGGTTCCGTCAAGAAACAGAGGCTGGGTATCGGCCGAAAGCAACGTGTGTCTTGACGTGTAGCTAAAGCGTAATTCATAATTATCTTAACTCTTGTTGAAGGATGAATACTATGTGTGGGAAAAAGGACATAGTCATAGCTGCTTTCTTACGTGCCATGCAGTCATTAAGATTTTTGGAGATAGAATAATGAGAAGGAATTTTGCAGAATTATTGCCCATGTTACTTGTAGCGATAGTCGCTATTGGTCTGACTGGATGGACGGCAAATGCCAGCTATCCCGTCATTCAGTTGGATATTAACAATAGAAATGTTGCTGCAGAGACAGAATCTGGCTTTACTTCTTTTACCATCGCTGACGGTGGCTCGGAGGTAGAAGGTATTACAATTGAATTTACCGGTACTCTTGACTCACGCCGACGCGGCGCACCAGTCGGAATAGAGTACGAGCAGATCTATCGCGATTTCATCTTTTCGCGGCCGGGTGGAATGACGATTACATTATCAGGGCTGGAGGTTAATGAAACCTACGAAATAACTATTTATGCATATGATACCGGCAGTGGAGCAGGCGGCGATAGAATCGCGGACTGGACAGCCAATGGGGAATTTTGTCTCACAGCTGGCTTCAATGCTGGAATTGCGCCTACGGGTGCGGATGACTATGCTTTTACCGGGACAGCTCGGTCAGACGACACTGGTACAATCGTTCTGGAATGTGGCCCTAATGAAAACACCGCCGAAGAATCAGGTGCGAATAATCCCTTTGGTTTTGTCAATGCCTTAGTGGTCTCTTCGCTGACCCCATTAACAAAGGCCCGGCGTCCAGAGCCGGCCGTGGGTGCCCTGCATCCTGAAACATGGGTCAGCCTTGTCTGGTTACCGGGAAGTTATGCCGTCTCGCACAGTGTGTACTTCGGTGACAATTTTATCAATGTAGACAGCGCTACTATAGAAGATACGGATACATTCATCGGTTCCACAACCGATAGTGTCTTCCTTGTCGGCAGCGCCGGAAGTCCTTATCCGGAGGGGCTACCTCCGGGAACAACATATTACTGGCGAATCGATGAGGTCAATGACCTGCACCCTGACAGCCCCTGGAAAGGCGATGTCTGGAGCTTCACGGTTCCCTCAAAGACTGCCTTCAATCCCATTCCCGTCGATGGTGTCATGTTCGTTGACCCAAATGTCACGCTAATATGGACTGCAGGTGCAGGTTCGATTCAGCATCATGTGTATTTTGGTGATAATCTCGAAGATGTTCAAGCTGGTACGGGTGGTACAGACAAAAGTGTTATTGCAGATCCGAATTATACTCCCGGACTTCTGGAGCTTGATAAAACCTATTATTGGCGAGTCGACGAGTTCGACGGCAGCCAAACACATACAGGCAATCTCTGGAGCTTCACGACTACTCTTGAAGGCCTGGGTACGGTCGTTATGGATATGTGGGAGAATATTAACGGTGCCACTTTGGATTTCCTTAGAGATGACTCAAGATATCCGGACAACCCAACCTGGAGCGATGAATTGACCGAATTCGGCACTGCTGACACCATTGGAGACAACTACGGTGCCCGAATTTATGGTTGGCTCTATGTGCCACTGACCGGCGACTATACGTTCTATTTCACGAGCGCAGACGAGGGCGAATTGTGGCTGAGCACCGATGACGACTCCACTAATATTGTATTACTCGCTTCAGAACCTACTTGGGGACAATACGACGCTTTTGTTCGATGGTCTGAACCTATCCCGCTAATCGGTGGCGAAAAGTACTACATTGAGGCGGTATGGAAGGAAAGCACCGATTGGGACCACTGCCGTGCGGCCTGGCAAGGTGCCGGCATCCGAAGCCAAGAGGTCATTCAAGGTAATTATCTCTCGCCATACGAACCAGTAAATGCCTTTGGTCCGAGTCCCAGCGATGGTAGAATTGATGTGAGGGTTGATCCTGTTCTTGGCTGGAAACCTGGAAAACATGCTACTTCGCATGATGTATACTTCGGCACCGACCAAGAAACTGTGCGCAATGCCGGCATAGGCTCACCTGAGTATAAAGTCACCGGGGACATTGGTGCCGAGAGCTTTGACCCCGGAGAGCTTGAGCTGGAGACCACCTACTACTGGCGTATCGATGAGGTCAACGACCTCAACCCTGACAGTCCATGGGTGGGCGAAATCTGGAGCTTCACAACCGGCAGCTTCCTTATCGTAGATGACTTCGAGGACTACAACGACTATGACCCCGACCAGATATTCAATACGTGGTTAGACGGATGGGAGGTTGAAGCAAACGGCGCCGTGGTAGGTCACGACGTAGATTTTACGCAGATTTTACAGGGAGAGCATATTGTTGAGACTACAATTATCCACGGTGACAAGCAGTCGATGCCATATTACTACAACAACATTGGCACGGCAGCTTATTCGGAAGCCGAACTTCCGTTGAGCCCCGCGCAGGATTGGACAAGAGAAGGTGTTACAGAATTGTCGCTGTGGTTTAGAGGTTATTCAGCGTCTGTCGGCAGCTTCACAGAAGACCCTGTCGGGACCTATACGATAACCGCTTCCGGCACAGATATCACAGGCCAGGCTGACGAGTTCCACTATGCCTATAAAATGCTCACCGGCCCCGGCTCAATCATAGCAAGGGTCATGAGCGTCGATAACACCGACCCATGGGCCAAGGCCGGCGTTATGATTCGTGAGACATTGGAGCCGGGCTCTAAACATGCCTTAGCATGTGTTACGCCAGGCAGCGGGGTAGCCTCCGAGGGCCGTAGTAATACGGGTGGTGATAGTTTCACCACAAACGAGACCGGGATAACTGCACCGCACTGGGTGAAATTGGAGCGTGACGTCAGCGGTAACTTTACAGCTTTCCATTCGACTGATGGCTCTACCTGGGTATCGGTAGGGAACGCAACAGGCCAGGGCATCCAGATGAGCGCGAGTGTCTATATAGGTTTGGCAGTGACGTCACATAACACTGATGCAACGTGTGAAGCTCAATTCTCTAACGTTAACATCACCGGTAACGTCAGTCAGCAGCAGTGGATGAACCAGGATATTGGTATAACAAGCAACGATCCTGAGCCGATGTATGTGGTTCTTAACGGCAGCGCTGTGGTTTATCACGAAAATCCGGATGCATCATTGATAGATGAGTGGACCGAATGGAGAATTGACCTGCAGGCGTTTGCAGACCAGGGAGTGGATTTGACTAATGTCAATAGCATCGGTATCGGCATAGGCACCCAAGGTAGCACAACAACACCTGGCGATTCAGGGATTATGTACTTTGACGACATTCGGCTGTATCGACCTGGAGATGCTCCCGCAGAGTAAACATTATTTCTGCTGGAATGGCAGAAGGATTTGCATGAGTTCGGGGCCTATACCGATTGATTCAGTATAGGCCCCGGTTGTTCTTGGCCAACAGCAGATGAGCTCCTCGAAAGCCAAGAGACCCAGACAACGCGATTATGAGCCACGATATTTCTTTTGTAAGAAGGTCTGCACAGAGGAAGACCTCTGTATGTCGCGAGAGAAACTCCTTCCATGTCAGACCCTTGCTCTCCGGCGATGGCGGCAAACCATTTCGTCGGAGGATGTTGGCTATGCACGTCTTTGATATGGTAATGTTGAGCTTCTTCAATTCGCCATGAATACGTTTGTAACCCCAGATGTTTTTTCTGGCCCCCGTTCTTGCTTTCGCAAGAAAGCACGGGGGTCTTCCAGGTTTTCTATTTCTCCTTTCTGAGTAATCCGATTTGAGCTTTTCCAAACGGCGCTGCCAGGTAAGAAGGGTGGCTGGTTTGACAATGTTGACAACGGACTTCCTGAGCTTTCTGCCCATAGCCAACGCAGCATCAACCAAAGCACGCCGCTCATCATCTATAAGCCGAATCCGACCTTTGATCTTAGATTTGAGAATCTTATTCTCCAGGCGAAGGTGCTCGTTTTGAAGTGTCAGCGCTCGGCATAGAATTCGAGCAATTGCGGCAATTACAGGTAGGCTAAGCCATTTCGCTGGCGGATCCGAAGGCATCTCTGTGAGCATCACCATCCTCCCAAGCATAACTTACATCCAAAGAGCCCAGAGAATAGCATAACTGATTGATTTAGCAAGATTTAATCCAGGCTGTGGCTAACGCCTATGAATAAGTGTACCATACGGGCGCAGAGTCGCTTCGGCCTGCTCCCCTTTTTTTGATGTTACTTTGAGCAGGAGGTGGTAACATATTTAATTGAAAGGCTTTTTGAAAGCTCAATTAGGGTCCTTTTCGCTAAAGTAGTGGAGAAAGGACTTTATCTGAAGGATGAACAGGACTATCTCAGAAGGACTTGATCTACACTATGGTGGGATTGAAGGTTACGGCAAGGTATGTTCGATTCACAATTTAATATATGAATCCAAAGGTTAGAATCGAGAAAGATTTGCGTTTGAAATCAGGTATGAATCCAGAATCGCAGAATCCGGATAATCCGGTTAGGGCCCGCCCGATTAAACTCGTACGGAAGAGTTGTTTAGAGGTAATGAAAAATGGAATTAATCGTAATAAGTGATTTACATCTCAGTGTCGGTTATAACGACCAAACAGGGAGATATTCAAGAAACGAAGATTTCTTCTTTGATGAAGAATTCAAAAGATTCCTGGAGTATCTCCAAAGAGCAAAGTCTCCCAAGAAGCATTTAATTATTGCCGGGGATCTGTTTGACTTTTTACAGGTAGACGGCTGTAAAGCTTTGGAATTGTATGAAAAATATAAAAAGGGTGGGGCTCCCATTAAGTTTGAAATTACACCGAAAGAGCGAAAATTTGGTTTGGGCACAGAAGAAGACAAAACAGTCTGGAAGCTGGGAGTAATCTCTGATGGACATCCGGTATTCTTCCAGGCCCTGGCCAACTTTTTGTCTGAGGGAAATTGTCTATCTATAATTACCGGCAATCATGACATCGAGCTCTATTGGCCACAGGTTCAAGAGGCTTTAAGAGATCGTATTGCTAACTTATTTGAAAATACCTCAATGACCAAGCAACAGCAGCAGCAGAAGAAGGAGTCAATTAAAGCACTCATAGACTTTTACCCCTGGTTTTATTATGATAAAAGCCATAAGGCGTACATCGAGCACGGAAACCAGTATGACCCTCTAAACTCCTTTCAATATTTTCTTTGTCCTCTCGTTGGACCTGAGTCTGACAAACTTTTGCTACCCATTGGCTCTTTCTTTGTGAGATATTTTTTTAATAAATTAGAAGCGAGTGATCCTTTTGCCGATAATATAAAACCACCTACAAAGTATATGCTTTGGGCTTGGAAAGAGGATAAGCTGCAATTTTTAAAGACTGTCTTACGCTATCTCCCTACAATGTGGGGCGTATACAAAAAGGGTGGAAAACTTTCCGGGGATGATAAAAAGTACTTAGAAAAACAAAATAAGGAAGAGTTAGGAAAATTGCCTGATAAGTTAGAACTTGACCAGAAACAACTTGAGGGTGTAAACAATATTTACTTTTTGATGACTCCACCTTTTACCAGTAAGAAGCTTCGGATAATCCTTCACTTTGCTGGTACCATTTCCTTTATCCTTACTCCCATAGTTTTTATTGTCCTTTTCGTGCTCTCTCGATTATTTAATTTCTCCTTTTGGATGGTTCTATCTTCTCTCGGGCTGCTAATAGTTCCGATCGCCAAATGGGCTTATTCTAAGTTTTTCAAAAAAGACCGTCTTAAGAAAGTTCTTCAAGAAATTAAAGAACACTTAAAAAATGTTGGAATAGATGTTCAAACAATTGTCTTCGGTCACACTCATGACCCTGACATAAGGATAGTTGCTTCAGATTGTAAATATTTCAATACCGGCACCTGGACTACAGTATTTAGTGAAGAGGAGAGAATCATCAGGGAAGCAAAACAGTTCGCCTTTGTTTGGATTAAAGAGGAAGAGGGGAAGACCCAAGCAACACTAAATCGGTGGAATGATAGCCTGAAGCAACCTGAAAAATTAATTTTATTTGAGCCGAAGTCTTAGAATAACGACAATCATCGACCGAATTGCGGGATAATTCATGGTCGCGAGATGCCAAGGAAATGGCAGAATCATGAGGAAGCAGCTGCTGAATTGCTTTTCTGTAGTGTCTGTAAACCATAAGACAAAAATGAGTTAGGGCAGACACATGCTTCTTTAGAAAATAGGAGCCTGGAAATGAGTATCTTAAAGGGCGTAGGATTGCAGTTTGAGGAATCAATGTCTGGATATCTGGGCAAGGGCGAGACCGACCCAAGCGAGGGAGCTGCCGTGGGGAAACGCCAGGAAACCAAACTCCGGTTTGATGTGAGGCTCACGATATCTGACTTGAATCGCTTTCTCAAGGTATCCCAGCACGAGGCAGAGTTGTCGGGAACGGTGACCTGCGATGTGATAGGTGGCACATTTACAATATTTGACGGGACCTTTAATCTTTTCTCACTTGACCCGGAGATGGGCATGCGACAAATGGTCTATTCCTTCAGATTCAGGGATACGGATGGCCGGAAATATTATTTTCACGGCCACAAAGAGATCCAGGACGACCCTGGCAAGCTCGGCTTGGTAGAGGATATGACACGTTTATTCGCGTGCGGCCGGAAGCTCAGGCTGCACGGGTACAAATCCATAGTCGGACACTCCGCGACGAAAAAGAGCATTGGGGCAAGGACCGGTTGGACGCTTTCTTAAGCGACATCGTCTCGAGCAACACCTTCGCCGAAACGTTGATGGAAGGTGGCAGGCTGACACCCAAACCGTTCGGTCACAGGGATTATGAAGCGACAAGCAATAAACTGTTTGTGAAGCTCGGCGACCCTCTTATCGAAGTAAACAATGACCATTATCCGACCGCGTCCACCCGAAAAACCCTGCCAGAGTTGTCATTAAAGAACTTACGTAAACTTGCTTCGTGCAACTAATTGTATTATCTTGGCGACATGAATGACACAAAGAACATTCTGACAAACCTCTGTAACCTTCTTGTTTGTGCTTGCGAGGCGTTTCGATATGGTCTGACTTTCCTGCGGGCTATCCTTTGTTCCATGGCGGTACTGGCTGCCAAACTGCTGGCAGTCTAAAGAGATGCTCAATCATGTGATAGTGATTGGTCAGGGACATCTTAAGCGGCTGCTTCGAGAATTCATCGAACAGTACTATGACTTGGCACGACCAATCCAGGGCCAAGATGGTGAAACGACTGCCTTACAAACGAAGCAACCACAAATTTTAGGTCCAAGCAAAATTACTTCTATTCCCATTCTCGGAGGTTTGCATCACAGGTATATCCGCGTAGCTGCATAGTTCAGGAGGGATAAGTTTTCTGAAAGTCAGATTGTCTGCCGATTCCCCAGCCTTTTGTGCAAAAAGTCTTTAGCCAATCCACTCACATCCACAAGTTCGATCAACGTTTTATAGATTTAATCGGTTCTGAATCTCGTATTCCCATTGGATGAGGTTTTCGAAGGTACACCACAATCGACTCAATCGGTCTCTGGCCGACGAGGGTTTATCAGGATAGACTCATATAAAGATTTTTTGATTTTTGACAGGGTAAGCTGTGTCTATTATTATGATGAAGCTCGGACCTCGGATGATGAGCTATTAACCGATAGTGGATAATGGTATTATGTTGTAGAATATTATAATTATTAGAAGGACTTATCTGAAAGGTAATTACCCATGGAAGAAAGGATTAAACCAGACAAAAAGCTTTATACGAAGACGGTTTGGGTTCTTTTGACAGTAACCGCTTTCATTTTGGCGGGCGTTTCCATAGTGCATACAATAATTTACATCGCTGATGGGGACCCGAATGCACCACCGGTCATTTGGATAATTGCGGTCATTGTCATCCTTGTAATGTGGCTTATAGTCTATCCGATTGCAATATTATGGATAAGAAATCTATCCTATTTGATTCAGGAGGACCGCATCACTATTCACAAGGGGATTCTCACCAAGACTCACCAAAATATTCCTTATCGTTCCGTTACTGATTTTATATTGCAGCGATCCTTATACGACCGGTTCTTGGGCATAGGTTCTATCAGGATACAAACAGCGGGTCAATCGCAGTCTGCCACTGGTTACGAAGGAAACATGGCGGGCCTTGTAGAATACGAGAAACTCCATAACCAGCTGAGAGAAAAGTTACGAGTATTGCATCCAATTTCTGAATCTTTGACAACCAGCGAGCCTGTTGAAAAATCTGTGGAGCAAATGTTAGAACAGATGCTTCATGAATTGAAGGCAATCAGAAAGAATACTGAAAAATAAAGCTGTCCTCTATATCTGTAACCTGGTCTGGTCGAGTCTGCTTCGGCGGGGCTTTCTTTATGCGCAACGATAAAATCTGTCGGAGAAGTCGCCTACGCTCCAAAGCTTCGTCGACGGAGCGCTGAAATAGCTTGAAAATTAGGGATGGGTTTAGTAATCTAAAAAAAACAGAAGTTTCAGTAGGCTGTTAAATTGTGTATATGAGAATGTCAGATGACATAAGCTCTTGATTTTTCAAGGATTGAATGGTATGGTCTTTGTGACATAAAAGCCACGTGTATATTTTTGTTCCACACGGGATCCAGGGTAGACACCAACTTTGGTTTTTTGACAGAAAGGAGAAATGAAATGCGGCGTTTAGTTTTTGTTCTTGTACTGATGTGTATAGCGGCGCTGAGTTTTAGTATGGCAGCCGATGCAAACCAGCGGCCCGCCCAGATTAGGGCTCTGCTGATTACCGGCGACGATGTGTCAGGGCATCCCTGGCGGGAGATCTCCGAGACTACGCGGGAAGCGCTTGTTGTGTCGGGGAGGTTCGACGTCAGGGTGTGCGAAGATCCGCTAATCCTCGAATCGGAAACCGCGCTGAAGGCGTACGATGTGATCGTGTTTACTATCTATAGCCGACGTATTCCCATGATTCCCAAACAAGCCCAGGAGAACCTCCTTAACTTCGTGAAGAGCGGAAAGGGCTTTTTCGTCCAGCACCTGGCCACCGCTTCGTTCGCCAAGTGGGAGGAATTCGGCAGGCTCTGCGGCCGAAAATGGGTTATGGGCACCTCGGGTCACGGCCCGCGAGGCGTCTTCGAGGCAAAGGTGGTCAACAAGGAACATCCCATCACTGCAGGGATGAGCGACTTCGAGACCGACGACGAGCTGTATGCGAAACTGCAGGGGACCGGCAAGATCAATGTGCTGGTGGAGGCCTATTCCGATTGGAGCGAGAAGACCGAGCCCCTGATTTTCACTTTGGATTATGGCAAGGGTCGAACGGTTCATAACGCATTCGGTCACGACCGCAAGGCCCTGATGAACCCGAATGTGCAGAGGATAATCGTCCGCGGCGTGGAGTGGGCAGCCACCGGAAAGGTTGAGCAATAAAGTCAGTATTCTGTAACACGCCTGTTAGAAGGGTGCGTTTCCGCATCTAATTTGATGGGTGGCAGCCTCAAGCGAATCCCGAAAAACCGGGACGAGCTTGGGGATGGCTTTGAGCCGGCGGCGATTCGCCTGACGTCCGATCGAAAGGAACTGGCCGCTACAGGTGAAGACCTCTGCTGTATCCTGGTTGAGGCTCTGGACGAGTCCCGCCCGTCGAAGACGGGACGGGACGAGAAGGGTACACTTTGCTCCTTGGCCGACAATCTGATTCGCTTCGATGTCGAGGGGCCGGCCGAGATCGCGGATGTCGGCAACGGCAGTCCCTTTCGCTTGAACCATTTCAGGCGGACAGCCGAAGGCTGTTTTACAGCAAGGTGATGCTGATTGTTATATGGGAAAAGCCAATTAGGAAATAGTGTATGTTGCGAACGTGCGGAGTTGCCGTTACGGTGTTCGGATGCGGATGGGTTTTAATGGGACTTGAGATAGTGGGCGGTAGGATGCTCTCGCCGGATTTCGGCAGTGGGATTTGGGTTTGGGGCAGTGTGATTAGCGTTTTCCTGGCCGCTCTGAGCATCGGTTATTTTGTGGGTGGATTATTATCACAGCGTTTTCCTTATGGTTTCTGCCTCGCGCTCATTATTATAATGGCAGCAATTTCTATTGTACCAGTCGCAATTTGGCATAGGGCAGCCAGCGGATGGCTTGCCGCTCTTGACTTGCATGAGCGTTGGGGCTCACTTTTTGCCACAATAGCTTTGTTTTTTGTCCCTATTATGTTGTTAGGGATTGTTTCACCCTATGCTGTCCGCCTGGTAACTCGGGATGTCGCGAGTGTCGGAACAAGAGCGGGCACGTTGTATGCAATATCTACGATAGGCAGTTTTCTCGGGTGTTTGCTTACTTCGTTCTATTTTATACTCTGGATGGGCATTCGGCAAATCCTGTTCCTTTCCGCGGGGGCATTACTGCTGATTGCACTGGTATTATTAACAACATGGTATGCTCAAAGGATTGAGAAAAAGGAGGTTGCCGCTCATGGTACTTAGATTTTTGATAATTATGATTTTCGTGATTTCAGCCGGAGTCGTTTCTCAAGCCTCATCAGCCGAAGGAGAACAGGGGTGGTCTGTCCTCGGTCAAGATGATTATTCCGAGAATGAATACAAGGTGTTACTGGAAAAAGAAAGTTTGTATCATTACATTCGCGTAGTCGAAAATGGAGCAATACGGCGACTTCAGTTCCGGCGTTCCGGCAGTGATTATGAGGAATCGGTTATAAATATCCATCAGCCTCTGAAGTTTGAGATGTACTACTATACTCTTATGTTCGCCGGCTTTGCCCATAAACAGGACCCGAAGAGGATTCTGTTTATAGGATTAGGCGGAGGAACCCTGTCGATGGCGATTCATCATTATTTTCCCAAGGTGCCGATTGATAATATTGAGCTTGACCCTGATGTGGTTTCAGTTGCAAAGAAGTATTTCGGCTTCAAGGAAGATAGTCTTATGAAGGTTTATGTTCGCGACGGACGGGTGCAGGTGCGGCGATTATTACAGGATAAAATGAAATACGATATCATCTTCGTGGACACTTTCAGGGGTGGATACATTCCCTATCATTTAACAACCAAGGAATTCATGGAATGTCTTAAAGGGCTCTTAACTTCAGATGGTGTCGTTGTTAGTAATTTGCGACCTGGTTTTGAGTCCTATCATTATCATCGGCGTACTTTTAATGCCGTCTTCCGCAATCAATACTCGTATGGTTCTGGTAGCAATGTTATCGTCGTTGTTGATGCGCGGGAAAAGCCGCCGGCTCAAAAAGACTTGTTGGCTGCAGCCAGGCGGCTGCAAGAGGAGAAGCATTTTACTCTGGAACTTCCCGATATTATTGAAGAGGATGGAATGCAAAACGATTATGTACGTAAAGGACCAATTCTCACAGACGATTATGCTCCGACTGATGTGCTTCGGGGCATACCGCGTGAATAAATCCGGTCAATTCAATCTTGTATGGGAGATGTTTGATGAAACTTACAAGTCGCAGAAAAATACTCGGAACTCTTGTTAGCTTGCCCTTTCTTGGCGTAGCCTCATGTTCATCTTCAAAAAGAGGAGCACAAAACAAAGTAGATGCTATAACCGGCCCCACTTTGATTATCGAGTCTGATAGAAAGGAATATGCCAGACTCAAGACCATGGATTTGAATGATCCGAAAATAATCGCCAAGCAAAAGAAAATGCCCGTTGGCAAAATCGGCAATCTTTCCGTCGGCCGTCTCATATGCGGCAGCAATCTAATTAGCATGAATATGCACGCGAGAGATTTGGATTACGTACGCGACCTTGCAGCCAATTATAACACCGAAGAAAGAATCTTCATGACACTGAAGAAATGTGAGGAATATGGTATCAATACGATTGTTCTGAAAAATCACAATTTCAAACAGTACAGATTGTCAAAATATTGGGACGAGTGGGGCGGCAAAATGAAATGGATAGCCGACGTAATCACCACGGATATCGACAAGTACGAAAAACTGCTGGTTGAGCATCTGGAGCTGGGGGCATCGGCGGCCTACCTTTGGGGAGGCGCCAGTGACACCTGGTATTACCAGAAGAAACAGGACAATATCCTCAAGGCCTTCGAGATTATGGAGAAATATGATATTCCCGTCGGCATTGGTGCGCATCGGCTGGAGCCCATCATGTTTTGTGAAAAGGAAGGGCTTGTGCCCGACTTCTATATACTGACACTGCATCATGACCGATATTGGTCTGCTCATCCGAAAGAGAATAGACGGTTCATGGAGATGTATGAGAAGGAGTCCCCCAATCATTCGGAATACCATGATAACATGTTCTGTCACAATCACGAGGAGACTATAGCGTTTATGCAGGATGTAAAAGTCCCCTGGATAGCTTTCAAGGTTTTGGCTGCCGGAGCTATCCCACCGGAGGAAGGATTCAAGTTTGCGTTTGCGGGCGGTGCAGACTTCATTTGTGTAGGTATGTTTGACTTTCAAGTAAAGCAGGATGTGGAGCTTACCTTAAAGACGATTGCAGAATCAAATAATCGTAAGCGTCCATGGAGAACATGAGCATGGTTAGTAATCAGTGAGGCAGGCCTTATTTTGATTTTGGCACTCGTCCCGTCCCGTCTTCGACGGGCGGGGCTCGTCTATCGTCAATTGCTATTTTGGCCTTTATCTGGTTGCCTTCGAGAATTACTTGTCCGACTTGCTCTTCGATTCGAATACCTACAGTTTGACTTTGTGAATCATCTTCTCGGGTGTCACGAATAATATTGTTCTTGAAAACCAGATTATTAGTCTGTCCTCGAATACGAATACCCGCTGCTTCTCCACCTGCACCATTGTTCTCGATGATATTTTCCTCAAGGCGATTGCGATGAGCGGCCATTCCCAGTGTTTCGTTACGGAAAAAGACTCCATTTTGACGATTCAGACGGACAATATTGCGCCGAAGAAGATTGTCTGAATCTTTGTGCCCGATGGAGATACCAAATCGTCCGTTGCCTTCCAAAATATTATCTTCGAATAATCCGTGCCGAACCCGCCAGCACAAAAATAGACCGTCAGTTCCGTTACCGCGGGCAGCACAATTGCGAATACGCGGACGCTGGGAACCGCTGCCCGGGTGCATGCCGAGATAGGTATTATCCTCACAAGTACAGCCAGCTACAGTAACATCGTTAGATTGCTGGAAACTGATTCCGTCTCCATTGTAGTTTCGCACCACACAACCCTTGATGACCGTCCCAAAGGCACGATACAGGAAAATCCCCGCACCCCGGCAGCCGTTCAGGTGGACGTTGGAGTCCTTATTGCCGTCAATTATGAGATTTTCAACTCGCGCCCCTTCGATGTGATAGCCGCTGACGACCGGGAAAACCGTTGCGGCTTTGGCTTTGTTGCTTACCATGCAGTCGGCCATGAGCGGCTTGTCAATTGAGAAGGTGTTCTCGTTTCGACCTGTCATGCGGGTAACAGTGGTATGGAATCCTCCTGAACCATCGTCCCAAATCGCAACGCCATAACCTACTTCAAAGCCGGTCGGGTCCTCCAGTGTGATTTGCTGCTCACCAAAGTCACCATCGAGGGCCAGAGCAGATACTACCCCATCGGCTTTCCGTAAAACCGTTCTACCTTTCTTGCCCCTGACTGTCACGTTGTTGCGCAGGTGCAGTGAATCATACATCAGGTATTCTCCCTCGCCAATTTCAATTGTGCCGCCTCCAAGCCCTGCAATATAATCGACCGCAGCCTGCAATGCCCTGTTGTCATTTCCTATTATGTGGGCGTTATCTTTCCCTACAGTTATTTTAGGCAACTCTTTCATTGCCGAGTGCATAGCTTTGGGCAGTTGTTGCTCATCAGGCTTGGGAGAGAAATCTTTTCGAGTTTCCGTGGCGTATGAAATGCCGGCAGCGCTGACGATAAAGGAAATAGCAGAGAGTGATAAAAAAAGACTCGTTTTCATTGTGTTGACCTCCGTTAGTTGTGGGTAACTTACTTTCAGTAATCCCTAAACCTTCTCATCCAGTCCGGCCAGACCGGCGAGGGGTCGTTTATTCTATAGCCTCGATGCCATTTCAACTTCCACAGCTCCTTAAGCCCTATCTTTCTGACAGAAAAATCCACAAGACCACCATTCACAAACCCGTCGTGTCGGTTGATGCAGAAACGCTTCATTTCACTTGTATTGGGTGACTCTATCACATCGCCATTATATTCCGGAGGCTCATCTGTTTGCCTCGGCCAGGCATCATCCCATGAGCAATCCAAAAACAGCGGTATGTTACCTGCATCTGTGAGGTTGAGGGTCCTCCAGTTATCTTCGGTCGTACGTCCATGTAATGTTTTCATTTCCACCGGTGGATTGCAAAGCCATCCATTAGGAGAATAGCTGCCGGCGTGACCTTTATTGGTGATCCATGACCCAAATGGGACCCGGCCTCCCTGAGTGTAAGGTTTCGTTGTCGTTGGGCATAAACGTATCTTTCCATCGTGATAATACGACTGCAGTGGTACAATCCACCAATACTTACCGGCACCGCTGCTACTGCCTTCGAGCAGACCGCTTAGAAAAGAGCCGTCGTTCTCATTGGCATACATCAAAAAGATAGCGCCCCATTGTTTCAGATTTGATTGACAAGCAACCGTTTTTGCCTGCTTCTTTACCCGCTGCAGCGCAGGCATCAATATCGCCATCAACAGCGCAATAATGGCAATCACTACCAAAAGTTCTATTAATGTAAATCCCGTTAGAAATGCCGCCCTAAACTCTTGCACTTTCTGAATTCGATTTATTTCTAATGGGGTGAACCCCGCCCATCCGATGGGCGGGGTAAATGCTTTTCCTTTATTCATCCCGTCCCGTCTTCGACGGGCGGGATTCATACTGCTTTCAATCATTGTGCTTCTCCAGCTCACGGCTCGAATGAGCTCGCCGAAGTCCAACCTTCGGCAATTATTTCAATTCCACAAAGCAGGGGGCTGCTTGTCTCGGCGAAGGCCGAGGCCGTAGCGGGGGCTTGCCCGGAGGTTATGGGAGTGAGCGTGACCCTTAAATCATCTTTTACGTTAATTCCTTTGAACTCCTTTACCACGGGTCGATTTGCTCCACCGGCTTCCTTCACGATATCGAAGGCTTCCAGGACCTGCCTGTCCTGAAGTGAGACATTGAAGAGGCGCCGGCCAATCCCGTATTCCTCAGTCTCAGCAAAGTACAAGCGTACAGTATAAGGTCGAGGCTGCTCAAAAACACCCTTGATCTGCTCTTCCTGCCAGGTAGGAATTCGGCCGATGTGCTTATCGAAAGCGTCAACTCTTGATGGATTCCTGCCTGGTTGAAGGAACATACGGATGGAGACTTCCCTGAGCCCCGTTACACCCGAGGCGGTTATCCAGTTATGCTTGCCTTTTACTCGCGAGCTGTGATGGCGGAACCAACGAGGGGCTTCACCCCGTCCCGTCTTTGACGGGCGGGGTTCATATTTGGCTCGAACGGGAATATCCGGTGACGGTCCCCCAATGCTTGGAAACTCCAGCCACAACGTACCATTTTCGGCATAGCGGTTGCCTGGAGCGCCAAAATTGATCCCGACTTGTTTAACCGGAGTCACCGTACTCGGAGAGGCGTAGTAGTCAAAAGTCCAGTGCACTACTTCCGGCATGTGGACTAAGGCAAGTGATGCCTGGTTCTGGTAGCTGCACACGCAGGTCCGGGTATAGTCCGGGGCATTCAGCACGCCGTTGGCGATGACCAAATTCGACGTGCAGCCCGACTTAAACCCGCCGATGCTGGCTGTACCTTGCCCTCTGGTCAAGTCCACAAATGCTCCTGAAGCCGACCGAAATGTAAGCAGATTCTCACTGGCTATTGCCGTATTGCATCCCTTGAACCTGACCCATGTCCACGGAATTGTCTGGCCGGTCATCGAATGTTCGCGCATGACGTACTTTCCGGTAAGCAGGTCAAAAACCTTCGCCTCAGCGGCGGCAGAACCACTACCACCACCGGTTTGTGTTATTACCCGGTCGTGGTATAGTATTGGGGGCCCCTTATAGCTATCATCGGTTCTCCAGAGTACCTTGCCGTCCGAACCCCTGTAAGCCACCATACCTTTGCCCGCTTCATCTCTTGCCCGGTCCCCAGACCGGCTGCCCGCCTGGAGCAGAACATCATGCTCCACCGAATAACCGAGCCAGGTACCGAAAATACCCTCATCGGTTTTCCACAGCAGTTCTCCCGTCCACGCATCTAATGCGTACAGGGTACGTTCTTTCTCGAAGTTGAGCCCTCGGCGCTTAAAGTAGACCAGCTTGGCTGTGCTCATCCCATCGATGCAGAAGACTTTATCAGCTCCCATTGCAATGGCGTTGTGGCGGAAGGAGTATTCTGCATCGCGTTTCCAGAGAGCTTCGCCGCTGTGCCGATCCATGGCAACGAGCATCTTGCTGCCGGAAGCATAGTCTGCATTGACCGTTATCCCGGAGATATTGTTCAGGCCGGCGAATTCGGTGTTCCTGTTCACTCCGGGTTTCCCATTTCCCAGGACGACCAGATAAGGATTGAGGGTAAAACCGCGGCTGTCAACCCTCCTATTATGCCCTTCAATGGCCAGCACATTTGTTCCATCACACAAAAGATTACGGTGGTTGTCGATTTTGAAATACTCCCAGTCTTTTCTCTCATGTTCTTCTATATCCGAAGCCCTAACTCCGCTGCCATTGAAGACGCCCACGCGGAAAATCTCCTTACCATTGAGGTAAGCGATAAAGGCATCGTCGTACTTGACCACCAATCCCAATTCGTGGATATCCTCCGGCTCAGGTATGCTGAACGACTTGCGTATATACACGACAGTATAATGGTCTTTCATGTCCTTCAGCATCGTCTTGTTGTCTTTATAATTGTAGCCGAAACCCGCCGCTGAAGTCCCCCACGTTTCGGCGTTGAAATCCGGTTGTGTCCATGCACTATTCGGATGAGTACCGGCTAAGTATTGCCAATCGGCTCCCTTTTTGATTATCGGTTCTATGTTCTCGGGGAGCTTTGTGCGAACCGGTTTGTCCATAAGTGGAACGTTAATCGGTGAGGCAGTTGCGAGCAGTATATCTTCCCAGACCGCAATTGTGCCCCATCGAGGCCTGTTTTCATGCGGCATCGAGAATTCCTTCGAGGTCCTGCCCGTGGCTGGATCAAGCACGTGGATTTTGTCCCCATATACTACGTATACGCCGTCCGAAACAGAGACATAGTTGCTTCCAATCTCGTTAGCACCAGGCTGATGGCTGGTGTTGTCGTAGTACTTGCCCAGGTCCGTAAAATCTCTTTCCCAAAGCAGCCGGCCGGTATAGACGTCAACCGCCCGGAGCATGTCCCGACCTTCGATGAAAAGTCGTCCCCCAACAACCTGTGGAGATGGGCCGTGTCCGTGACGCGGCAATATCTTGTCATTGGAAGGGCCGCCGAACCATAGAAGTCCGAGTGGAGCCTTTACCTTCTTATCTCTGGACATTACGGTATTAGCGGAATCGCTGTACTGATGGGTCCAATCGGCCGAATCGGTTAGTGGCCCGGCTCGGGTCAGCATAATATACTCACCCGAGCTTGTAATCTTCGAGCCAGGCAGTTTCGACTCGAGCACCCACCTCATAATTTGAATATGCTCACTTTGTGGGGCCAAAAAGCATGCTGTTCCTCCGTAAGGGCGAAGCGAATGAAAAACACGCTCAAATAAGACAGAGGACAGAGCTGATTTCTGACTTCGTTCTTCTGATACGACCAGATTAGCCATATAAGGGGGAAGTTGCATCGTTGTAATATCGCCGAGGTGAACAGCGACTCGAGTTCCATACAATCCTGCCTTATCAAGTTTCCGGCGTATTGCTTCAACCTTTCCAGGGTCCGGGTCGAGCGCGACAATATGTAATTCTGATTGGCTCACTAACTGCTCGAGAAGTTCGCCAGTGCCAAGACCAAGCAATAGGCAGTATCCGTCTTGCCGTAAGGCATCCTGTGGACTTTCGTCTGTCACTTCCAATATTTGCCTGACCTTGTTCTTCCATTGACGGGGGCTGGCCGGCAGCGGTTTGACTTCCAGTACGTGATGTTTTGGCCTGGTTCTTTTGTCTGCGAAACAGTAAAGTCTGCCCTCGAGAGTAATTACAAAAAGCTTGCCGTCCGCGGCGAGCATGTTCCATACCTCGCCATCTACTTTCGCCTGCCACGAGACCTTCCCGACTTTATCGGGATTGTTCACCCCATCCCGTCTTTGACGGGCGGGGTTCACCTGTGCCTGCGCCGGTTGTGTCGAGGCGGACGCAGGTGCAGGCACAGGAATATCAACAGCGAAAATAGTACCCTCCTCGCCGCTGCCATACAAACGTGAGCCGGCTTTAATGAATATTTTCTTGAGCTCAGATGGAACCTTTGTATGCCATAAACTCTTTGCTTTTTCAGCTCCCGGCTCAAGCTTGTAAGCCATAATTGTATCACTTTTTTTGCCGATGATAACTTCATCTGCTATTACGGAGGCTGGCGCACGGGGAGTAGCGATACCATCGGAGAGCCTGTATATGGCCCCACGGTTGAAAAAATGGTCGCCCGAGGCCATGACATCGCACGCACCGGTTTTACCATATTCGTTCATATGATAATATAGAAACTGTCCTGTCTTGCGGTCGTAAGCAGCAGGTACGGATCGGCCGCCGGATACCAGCAATTTGTCCTCCGTAGCAACCAAATAACCCTGCGGCGCCACACCGGCAAAGGCCGGACTGCTGTGTGGCTGCAAGATGTAAGTCGCACCGCTGCCGCTATTGGTCCAGATGGCCTCTCCGGTCTCGGCGTCGATTGCGTGGATAAAGGTACCCATAAAAGGCCAAATACTGGCTGCGAAATATATCTTTCCCTCATATAGAACCGGCCCGCCCCGCATCGGCCACATGCTTATCAGCCGGTCGTTGCCGATAACCTTGTTCTGGGCGGGACCTCCGAGGAACTTCCGGACGAGAGATCCGTTTTTGGCATTCAGGCAATAGAGATACCCATCATCAGAGGCAAAGTAGAGCTTGTCCTTATACACCACAGGCGCAAAACGCACCGGCCCATCGGTGTAGAAACGCCATTTCTCTATTCCTGTTTCTGTGTCATAGGCGGTTACACGGTCGTAGACCATTGAGCCAACGAAAATGGTTTTTCCCGCAACAATGGGTTCGTATGAAGCATCAAACTGCAGCCTATATTGACTTTCTGGCCAGGCGGGTTTTGGAGGGGCCAGCTCACGAACCCACTGCAGATGCATCTGTGCCGGCAGCTCCTCGGGTGATGCCGCACGGCGTCCCGCATCGTATCGCCACATAGGCCAATCATGTCCATACACGATAGGGGAGAACGCATAAGTTTTTTTCAACAAAGATAGCGTTTTCTCGAACTCTTGGTTGCTCAGTGGACGATCCCACATAAGCAAGCGGGCCAGCTCACCGTCGAAGGACTCATGGCCCGGATGGTTTGTTGCATCACGTTCCTGTCCAATTGCCATTTTGGATGAGTTCGCCTTTGGATTAACGGGGAAAGGTTTGGACGCCACCGGTTTCCCGATTTTATCGGGATTGACAAAGAGCTCAATGGTGACTTTCCCGGTGCCGGCGCCCATACGGCCAGCGATTATGTAGTAACGATTCTCTTTTAGTTTGGGGCCGAGAAGCTGAGGGTTGTTCTCATCCCACCGGCCAAAGGTGATGCCGTTTCGAGAACCCGCCCAAAGCGTGTTACCGTCTTTTAGCCCCGCCCAGAACCCTTCATATTTTCCACCATTTCTCAAGTTCCCGAAAAATGAATTCACGTCCTTGAGACCGGATACCTGGGAGTAAACCGACATCACCGCAAACCACGTATAGCCACTGCCGGTTATAAGATGGTCAAAGGCATCTTCATCGCTATTAATGAGCTCCTGTCGTTTAAACACAACGGTGTTATGACCACCAATAGCTGCCACTTTTTCTTTCAGTGTAGGGTGTCCGGTACCCTTTTCATGATTAGCATCTCTCGTCGCTATGAAGGTTTTGGCCTTCCAGTCCGCCTGATTTTTCCAGGATGTGACTCGTCCGTTAACCACTTTGATCCCTCGATCCGCGTCGAGGTCCAGGATGAGGCCTTTGGGCACAGCCTCACTATTTGCTTTCTGATGTGATTCCGCCCTAACTCGAGCGGTGCCCGCCAATGCCATTACAAAGACAACCGATAGAACCCCGATAAATCGGGGGTATTTTGATACGCCTGTTAGTCGAAGACCCCTTCCAACAGGGGGAATCGTATTTATCCATATCATTGGCAGCGTGCTCCTCGAAAACCATTTATGTAGTGCGGGCACTCATAGATCGAGGACCCGATCCATTTGTTGAGATATCTCGGCCAGGCGCCGGCGGTCCCCGCCGTCCACCTCGGCGGTGGCCCAGCCCCGGTAGCCAATTTTCTTTAATTCCTCGCACACCCTGTCCCATTCGATGCTGCCTTGCCCTATCGGGACAGCAAAGCCCTTGCCCATCCCTTCATTCATCGCAACCTTCAGGTTGTACTCCTTGATATGTATCTTGATGATCCGTTCGGCGAGGACCTCAATCCAGTGCTGAGGGAAGCCCCAGCGAACCACATTTCCCACGTCGAAATACGCCTTTACGTACGGACTGTCGAGCTCGTCGATGTACCGCGCCATCGTCAGCGGCTCGATGAGAAAGGTGTTCCAGACATTCTCAACCAAAATGTGGATGCGTTTTTTCTCGGCGTACGGAATGGCCTGCCGAATTGTCGCCTGTGTTCGCCGGTAATTCTCTATGAACGAGCCCTTGGGATTCGGGCGCACAACGTGAAGGACCGAGGTCGCTCCGTAAACGGAAGCTTCGTCGATGGCCCCTGTGAGATTGTGGTGGCTTGAGTTGACTACGCCGTGCACGGGGACACCCACTTTCTCGCTGGCATGGGCCAGAACCTTCGGCTCCGGTGTTTTCTTGTTGAGAAGATGCGTGGGCGTTTCGACGCCCTCGAATCCGACGTCTTTCACCAATCTCAGCTTGTCTTCAACCGACAGATCCTCTTTTATCATCATGAATCCAACCGCTTTCCTGAATCGGTTTTTGAATTCTTCCGCATTAGCGAGTGACGGCCGGCCCAGCAGCCCCGGCACCGCCGTACTTGCCAGGAAAACTCCACTTCTTTGAAGAAAACGACGGCGATCAATTTGTGATTTCATGGGTCAGTCCTTAACAAAACAAGTAATTTGGCGAAACTTAATTATAATCAATATAAGCGCTTAAAAGACTGTTGTCAAGTCAAGAGCCGATTATTCCATATTGGAGTGAGAGTTGGCACCTGTACCCGCGTTTTCTGTGCGGGCGGCACAGGTGCGAGCAGGGCTTGAAAGACTCCTTATACACATTCGCGAAATAAGGTGGAACTGAATGGACGACTCGAATAAAATAGCGGGCAAACAAACCGACATGACTGATAGAGATGGCAGCGTACGAAATTGTTACTTTGCGAGTTTCACTGCCTGGAAAATAAGAATATGGCGATTACCTCACGAGAGCGAGTTTTAGCGGCGTTGGAGCATCGCCAAACTGAGCGTGTTCCGGTTGACTTTTCCGGGCACCGGTCTTCGGGCATTGCAGCAATAGCGTATCCCAAGCTGCGAAAGTATCTGGGTCTGCCACCCAAACCGATTCGAGTTTATGACGTCATTCAGCAGTTGGCCATTGTCGATGAGGACGTGCTGGATAGATTTGGGGTGGACACCATCGAGTTGGGTAGGGGCTTTGCATTAGACGATGAATCATGGTCGCCATGGACACTGCCGGATGGTACACCATGTTTTGTACCTGCCTGGACGCAGCTTGAACGGGAGGAGGGACGCTGGGTAATTCGGTCACAAAGCGGCAGAGTCCTCGCCCATATGCCTGAAGGTTCGCTATATTTTGAGCAGACTTATTTTCCTTTTCTTGACGGAGGCGACGAGCCGCAAGCTATTCGTGACGCCCTTGTAGAATCAATGTGGACCGCCGTCGCCAGTCCGCCCGGTCCAATTGACAGCCGCGCGCTTTCTGAAGGTGCGAGGCGATTGCGGAAAAACACCGGCCGCGCCATTCTCGGTTTATTCGGGGGCAATCTGTTTGAAATCGGCCAGTTTCTTTACCGCAATGACCAGTTTATGATGCTGCTGGCCGGTGAGCCGCAGCGAGCTCACCGTTTTCTCGATATGTTAGTCGAAATTCATTTAGCCAACCTCGAGCGATTCCTTAGAGCTGTCGGTGAGCATATCGATATTATTATTTTTGGAGATGATCTGGGGATGCAAACAGGCCCGATGATTTCGCCGAGGATGTATTGCGAGTTTTTCAAGCCGCGTCATAAGTTACTATGGAACCGCGCAAAAGAGCTCGCTGATGTGAAGGTTATGCTTCACTGTTGTGGGGGAGTCCGTGAATTGATGCGGCACTTAATCGAGGCCGGCCTTGATGCCATTAATCCGGTTCAGATTAGCTGCTCAAGAATGAATGCCGCAGAGCTAAAGGCAGAGTTTGGCAGGGAGCTTAACTTCTGGGGCGGCGGCTGCGATACCAGGGATGTCCTGCCTAACGGTACACCTGAGCAAGTCGCTGAACATGTCAGACAGCAAGTGGAAATACTTAGAGTCGATGGGGGCTTTATTTTCCAGCAGGTGCACAACATTCTGGCCAATGTGCAACCAGAGAATATTGTGGCGATGTTTGATGCAGTAAATGCCGTATTTTAGCTCTGAAATACACTTGGTACCAATTTCTCCCGACACCCGGTAAGAATGCCTGTCGCGACGCCCGTTGCCCCCGCGCTTTCTTGCGAAAGCAAGAGCAGGGGCGGTGAATTCCGGCCTGCCGGAACGGCGGGCAGACCTTTATTGATACTTAATCTCCTACGCGACTATTCTTGTATCATTACTGGATAGTCTCTCTACTCTCTTCAATAGGTTTTATACTTATGTCGGATAAACCAAAGTCAGCGGGTCTTTTGAAAGGGCGGGGGAGGTTGCTTGAATTCAATTGAGTCTGTTAATCTGGCTCTATCGCCCCAGTATGTATATCTGGCAAAATGATAGTTATCAAGTACTTCATCGTTGCGGATGTTAGTAAGATAGAGGTAAACCGGTCTCATTCTGTCAAATGCTTTGTTTCGGAATATGAAGTTTTCTACATCGCCGCCGCTCGGGTCAAAAGGAACCCAGCCGTACTTTTGCAGATAGACCTCCGCCCAATTGTGTTTTGATGAATCGGCATCGAAT
Organism: Phycisphaerae bacterium; assembly: GCA_041862635.1. Lineage (GTDB taxonomy): Bacteria > Planctomycetota > Phycisphaerae > Sedimentisphaerales > Anaerobacaceae > NIOZ-UU13. Next base: position 2,380 of record JBGVTO010000398.1, on the reverse strand, counting down.
CGCACCGTATAGCCTGTAACGACTCTGGCGGGAATGTTCTTTGCCCTGCATATAGCAACGAACAAATCAGCGTACTCGGTACAATCACCCTTTTTCCGCTGGAGAGCTTTGATTGCGCCCCAGTCTTTTTTCCCATGGAGGGTGTACTCCAAATTATCAATGACGTAGTTATATATGTTTTTCACTATGCCTACTTCTGTTTGACCTTCTATGCTTTCTGCGATTCGTTGTATTTGCCGGTCGTCTTTTTCTATATGCCTTTCCTGCTTTAGAAAATACTCTAACTCGGCATCTTCGAAAAGGTCTTGTTCGCGTTTTTCTCTCGCGGTGAGCAGGTCATATCTGAGCAATTCGGCACTGATAATTATTTCTACTTTCATTCGCTTCTCAGGCCTGACAAAGACAAACTCAGCGTAGCGGTTTCCATTTTCGCGGAAAAATCTCGATGGTTTCGGGGAGTACTTTATGCTTAAAATCTTTTGTTTACCCGGTATAGTCTGTGGAAGTATGACAATTAAACTTATCCTGAAAGTTTCTCTCGGCACGAAGAAATCATAAGATAAGTTTAACTCTACGATATTATTTTGGATTTCCTTTCTTTGCCATAACATATTCCGGCTGCTTACATCTGCCAGAGAGACCGAACTAATTAGCAACGAGGCCAGAAATAATTTTCGCAACTTCATCGAGTTTCCTTAAGAAGATTATCAACATCAATCCTTCGACTTCCTCAGGATGGTGAGCCTGTCGAACCATTAACCGGAGAAACTATGTCACTTGAGATATTATATAGCAAAAGTGCCGACTATGCAACCCCATGAGGCATTCCGAATTAAACTGTGTACTTTTTTTATCCATGATGCCCGTCCTCCGTCCCGATACAATCGGGGCTCCGTAGGGTGGAAACGTTTCCTTGTTATAAATTTTAACTAAAGCATTTATACGGCGTTGCTGTCCGAAAAGTTCGTCTGAGGTTAGTCAATAACCACATATAAATATGAGGAGTATTTTCTCGAACTTTGTTATGAATTCGCGGTCTTTAGTATCTTCAGCTCACGAGGTCGAATCTGTAGCAATGCATCGGAATCTACCGCATTCTGTCGCCCGGTTTGGGGATCAAGTAAGAATCGCTGCCCTTCAATAAAGGTTATCAGCCTGAATGTGATGTGCTCTTGACCTTCATTGAAGACTATATAGTAGTGAACTATATCTTTCACAACATGACGTATCCGCAGGTCCGGCGTGGCAGGCACAACACTGACGTCCATAGGTATCAGGTCGTTAATTTTCTGGAGAAGTAACATCTCACCATCGTCTTTCCCCCAACGGATAAGACGGCCGGCACGTTCTAAAACTTGTAGCGCTTCTTTTGCTTTTGAGGGTGGGTCAAATTCAACAATTAGTGCCTTATAGTGCATACCAGCGATGCGAATACCATCCGGTCCCACATTGGCATCTTCCCATAAGTGTCTGGCTTCGATGTAGTTGAAATCACGCTGGTTTTGAAAGCAAATCTTTGGCCCTTGCCACGGCAAGTAGTCATTTAGGCCGAGTATCGCAAGTGTGCAAACGTGTTTGCTGTCAGTGTTCAGCCAGCACAGGCGGCGACTCGCATCGGCAAAGGGCTTATACTGCTCCCACCAGGGGCTATTGGGGCCGACATCAGGTGGACGCTCATCGATACGGGGACCGCGAATCGAGTAGTAGAAGGCATGTGGCACCAGCATATTACAGCCACGGACAAGTAACCAATTGGTCAGCCATTTCATCTCATCGAAGGTAAAATCGTGTCCGTACGCTCCGCAGTATTCATTCAAGTTGCGTCTTCGACCGAGATGGAGCATAGCTGAAGAGGCACACTTGCCCTGAGTTGATTGGGGCCCCTCCAAAGCGCCGGCTTTGCCCGGCTCTATATAACGCCAGACAATGTCTTGTCCCGGTATGTGAAAATGCCTCAGATGTCCGATGTCGTCAGGGGCGGCCGGGTGACCGGTCAGAGCGATGCCGTGCGAGGCGCACCATTGATTTATCTGCCTGTAAAACGTCTCTTCAAGTCTTGCTTGTAGGGCGCGAAAGTAATCGAGTCGATGCTGTTCGGCATCGGGTTCATCCTTGTACCATAGCGCGGGAAGGTAGCCAGTGAAGTCATAACCAAGGAATCGATTCACGTGTTCGAGTATGCCCGTTGTGCCGGGTACGGCACCTCGCTCGGAGCGTTTGGCCAGGAAAGATGGCTCATCTGTGAATATGGCGTGGATTGTTTTGCCGAAATGCTCTTTAAACTCATCATAGTAGCGCTGATATACCAGGCGGATGAAACACGCCACAGCCTGTGGGTTAAGAATATCGGCTGCAGGTGGCGTATTCTCCGGGACCTCCC
>JBGVTO010000397.1:0-25329 GCA_041862635.1 Phycisphaerae bacterium | reverse complement strand
CACTAAAATCCCGGCTTACGGTGCCGGTCGATACAGGCGAATATCATCAAAGTACGCTGAACCTGAACCGCCGGGCTGTGGATTCTTCTTGTCGCCGAAACCAATAGCAATCGTATTTACATTGGCCAGGTTCACGCCCTGGTCTGCAAATGCCTGCAGGTCGATATTCCATTGGGTCCAGGTGTCTATCAACGCCGCATCGGGATTATCATGAAAGACCACAGCGCTACCGTTGAGAGCAACATACATCGGCTCAGCGTCGTTACTGGCCATAGCTGCACCGATGGCCTCGTGAGTCCAAATCGTCGGAGTAACCGTGCCGGTGGTCTGGACATTAGAGAACTCGGCTGTGCTTGTCACACCAGCGTTATGGCTGGTCAGTGCCAGACCTATATAGACGTTCGGAGGCATCGATATCCTCTGTGGATTCCATGTCATCGTCTGCCAGCTAATGCCATCACTGGAATAGTAGCCGTTAAAGTTGCCGGCAGTGTCACGCTCTAATTTCACCCAGGAGGGCGCCGTGATTGCTGTTTGCTCAGGTGTCTCTACGCCGGTATCGCTTGTGGCGTCAGCACCTGCGGTCAGCCTGGCCTGGAATCTACATCCGTTACCGGGTGTAACACACACAAAGGCGAATTCCGAGCTTGGGTCAAGTGTTTCACGAATCATCACGCCGGCCTTGGCCCAGGGGTCTGTGTTCTGGACGCTGAGCACCTGCGCCGAAATTGACCCGGCCCCGGACAATTGCTTCCATGCGTAGCGGAATTCGTCAGCCGTGCCCCAAATATCTGTGCCGGAGGCGGTCATTGTGTAGGTTCCGGCCGGGGCCTCTAACAAGCCTGCAGGATTACCTCTGAACCAAATCGTCAGCGTGTCGACACCGTTCTCTGTCCAGTCACGCGGATACGTCAACGTCAGCTCCGCCTCTGAATACTTGAATTTGCCCTGTTGATTGTTGTCATAGAATAACGGCATCGACCGGCTGCCTCCGTGAACGATAGTTTCTTCGGTATAAGAACCAGTGTTTTCATCGCCTACAGCCGAGCCGCTCCCGTTACCGGCATAGTATGGGTCAGCACCCGGTGTGCCGTAGCCAAGCCCGTCTTTCCATGCGTACCATATCTGGTTCTCGCCGGCATCGTAGTCCTCGAAATCGTCCACGATAAGGAAGTTGGCTGTCGTAAAGCTCCAGAGGCCGCCTACCCACGGACTTTCGGGATTGGCGTAATTGACTTCATCAACACGCCAATAGTAAGTGGTATCCCACTCAAGCTTTCCGGGGTCATAACTCTCAGAACCAAGGTCCCGGGTGCCTTTGTACTCGGGTGAGCTCGTATCGGCGTTGCGGACGGCCTCCTGGTCAGTGCCGAAATAGACTTCATGCGAAGCAGCATAATCACCGGCAGCCCAGGTAAGGATGGCTGTCTGTTTTACATCTGTGGCGCCGCTCGGTGGGTTAGCACCGCCGGCCTTTACAGGCAGCGACAGTGCGGCCTGCGGAAGTAGCTGCTTTGGTGTGCTGGGACTCGACCAGCGCATCTCTGCTACTGCACTATCGCCGTTTTCATAATATTCCATTACAACGCTGTATAGCTGCCCTGCCATAAGGTCGATGGCTCCCTTGTCCTCAGTGGCCGAGCGGTCGACCCAGCTATCAACGAGCTGCTGACCCTCGATCCACAGACGCACGCCATCGTCGGTTCTGGCGTAGAAGGTGTAGGTTTCGGTAAATGCCGCCTCTACCTGGCCTGTCCATCTGACCGAGAAGGTATCTTCGCCAACCGACTCGTCCGGTGCGCCGTTGCCCCAGTTAAAGTTGATTTGAGGGTCCACCCGGTTTAGGACATGAGTTTCAAAATTCATACCTTTATAGTAGTCTGCCCGTACACCGCCACCGGCTTTCATAGTCGTAAGGCTCCAGACGCCGCCTGTATATGTACCGATGCCATCGAACTCATCGATACGCCAATAGTAAGTCTTATCTAAGTCAAGAGTGCCGGGGACATAGACTGTGTCTCCCACGGGGCCTCTAAATGTGTCGGCCGTGCCGGCATTGACATCTTCGAAATTGTCGCCGAAGTACACCTTGTGCACTTTCGCACCGTAACCGGTATCCCAGCTAAGGGCGACATTCGGGTCAACAAATTTGGCGCCGTCAGGAGGGTTGGGGTTATAGGCGGTCTTAGGGGGAACGGTAAATCTCCAGAGGTCGCCTTTGTGTATCGTAGTACCATCGGCTTCAATCTCGTCAACGCGCCAATAGTAAGTCGTGCCCGGGACAAGGCCCTCCGGATAAGCAAATCCGGGAAAACCGACTACCAAAAACGTCGCGGTCTGGTTGCCCTGGAAGGTTTCGGCAGTGCTTTCGTTCACATCGTTAAAGTTATCGCCAAAGTACACATCGTGCGAAGCTGCGGTGGTTCCCGGTGTCCAGGAGAGGCTTGCCCATGTGTCCTCGTGCATGGCACCATCGGCCGGCTTGGGACCATAGGCTTGGGGCATCTGTCCCAGCATAATGTCCTGAATTTCCTCTGCGGTGAGCGCATGGTTGTAGATGCGGACGTCATCCACAGCACCGTTGAAGGGGCCGCCGCCGTTTATATAGCCAGATCCAATCTGAAGCCCTGCATCGGTCATCGAGCCGAGTGTGAAACTGCCGCTATTGAATTGCTCGCCGTCCCTATACATCGTCGCAGTGGTTCCATCACAGGTGATAGCCAGGTGCTGCCATTCTCCTTCCGGCAGAGTTTGACCGGAACTGCCAACTCCTCCACCCTCCCGTCGCCCAAACCACAGAACGCCGGTAGTTTGGTTGGCTTCCAAGAACCACATCATCTCGCCGATGGGGGCAGGGCCCCAACTGTTTCTCTTACTGATTAAGCCCTGCCATTGACCAGAAAGTCCATTCCACTTGACCCACAGGGCAATGGTTAGCTGGTCGGTTCCCTCTGAAGGATTCCAGGTTCCCAGGTCAACGCAGCTGCCAGCGGTACCTGGGAACTCCAGGGCCTGGCCAAACTTGCCGGCTATCCACCTCGGATCACCGTTCAACGTACCGTTGTGGCCATTGCCGGAGGCATCTGTAGCAGTGTTACCGCTTCCCTCATCCAGTGGATAGTAGGCAACCAGGTCAGCAACTGCGGCGCTTGCAGCCAAACCCAGCCCCACAGCAAAAGAAACCAAATAAAACAATTTTCTGCACATAATAATACTCCCGTAAAAAAATCAGCATAAACGACCGATTCATCCTTCGCAGTAAGACTACTACGGAGAACGGATAACAATTTTCATACTTGCAACATCTATTTTATACTTGCACAGGATAAGTTATTGCGATTTGACACTGCCTCCTTCCTTCAAAAGCCCAAAGATAAGCTGTTGATTGGAAACCAAGCTCATCACCGCGAAGCACAAGCATTGCCTACCCTGTTTGTATCAAATTAGCCGTCTTCCCGTCAAGGAAAATCTCTCGAATTATCATCCCTTTGACAATAATTAATTAAAAGGGCCTATACCAAATAATTCAGTATAGGCCCCAAACTAATACAAATCTTCCTAATCGGAAAATCATTTTTCCGAGATCAGGAGGTACTTATTCGACTTCGTAGAATCTTACATCATCTACCCAGAATTCAGCAGCTGCAAAAGCTATATGGAATGTGATGGTAGCTGGGCTCACGTCCGCATCAAAAACAGGAGTTGTTATGCTGTATTCGGCCCATTCTTCAGTCATGGTGAAGATCTGGTCACCATATCCGGTCCATGGGTCTTCTCCCAGCTCCGGCTTAAAATTGATATCCAGCGTACCCTGATTGCACTTGAGAAAGGCCGAAAGAGTGTACTGCTTGCCTGCTTCAAAAACATGTCCCGCGTGCTGCAGACCGGCATCCCAGAAGTTCGCACCAGCTTCGGGAACCACGACATGCAGACAAGAGCTTCCCTCAATCGGAGCTTCGGGAACCGCTGCATCCACTAATGTTTGAACAACTTCCATGGTAGCGCTACCATATGTGCTCCACGGCTCAGCAACACCATCCTCAAAGCCACCGTTAGCCAGTATATTTACGACCTCGCCTGTTACGGTTACGGGATGTCTGACACGGATGTCGTCAAAGTACATTTTACCCGAACCACCGGTCTGCGGATTGGTCTTGTCACCTAAGCCAAGAGCGATCGTGTTGACATTAGCTAAGTTCACGCCCTGGTCTGCAAAAGCCTGCAGGTCGATATTCCATTGGGTCCAGTTAGTTACGAGCGCTGCATCGGGGTTCTCATGAGAAACCACCGCACTACCATTGACAGCAACATATAACGTCTCAGCGGCATTGTCAGGTTCTCCACGGAACCACAGCGACAGCTCCGTAACGCCCCCCACTGTCCAGTCTCGTTTGTCGCTACTCAAGGTCAGTTCTGCTTCCGAATACTTGAATTTGCCCTGCTGATTGTTGTCATAGAATAACGGCATCGCCTGGTTGCCTCCGTGAACGATAATTTCCTCGGTATAGGAATCTGTGGTTTCGTCACCTACAGCGGCGCCTGTCCCGTTACCGGCAAAGTATGGTTCAGTGCCCGGTGTGCCGTAGCCAAGCCCGTCGTGCCATGCGAACCATATCTGGTTGTCGCCGTTGTCGTAGCCTTCAAAATCGTCAACAACGAAGTACTCTATAGTGGAAAAGCTCCAGAGGTTACCTTCCCAGGAAGAGGGGCTCGCAGCATCAGTGACCTCATTAACCTTCCAGTAGTAAGTCTTTCCGAAATCAAGAAGGCCGGGCTCATAGCGGCTTTCAGTGGCCGTATCGACAGGAGCGGTACCGTTGATTACGGCATCACTATCGCTGCTGAAGTAGACTTCGTGCGAGGCGGCCTCTCTTCCCGCCCGCCAGTCAAGGACGACATCCCGCTCTATACCCTTGCCCCCTGAAATTGGTATGGGTTCTCTTGCCTGGACAGGAATGTAGAAGAACCGGACTTCACTCAAGCCGTATTGGGGCAACAGTCCGCCCCAGTTGCTGTTTGTTGTAAGCCTGACATACTTTGCCAAGGCACCAGCCATATCGACGGTTGTATCGTGGTTGTAATCAGCCGAGCCGGGAGCCCGGACGAATTCAAAATCACCCAGCGATGTCCAGCTAACGCCGTCTTCGGAGTACTCGACTATAACGTCCTTCGCCCCAAGACCGAAAAGAGACTCAAGCAGCTGGTTCGAGTTCCAGACCCACATTTCAAGAAGTTTGTAGGGCCTGTTGAACTCATACTGTATCCAGGTAGGCTGAGGCCCGGCGGCACTGCTGAGCCACATATCCGTCGGTTCTACCGAGTGCTGGTTACCGGCGTTGAGTCCGGAGCCGTCAGTGGTTTTCGCAGGCCCCATAGCTGCGGAGTTTGAGCTGGAAGCCGTGGCTGTGATATTCGCAATGGGATAGGCATAAGGCTCAGCCGTAAAGCTCCAGACGTCTCCCTTGAAGACGGTGGAGTCCGGCGGCGCATTGACTTCATCAATCCGCCAGTAATAGGTCTGGCTGAATTCGAGAAGCCCCTCCGGGTCGTACGTTGTCGCGGTCTGGCCTTTGCTGACCAGGACATCCCGCGTATTGGTGGTATCGGCGTCATTGACATCATCAAAGACGGTGCCGAAGTAAACGTTGTGCGTATCGGCGTACGGGCCCGGTTCCCAGCTCAGCACCACATCGCGAGGTACATCAATAACTCCGTCTTCGGGAATGGGGTCCGCAGCCGTAAGTATTTTTTTGAAAGCGGGTGGGACATAGTCGCCTTCGTACCATCTCACGCCATCTACCCAGAAATCGCCTGGTGCATACTGTATGTGGAATGTGATGGTGGCAGGGATGACGTCCTCGGTAAAAACGGGAGTTGTTACGCTAAATTCTGTCCATTCTTCGGTCATGGTGAAGGACTGCGAACCATATCCCGTCCACGGGTCTTCTCCCAGTTCCGGCTTGAAATTGATCTGCAGTTCACCTTCATTGCATTTGACAAAGGCCGAAAGAGTGTATTTCTTGCCTTCTTCAAAAACATGGTTTCCATGCTGTAAGCCGGCATCCCAGAAATTTGCACCTGCTTCGGCAACCTCAAGATGTAGACAATATCTTCCCTCAATCGGGTCTTCGGGAACCGCTGCGCCCACTAATACTTGAACCACTTCCGAGGTAACGGGACCATATGTGCTCCACGGCACAAGTTCACCGTCCTCAAAGCCGCCGTTAGCCAGCAGATTCTCGACTTCCTGTGCATGGCTTATGCCGAATCCCATTAAACCTATTAAAAAAACTGCTGACAACCAGACTACTCGAGTTCTCATGATACTTACTCCTTACTATCAGCCGCTCTGCGACTTAACTCAATTTACTTTTACTTATATACCAACGCTAAAACAAAAGAGACTAAATAAGTTAGTCTTCTGCACATAATAATTCTGTAAAAAAGTTTACGTAACAACGACCGATAATAATTTTCGTACTCACGACACCTATTTTATACTTGCACAGGATACGTTCCTGCGATTTAACACTGCCTCCTTCCTTCACCCCGTCCCGTCTTCGACGGGCGGGGTTCAAAAGTCCCAATATAGGCAGCCGATTGAAACGCAAACTCCTCACAGTAAAGCGTAAGCATTACCTACTTTATTTGTACCAAATTAGCCATATTCCAGTCAAGGGAAAAAACCGGCATTTTTGAATGATTCGCTTTTTGTTTTCCCAATTATCGGAAAACAGTGGTTGATTTTTCTTTGTGCCTAAGCGTTCTTCGTGGTTAAATATGAGTCTGTGAGATTCGTGTCTGTTTGGAGCCGGCCCTGCTTGCCCTACGTAGCTTTAGCTAAGGTGGGGGCGGAGCCAAGTGGGCGGGTGTCCGTGGCTTTATAATCTCTGTTTTCCGGGAAACTAAATTATGGTAAAACCACAGCCCAATTCTTCTGATATTGAAAAATGGCTCAGATTAATCAGAGCTGAAAATGTCGGACCGACAACTTTCGCAAAGCTGATAAAACATTTCGGCTCGGCGGACAGAGCGTTGGGCGCTTCGGTCAGTGAATTGGCCAAAATTAATGGAGTGGGTTTCAAAACCGCTGAGAGGATTGCCACATCACGAGGTAAATTCGATGTTAGCGCTGAGCTGGAATTAACAGAGAAGCTCGGCGTCTGGATAATCAATGTTGAGGATAAGCGATACCCGCCTGCATTGAAACGGATTTACGACCCGCCGCCGGTCCTTTACATAAAAGGAAGTCTAACGCGAGAAGACAATTTAGCGATTTCGATAGTGGGCTCGCGGCTCTGCAGTTTGTACGGGCAGGAGCAGTCTTCCCGATTTGCGCATTTTTTAAGCTCGGCCGGCTTTACTATTTGTTCGGGAATGGCCCGGGGAATTGACTCCGCCGCACATCAGGGTGCGTTATCAGCGGGTGGGCGAACAATTGCGGTGCAGGGCTGTGGGCTGGCAAGTGTCTTTCCGCCGGAAAATAAAAAGCTGTTTGAGCTTATAGCTGAGTCCGGCGCCTGCATAAGCGAATTGCCGTTGGGGTACGAGCCGTTGTCGGAGAACTTCCCGCCACGTAACAGAATAATAGCCGGATTGTCTCTCGGGACGATTGTTGTCGAGGCGGGGCTGCGCTCGGGGGCATTGATTACGGCCAGGGCGGCGCTGGAAAATAATCGGGAGGTGATGGCGGTGCCGGGGAAGATTGATTCGCCGTTGAGTAAGGGCACACATCAGCTGCTAAAACAGGGGGCGAAGCTGATAGAATCCGTTGAGGACGTGATGGAAGGGCTGGGGTATATCGGCGAACAATTAGAAGACCACGTAAGCACCGCTGCGGAAAAGGCGGGTGAAAGAGTAGAGACACCATTGTTCGACATAAAAGCGTTGAAGCTGAGCGGGCCTGAAAAGACGATTTATGAATGCCTGAAAAAAGAGCCGTCGCACATAGAAGAAATAATCGCGGACACCGATTTGGCGGCGGGCAGTGTTAATGCAGGCCTGGTATCGCTGCGGCTAAAAGGCCTGATAAAGCAACTGCCGGGCAGTCTGTTCGTGAAAAGGTAAGTAGAGCACAAGAGCCCCCTGCAGTAAGTCAAGGAAACAGTTCTCGGGGGTAAACTCCAGTGCACAAGAGCATAAATAAACAAGCTGCGCTTTTTTGTATAATCTCGTTGGAAAAGCACTCGTAATCCCAGAAATTTCCCTTGACGGGAAAGTAGCTAATCTGGTATAAAAGAAAATAGTGAACCCCGCCCCTGCCGCAGGGGCTGGGTGAAGCTTGTGCCTGTGCAGTTAAGCAACTGTGAGTCGTAGGTCGTCCAGCCTGTCTCGGCTTTGCTCGCCGAGGCCGAGCGAGTCAGAGCAGGGCCGAGCCAAGACCGGCGGGTGCAATTATAATGTTCCCAAAAGAGGAGGAGTTATCATAAAAGGCGCAGAGTCTTAAACAAAAACTATGTGCTTCGTAAGTGTGTATTTTTCCATTTCAGTCAACAACTAAATACCGGGATTCGGAAGGAAGGAGGCGGTATCAAGTCGTAAAAGACTTATCCCGAGCAAACATGAATAAAATGCAGCGAGCGTGAGAATCGTTATCTATCGTTTTGTATTTCTATTTTTTTAAAGGAGGACAGCCATGCGTAAAAAACAAATTTTACCGGGTATTTTCGTCGCTTTGTTGTTAATAACAATTCCGGTCTATGCTGTAGAAAACTACAAAATCTCCGACTACGGAGGTGGACACCAGATCTGGTTTGAAGCCGAGGATTTCGATGAACGCAATCCCGACACCGATCAGTATTTCCCGGTTGTTGACGAGGCTGGTGCGTTCGGTCAAGCAATTACCCGGGCAGGTGGGGCCGGCGGCATGATTCGCTGGACATTCAATATCGGTGCAGCCGGTGGCAAGGGCGGCACCTGGTATTTCTGGGGACGAGTAATAAATCCGTCCAATCAGTCGGATTTTATGCTCGTGGAGGGACACCCAGGTGAGCCACAGATTCCCGCTGACCCACCCTTTCCCGGAACCAGTTCAGCGGCGGGATTCACCAACGAACACCGGGTTTTCGAAGAAAATATCGGACCTCCCTGGGAATGGGGCAGGTCTGGTCACGGGGAGGCTCATACCAAACAACTTCAAGACGGTGAGAACACGATGTACATCCTTCACAGGCAAGGGAATGATACGGTGTTCTGGGATGTATTCATGTGGACGGACAGCCCTGACTATGTGCCCACCGATGAGGATTATCAAAATGCCAGGATAGGCCTCGGTTTCGGGCCGGCTACAAGACCCGATCCGGCTAATGGTGCCCTGTATACAGACACGTGGGCAAGCCTTGGCTGGCGGCCGGGAGATTTTGCTCTCTCGCACGATGTCTATTTGGGCGATAATTTTGAAGATGTGAACAACGGCACCCCCGACTCGTCGGGGTTCCAGGGCAACCAGCCCTTGACCTCAACGTTTTTTGTTGTCGGTGTTCCTGGATTTCCTTATCCGGATGGTCTTGTTCCGGGCACGACATATTACTGGCGAATTGACGAAGTCAATGATTTGGACCCGAATAGTCCGTGGAAGGGCCCTGTCTGGAGCTTTACGATTCCTCCAAGGACCGCCTATGCCCCCAATCCGGCTGATGGCACCAAGTTCGTGAATTCCGATTTGACCCTTAGCTGGGAGCCTGGTTTTGGTGTGAAACTGCACTACGTATATTTTGGTGATAATTTCGACGATGTGAACAATGCCACTGTCGGTCTGCCTATTGCAGTTAACACCCATACTCCCGGCACGCTTGAATTAGAGAAGACCTACTACTGGCGGGTCGATGAGTTTGATGGTATCGCAGCGCACAAAGGCGATGTCTGGAGCTTCAAAACATTGCCTGATGTACCGATTACCGATCCGAATCTTGTCGGCTGGTGGAAGTTCGAGGCCGGTGAGGGCACGACGGTTATCGACTTCTCGGGCCATGGCAACCATGGCACACTGGAGCCCGGTAGTAGGGGCAGCGTGCAGTGGGTCCCCGGCATGTTCAACTTAGCTCTGGAGTTCCCCGGTGACGACCAGGGACACGTGGAACTGCCCGCTGGCCTGGTCACCACGGCCAAAGGCTCTGTCGCCATATGGGTCAACACCGATTTGACCGACAACGAAGGTATGTTCTGGTACGGAACCGAGACCGGCGGTGACGGTTTCGGCGATGAGAATGAGATCCATATCCACATCGATGACCCCGGAGTGCTGGGCTTCGCGATTGAAGGGGCCACTGATGTTAGGTTGGACGGCCCTCAGCTCGCCGGCGCCGGCTGGACACATGTGGCGGCGACATGGGATCTGACGGATGGTTGCAGGCTGTACGCAAATGGGGTACAAGTTGACTTTGTGGCACATAACAACACCGTGGTCGATCTGACCGTAATACGATTAGGCCGACCGGTCGGTACCGGCAATGGCAATCGGTACCATGATGGCCTAATGGACGATGTCAGGCTGTTCGACCATGCTATCAGCGCTGCCCAGGTTGTCGAAGCCATGCGAGGTGACCCATTACTTGCCTGGAGTCCGAATCCGACTAATGGCTCGACGCTGTACATCAGAGATGCGACTCCCCTAAGCTGGTCGGCTGGAGAGAACGCGTCTGAGCACGATGTCTATTTCGGCACGGATCAAGCCGCCGTTGTGAATGCTGACGCATCCGATACGACCGGCGTCTATCGAGGCCGACAGGGTGTTAGCAGCTATAATCCACCGGAAGGCGTTGAATGGGGCGGCGGGCCTTACTACTGGCGAATCGATGAATATAATACCGACGCGACTATAAGCAAGGGCAACGTATGGAGATTTACGGTAGCCGACTTTATTGTGATAGACGACTTTGAGTCCTACAATGACCTTGACCCCGATGACCCCGAGAGCAACAGGATATTTAATGTCTGGATTGATGGATATGGTATCCCGACAAACGGTTCTATCGTTGGTTATGAAAATCCTCCTTTTACCGAGCAAAGTATCGTTCACAGCGGTGGGCAGTCGATGCCGTTTTCTTACGACAACAGTGTTGGATACTCTGAGGCGACTCTGACATTGACCTACCCGCGTGACTGGACCGAAGAAGGTGTTGGGGTATTATCGTTGTGGTTCTACGGTGTAGCGTCTAATGTTGCTGAGCCGATGTATGTTGCTCTCAATGGCAATGCGGTGGTTTATCACGATAATGCTAATGCAGCACAGATAGAGGCCTGGACGGAATGGACTATCGACCTGCAGGCCTTTGCCGACCAGGGAGTAAACCTTGCCAACGTCAATACGATTGCTATTGGTCTTGGCAACAAGAAGAATCCGGTAGCCGGTGGTTCAGGTACAATTTACATCGATGATATTCGTCTGTATCGGCCGGCACAATAAGCTGTGTTATTTGGCTGGCCCCCATTGCTTCTTGCAAAGCAAGATATGGGGGCACAGTTGATCCCGTTAGATAACGTCGTATTTTTCATATCTAACGGGGTTGATATAGCAGATTTGTATTCTTCGGGGCTTATATTGAATGGTTCGATATAAGCCCTTTTTTAGTGGTCAGACTTTCAGTTTTATCTTTCGCCGGTGTACCACCTTTTGGGGACATCGTCTCCTGTGGTTTCTTCGATGGAGCTGACATGTCCATCGAGCCAAAGAACATTGAGCCGTCCGCCGGTCCTGAAGTCTTCGTGACGCCTTATATTATGTCTGAAAATGTCACGATAGTATTTTGCGCGAAAACCACCTAATCGATAATCCGTTAAATTGTTAGTGCCCGGGCCGTTATTAAAAAGCATGTCCCTGGTGTCTTGTTCACATCTCGGCTCAACGTGGTCGAGACATATAATAAATTCCGAATGAGGTCGTATCTTAGTTGTATCTGTGCCCCTGGCATAGCCATTGAGACCAAACGCCGCTACCTGAATCGCCTCAGGGTCAACATCATATATTAAATCCGGAACGCGTCTTAAGCTCGGACAACCGAAAATCTTCCTGTTCCTCAGATAATCTATATACACAATGCCCCAATAAGCGTCATTATCATTAGTTTTTCTAATGCGACCTCTTGCATCGTACCACAGAAATCTGTTAGCGCTCCTCGGGTCAGCCAATTTGCGGTCATTGTCGTCCAGGTACATTAATATAGCTAATCCCACAGACCTTAAGTTGGATCTGCACGATGTCTCCTTTGCTATTTCCTTGGCTTTTCGCATGGCCGGCATTAGAATTGCCAACAGTAGGGCAATGATGGCAATCACTACTAAAAGTTCTATTAACGTGAACCCCGTTAGAAATAATCGTGACTGATCTGGATGCCCGGCTTTGGTGCGGACTTCTAACGGGGCAAACCCTCTTTTTGTGTGCTTGGTGGAATTTGTTTTATAATTCATAGTAGGTTTTACCTCTCATCGTTCTCCGATATTTCCCTTGTGCTGCAGTTTGGCAAGGCTGTAATGCTTATTATCCTTTTTATAATACGAAAGGTGCCCATAAATTGCAACTAAACATTTTTAATATCGAATTGCTGTTTTTTTTAGCACATAAATATCGATTATTGATTAGTGATTGTTTATAATTGACAGCGAATAAGATATATGAAACGAATTTTTAGAAATCGGTAAATAAGTGGTTTTCTCATTTTATGAACTGGAGGTGTTCTATGAAAAAGTCATTATTAACCCTGACACGTCGGTCGTTTATCAAAAAAAGTTCGGCGGGATTGGCCGGTGCAGCTTTGGCCGGTGCGGGGACGAGCTCTCTTTATGGAAATGTCATTAAAAAGACAAATAAGTTAGCCCTTCTTGGCGGTACACCTGTGCGAACAAAGAAGTTTCCTTCGACCTGGCCCATTTTTGACGAGAATGAGGAGAAAGCCCTGTTAAAGGCGCTTCGCAATCGAAACTGGTGCTGTTTGAGAGGTAATTTCGTTTACGACTTTGAAAAGGAGTTTGCCGAGGCGATGGGTTCGCGTTACTGCACTTTATCTAACGGAGGAACTACGGCGCTTAGCGCTTCTTTGCATGTGCTTGGCGTTGGGCCTGGAGATGAAGTTATTACCACGCCGAACACGTTTATCGCAACTATTAACGTTATATGTAATGCCCATGCGCTGCCTGTGTTTGTAGATATTGACGGCGATACCGGCTTGATGAACGCCGAGCTTGTAGAAGAGGCCGTAACGGAACATACAAAGGTGATTCTGCCCGTTCATTTAGCAGGGTATCCGCTTGATATAGAGAAAATTATGGCTGTAGCTAATAAGCATAAGATTCCGGTTGTTGAGGATGCGTGCCAATCGGTGTTTGCCGAGGTGAATAATAAAAAGGTCGGCACGTTCGGGACCACGGGCTGTATAAGTTTTCAGGAGTGGAAATCTTTAGTTTCCGGCGAGGGCGGAGCCCTATTAGGAAATGATGAAGAGCTGATGCGCAGGTGCGCGGCGTTTGTGAACAACGGAAGAGACCCTAAGAGGGCCAAGAGGGGTTATCCCTATCCGGGGTCCAATCACCGAATGACCGAGTTTCAGGCAGCGGTTCTTACAGAGCAATTTAGGCGCTTTAAGAAACAGGATGCGATTCGTCAAAAGAATGGGAAATACTTAGAGGAGAAATTGAGTGAAATTCCCGGCCTTAAAACCAGAAAGCGATACTGCAAAGAAACAAGAATTACATACGTTAGCTTTGAATTAGATTATGATAAGCGGCATTTCAACAATGTTCCTGCGTCAATATTTGCAAAGGCGGTTCGAGCCGAAGGCGTTCCCATTTCAGGGAGGGAAAGGAGATATGGAAGAGGCTGCCATAAAGAAGGGATGCTGGAAGAACATCTCAATTCAGATGCATTTCGGGCATCATTCTCCAAGGCGCGACTTAAAAAATATGGGGAATCTTTGCTGCATCTGCCGGTTATGGATAACGTCGAGTCCAGCGGTAAAGAGATGCTTTCCATGGACAGCAAGATAGCTTTTCTCGAGGGCAGAAAAGACATGGAGGATATTGTAGAAGCCTTTGCAAAAGTCGCGAAGAATGTCGATAAGCTAACATAATGGTCTATGATTCGTGACTTACAACTGAATAACCAGAACCGACAACAAAAGGCGGAGGATGGATAAGGGAGAATATCGAATTCGCCGTGGGCGAACTCTTGGTATCGAACAAGGAATTCTGAATTATAAAGCACATGCCGGAGAATAGATTTCTCGGCTGTGGTTTTGGTTATGGTGCGGATTGCAAGTGGGAATAACTGTCCTTTATTTATAGTGATTTTGTATGGGAGATAGCTGATGGGGACAATTGATTTACGCAGTGACACTGTTACTTTACCGACACCGTCGATGCGAGAGGCCATTTACCGTGCCGAATTAGGCGACGACGTTTTCGGCGAAGACCCGACGACGAACCGGCTCGAAGAAATGGCTGCCGAGCGGATGGGAAAGGAAGCGGCACTTCTGGTCGCCAGCGGGACGATGGGAAATTTGGTGTGCACCCTTACTCATTGCAGGCGTGGAGAGGAGGTGATTTTGGGGGACCGGTCACATACGTTTCTTTACGAGGCCGGCGGCATGTCAGCGCTGGGCGGGATACACCCACATACGATAAGCAATCAGCCCGACGGTACGATGAGGCTGGAGGATATCGAGGGGGCCATTCGCGGCGATAACGTGCACTTTCCACGGACCCGGCTGATATGTCTGGAGAACACGCATAACCGATGCAGTGGTTTTGCGCTTACGTCTGAGTACATTGATTCGGTAGCGGCACTGGCGAAAGAGCACGGCCTT
The DNA here is from genome assembly GCA_041862635.1 of Phycisphaerae bacterium. Classification (GTDB taxonomy): domain Bacteria; phylum Planctomycetota; class Phycisphaerae; order Sedimentisphaerales; family Anaerobacaceae; genus NIOZ-UU13. Next base: position 10,534 of record JBGVTO010000397.1, on the reverse strand, counting down.
TCCGTACACCTTGACGGCGCACGGATATTCAATGCTGCTGTTGCCCTTGGGATTGATGTCAAGGAGCTGACGGCGAATGTTGATTCGCTGAGTTTCTGCCTTTCGAAAGGGCTTTCAGCACCGGTGGGTTCGGTGGTTTGCGGTTCGAGCGAATTTATCGCGGAGGCACGGCGGGCGCGTAAAGTGCTGGGGGGCGGGATGCGCCAGGCTGGTGTGATAGCGGCGGCAGGTATTAAAGCGCTGGAAGAGATGGTGGATAGATTGGCAGAAGACCATGAAAATGCACGGCACCTGGCTGAAGGGATCGCGAGTATTAGCGGATTGTCGATTGAGCTTGCAAAGGTGCAAACAAATATCGTTTACTTCGAGTTGGATGAGGACAGAATGACACCTGTGAGACTGGTAACGGAACTTAATAAGAATGGAGTCAAATTGCTGTCCGTTGGGTCGAGACGGCTTCGGGCGGTAACTCACTACGGTATCAGTGCAGAGGATATAGATTTGACAATAAAGGCCCTGGAGGAGGTAATGAAGGCGGCGTAGTTTACATTGCAGTTGATTGTGCACAGTTTGGATTTTTTAGGGGTAAGGGATTTTCAAGTTATAAAGATTGAGAATTGAATGCAAAACTTAATGAGGAGAAATGCAAATGAAACGAATATACCGGACAACAATTATGATAGCAGTAATCGTGATTATTGTGAGTGTCTTTAGCATTACGGGTAGTCAGGGGGTGCAGAATAATCCTGCTGGTCAGCGGCTGCCGGGGGCGCGGGCCGTTATTGATGCCGGCCGTTATTCGACTATCCAGGCGGCGATAGATGCGCTGCCGGATGAGGGCGGCGTTGTTCGTTTGCCGCCGGGTACGTTTGAGATTAGTGAGCCATTGAAGGTAACAAAGCCCGACGTGCTTATAGAAGGGGCCGGAACGGCCACGCATATCAAGAACATCAACACCGAGGGCAAGAGTGCTCTGATACTTCAGCACCCAAGTGGAGATGATAGCCGAAAGGCTGAGCTGTGGCGAATTCGGTTAGCCAACTTCCGCATTACCGGCAACGAAAAGAGCGGACATGGTATCGAGGCGAGGCGGATAAACGAAATTTTTATCGATGGTGTCACCGTCAGCTATCACGGCGGCGACGGCATTCAGCTGTACTATTGCTACGAGGACCCGCGGATATGCGATTCGCTGATGACTTATAATAAAAAGACGGGGCTGAACGTGATAGGCTGCCATGATGTTGTTGTCTCGGCGAACCAGTTTGAGGAGAACCACGATGCCGTCAGGTTCATCGACGGCTTCAACCTTTGTATGACGGGCAATAATCTCGACGACCATTTGGGTGACGGCGTTGTGATTGAAAATACTTACGGCTCGGTCGTTTCAGGCAATATGATAGAAGAATGCGCGGGGACAGCCATTGTGTTAGACAGGGACTGCTACGGCATTGCGCTTAGTGCCAATGTTATTGCGCATAACAGTTCCGGCGGGATAGACCTTCGCGATGCACACGGCTGCACTGTCAGTGCCAACACGTTTACTATTTCCGGCCCGGACGCTTTGAGCATTGGGCTAAACAGCGGGCGCATTACGGTTACCGGCAACAACTTTTCTAACAGCTATATTGGCGGCGGTAAGGTAAAACGCGGAACGAATGACCTGACGGCAGCCGGTATGGTTCTCAACGGCACGTCCGATGTCACTGTGGTCGGCAATCTATTTTCGAGCGTTCGGCCGAAAGCCATAACCGTTGCAGGTAAGCCAAGTGAATGTGTATTGTTTACTGATAATGTTCTGGTCGATGTGGCCAGCGACCACAAGAAATTAGAAACATCATTGGTCAAAGACAACCTCGAAGCTGAGCGTTAAGGTCATAGGGAAAACAGAGAAAAGCTAAAATGAAGCTAATAAAAACGTTGTCTGCTGTCTTTTTGATTAGCATTTGTCTGGGAATTGCAGAGATACAAGCTGCCGAAACCGAGCCGGTATATCCGGGGAAGGAATGGGCAAAGAAAAGCCCAGAGGAAGTCGGCTTAGACGCAAGGAAGCTGAAGGAATTGAGTGATTACGCCGGTGGATTCGGCTGTGTAGTGCGGCACGGATATATGGTTTATAGCTGGGGCGATGCCGGCAGGCGAAAAGACGTTGCATCGGCGGCGAAACCTTTTTACTCGCACTTTTTGTTTAAGGCCGTAGAGGACGGCAAAATCTCCGGCCTTGAAGAGAAGGTCAACAAGTGGGAACCGCGGCTCAATAACATTAACAAGGGCCTTGGCTATAAAGACCGGGACATCAGATGGCGAGACTTTGCGAACCAGATATCATGCTACGGTCTTACTGAAGCGCCCGGGACGGCCTATGCTTACAACGACTGGCAGATGGCGCTGTTCTGGGACACGCTGTTTAAGAAGGTCTACGCCGTTAGTTATGAAACGGTGGATGCTGAAGTTTTGCATTCTAAGCTAACCGACCGGCTTCAATGTCAGGACAATCCGACGTTTATGGCCTTCGGTGTAAAGGACAGGCCAGGCCGATTGGCGATTTCGCCGCGGGATTTTGCGCGATTCGGATTGTTGTATTTGCGCAAAGGCAGATGGAAAGACAAGCAATTGATTGGTGTCAATCATGCGATGATGGCGGTGACGAATCCTCTGCCTAATTCGATTCCACGGACTGTCGGCCAGGAGGCGGAGATGATACCGGGACAGCGTTCGATAGGCTCAAAAAGAATACCGGATAATCAGTGCGACCACCTCGGCAGTTATAGCTGGCTGTGGTGGACCAATGGTATTGGCCGGGACGGCACGCGACATTGGCCGGATGTGCCAATAGATACTTACGGCTGCTTCGGGCATGGCGGCCTGCGGGCTATGGTTGTGATGCCAAGTATGGACATGATTATTAGCTGGAACGATACCAAAATCAGGGGCAGTGAAATTGAGAACCATGCGCTAAAGCTGCTCAAAGAATCGGTGATAGCATCTGAATATATCAGGCGAATTGAGAATTAATGTAATGAAAAATGAAGGGAGAATTAAGTCCAATGAACGATGTTCAAATCTTTACGACGCCGATTTTAGACGGGATTAAAATCAAGGAATACAAAGGTGTTGTGATTGTGCGGAACGTTCGCGCGGTCAATATTATTCGTGATTTCTTTACATCATTTCGTGATATCTTTGGCGGACGCTCGGCCTCGTATCAGGAAGTTATGAAGTCGATGCAGGATGACGTTATCGCTGAAGCCAAAGAAGAAGCGAGGAAACGTGGTGCCAACGCAATTGTTGGTTTCGCTCTGGACTACGATAACGTTGCCTCCAAAAACAAATCGCTTTTGATGGCTTCCGCCAAAGGTACAGCAGTCGTCATAGAATAGATAGTGACAGTATGGTGATTAGAAATTTGATAGCCGGACTGGTTCTATTTGGCGCTTTGCTTTTCGGTTGTGCATCTGGTCCGCTGCCGGGGTATTCTGTTGAGCCGCCACCGAGATATTCGGTTGAGCCGCTACCGGCGTATGATGCGCTGTTTACCAGGACAGAAGGCTGGACGGGTGGGGATGCGGTGTACTCGGTGGCGTTGGCTGATGATGTAACGCTCTGGTTATATGGTGATACGTGGATTGGAGATATCGTCGATGGAAAACACAAGGGCGCAACGATGGTGAACAACACAGTTGCGCTTCAGCACGGCAAAGACCCTGCAATAGCGTCTGTTAATTTTTTCTGGGGCACAACGAAGGAGGGAAAGGCGGCTGCCTTTATCAGGCCGGCCGACGGGACGGGGTGGTTCTGGATATTTGACGGCATCGTGGCCGACGGGAAATTATATCTGTTTTTGATGCAGATAATTAAAACCGATGAAAAGGGTATATGGGGGTTCAAACACATCGGGACGTGGTTAGGCGAGGTTGAAAATCCGCAGGATGACCCGATGAAATGGCGAGTAAGGCAGTATAAAATTCCTTATGGGCGATATTCGAAGGACGGCAATTTGTTTTTTGGCTCAGCGGTTATGAGGGACGGGGATTTTGTCTATATCTACGGGGCCGGCGAGGACTGGAGTAAAGGGATGAGAGGGCGAAGCATGATAGCAGCTCGTGTGCCATATAATAAGATGACGGACTTTGGGAAATGGCGTTTCTTTAGCGATGGTAATTGGCGGGCGGATATGGTAGGTATTTCCAAACTCTTTAACGGCACAGCGACGGAGTCCTCGGTTTGTTATCAGCCGGCGATAAAATGGTACGTGGTCGTCTATACGGAAAACGGGATGTCGAAGAATATACTGATGCGGTTTTCGCCGACGCCGGTTGGGCCGTGGGGTAGTGCTTACAAGGTTTACGAATGTCCCGAGGTTGAGTGGCATAAGACATATTTTTGCTATGCTGCGAAGGCGCATCCGGGAATTTCAAAGAAGGATGAATTGATAGTTACGTATGTGTGTAACTCGTTTGACTTCTGGCAGATGGCAGCGGATGCGCGGATTTATCGGCCACGTTTTTTGAGGATTAAGTTTGACGTTCAAGCGAAATAAGGACTGAACTTTTGCCAAACTCTTGTTATTATAGAAAGTGAATGGAAAGTGAGGTGATAGTTATGGGTAAGCTTTATGAAAATTCGGAGACAGGGTGTTGTCCGAGATTTAATCCCGGGCCGTGGGATGAAAAAGAGATAACTTTCCAGGATAAGTTATTCGTGAAAGACCACGTCAGAAGTTTCTTTCACATCCCGCTGAATTTCGGGAAGGTAATGGTAAAGAATATGGAAATGATTCAACAGGCCGATGCTCTTGTGCCTTTGCCCGTTATGCTCTCGGATGAGAAATCTCTCTGGGGGGCTGATATCTATATCGCGGTGTCTAAAGAGGTGCCGGGGGCGAAGATGGAAAGAATATCAGGGACTTTTTTGACCAAGGTTTTTGAAGGGCCGTACAAAAACGCCGGCCAGTGGGCGAAAGAAATGAAAGACTATGTAAAATCAAAGGCCAGAGAGATTAAGAAGATGTACTTTTTCTATACGACCTGTCCGAAGTGTGCCGAGTTTTACGGCAAAAATTACACCGTTATATTAGCAAAGATTTAGCAAATAATTAATTTGAACGGCAGAGTTCGGCACTCTAAACCACTTTGGTTTGGTGGCTTCGAAAACGCTATACAAGCTGGGGTGGTACGCCGTGCTTGAAGAAAAAGGCATGAATATTGTTAAGGACTCGGCACGAGAAAAATTAGAATTTAGAGATGATAAGTCGAAAAGATCATTTTGAGGTAAGATAAATTGAAAAAGGATTTATTTCAAGAAAAAGAAATCCAAACTGTTTCCAAGCATAATATATTTGAAAATTATTTGGAGCCTTGGGCAAAAATTATTTCAAATCAGACATGGGTTAGAGACGCCTATTATGTAGATGCTTTTGCTGGGACTGGTAAATATGAGACAGGCGAAATAGGATCACCAGTAATTGCTGCTAATATATTAATTAAATATCAAAAGCCAATGTGTACACTTCATTGCGTTTGCATTGAAAGAGTTCCAAATCGATATAAGATTTTAGAAAATTCACTCAAAGAATTTAAAGGAAGATTGGATATTCAGAAGCACAAGGGTGAGTTTTTAACCTACATAGACTCTATCTTAGAGAAGATCGACAAATCTCCAGCTTTTTTCTTCGTAGATCCAGAAGGATTTTCGGGGATGGATTTTGATAAAATAGAATCGATATTGAATTTGCCTCATACGGAAATTCTTGTAAATTTCCAATATAACGAAATTCAAAGGTGGCTTAAAGCTCCAAGAGTTGAAAGTACCATAACTAAACTATTTGGCACACCGGATTACAAAAAAGCTAAAAACGAAACTGAGTTAATAGAACGATATAAAAAACAAATTAGGCAAAGAGGATCGTTTGTTTGGTATTTTAGAAACAAATTTCCTAAGCGAAACAGGACTTTTTATTATTTAGTCTATGCCACGAAGAATATAACTGGATTTAAGATAATGAAGGACGTAATGTTTAGAGAGCAAAGCAGGAGATATTTTGAACCTTATTTATTTGAAGAGATAGATTTTCAAACTTTTCAAAAACAGATTTTTGATAAATATAAAGGGAAGAAAGTTATCGAATACAATGAAGTTTTAGGTTTTGTTTTGCAAGAAACTGATTATCTTGCTAGAGATTTAGGCAAAGCGCTGAGAAATATTGGCGTTGAGAAAATTAATAACCCAAGACAAAAATATAATCCCTTTTTTAATTTTCCCGAACAGAATCCAAATTCTGTACTTTTAGAAAACTCACCAGAATTCAAATGTGGAACCATGTTGCTAGAAATGCCGGTTCGTGCTAAAAAAGTAAAAATTAATTATAAAGAGTATAATTTTATTAACGGCCAAAAAAGATTGTTGGTTAGTAAAGTTAATGACGGTTCCATTATTAAACGGTTCGATAAAACCCCCTTACCTACAAAAACTACTGATGTAGTATGTCCACATTTCCTTGAATTAAAGTGGGCTTATGGTTGTCCTTACGATTGCGCTTGGTGTTATCTGAAAGGGACTTTTAGGTTTCAACCTAAAGGAACATCTCCGGTTGTCAAATCCTATGAAAAAATAGAACTTCATACCCGAAAATTTCTCCAAGAAGTAAAAAATCCTGAAATACTAAATACAGGTGAAATTGCCGATTCATTGATGCATGAAAATGCTGAATCGCCTTTTTCAAAGTTCATTGTTCCTATGTTTGAAACACAGGAATCGCACAAAGTTTTATTTTTAACAAAATCTGCGAATGTGAAGAATCTTTTGGAGATCAGGCCGCATAATCAAACAATAATTAGTTTTAGCCTAAATGCTATAGCCGTTGCTAATAAATGGGAAAAGGCACCTCCGGTCTTAAAAAGAATTAAGGCTGCTAAAAAACTTTTTGACGCAGAATATGAGATAAGGATTAGAATAGATCCTATGGTTCCCTTAGAGAACTGGCAAGAACACTATTTGCAGTTACTTGAGATTCTATTCGATAACTTCAACCCTGAAAGAATAACTCTAGGTTCTTTGCGAGGCCTGCAAAGCACTATTAATGGCTGCACAGATAAGAGCTGGGTTAAGTATTTAGGCGAATCCTCTAATTGGGGTAAGAAGATTGATTTTAAAACGAGATATGCCATTTACTGCGCAATCATCAATCAACTCAAAAGTAAATATAGCTTTAATGAAGTGGCTTTGTGCAAAGAAACGGTAGAAATGTGGGATGCTCTTAAGATGGATTATAAAAAGATAAGGTGCAATTGCATATGGTAAACAGCAGGGCCCAGACAGTCAAGGCCAAAACTCTAACTTTGTAAGGACTTTGCGAACAGAAGAAGCGTTGTCTGAAATTCTCAAGACTTTCTTAAAGGCGGTCTCGTATGACTTACATATTTGCTGTAACTATACCTTATACGGCAATAACTATAATTTTTATTGTCTTAGCCACGGCTGTTGGCGCTTTTATCAGAAAAAGGAGCAGAGATAAGTGCCTGAAGGATTTTTCGCAGAATATGGTAACGTTAGAGGAGACATCCGGTAAGGCGATATGGGGCAAGTTGAGGGTGGAAAATACGGGGCTGGAATTTGTTTATCCGGAAAGGCACAAAGACGAAGAGGGACACGATGAGACAAGCTATATTTTATATAAGTACGAATATCCTAATATTGCGGCTTTGATTCGCTTTCATGATGAGCTCAGTGAAAGCAATAAGAAGCAAAGAGAGAAAGAGCTAAAAAGGACATATCATCCGACAATACTGCGAAGACTTAAAAGAAAAATAAAAAATGTTTTCAAAACAGTAAGAGATTCGGTGATGGAGATAGTAAATCTGCTAATCAGTCAGGCTAAAAAAGCTACACCGGCCGGGGCGGTGCTGAGCTCTCAGGATAAATACGTTTCGCAGATGAAGCAGGAGTTAATGGGTTCTGTGGGTACCTCTTACGAGCCGCTGTTGGAAAGATATATCGGCCATAAAGTTGTGCTTGAGATGATTAAGGGCGATAAGATGTTTGAACACTGCGGCGTGCTGAAGGAATACACAGCGGAGTTCGTCGAGGTAATGGACGTAAATTACAGGATTAAAGAAGACCAGCCGGCCAGAACGGCAGACCTTGTTGTGCCTCGGAAGCTCGGTGTCATCCGGCACCTGGCGGAATAGTGTCGTATTGTATGTTGCGTATATCGTATATAGCAAAGATGCATAGCGGAGGAATTTTGGGGCAGGTTTGTTAAAAGGTGATTTGGAAGTCTGAGTATTTTGGGTCGGGGGGGATTTCTTCGATTCTCGTTTCTTTAAGATAGCCGGCAAAATATTCTTTTAAGTCCTGGATGCAATCATCTATATCCTCAGGACGTCCCTGGGCGAGCATCTCGACGGTGCCGTCCCACACGTTTCGGACGAAACCGGTCAACTGTCGGCGACTTGCCGCCCTGCGGGCGGTGAAGCGAAAGCCGACGCCCTGTACCCGGCCGGTGAAAATTATGTGTTTGGCAATCATTTTTCGTATGCCGTATTGCGTATATCGTATCGCGTCTTCGAACCAATTAGAGTCAGGACACGTATAATAGCTCCACTCATTTCTTAATGCAAGTGGCAGCAGTTGAATAGATTAAGGTTCACCGGGACTCGTAATTTGAGTATAATCCGGTTGGTTTGTAATATTGGTTGCTTATGGCGAAAAAGACAAAGAAACAAATAGAAAGAGATGAGCAGATTTATCAGCTTTCCACGCTGGTTGCGGGAGAGTTTTCGCTTCAGGAGGTGCTGGATAAATTGGCAGAGGCTGCGGTGAGGATTGTGGGGGTCAAGGCCTGCTCGATCCGGCTGCTGGATGAAGAGTCCGGCGATTTGAAAATGCGAAGCACGTACGGACTCAGTGAAGAATACCGCAATAAGGGCGTGGTCTCGAAAAATGATACTGTGGTCAAAGACGCTTTTGCAGGCGAGGCGGTGGTGCTGGACGATATGCGGGTCGACGGCAGGGTCAAATATAAAGAGGCAACAATCAAAGAGGGTCTTGTCAGCCAGCTCACCGTTGCTATGCAGTTCAAAGGCCAGGCGATTGGTGTGCTTCGGCTTTACAGTCCCAGGTCTAAGCGCTTTTACGAAGATGATATTAACCTTGCCAGGGCGGTTGCTTCGCAGTGTGCGGTGGCGATAACGAACGCCAGACTGTATGCAGAGGCGATTGAAGGCGAACATATGGCTGAGCAGATGCGGTTGGCAGGTGTCATTCAGCGAAGGATGATTCCTGATAAGGCTCCTCTGTTGCAGGGCCTGGATATAGCCGCTACTTATATTCCCTGCTTTGATGTCGGCGGCGATCTCTATGATTTTCTTCAAGTCAGTGACAGATGCATTGTTGTGGTGGTTGCCGATGTGATAGGCAAAGGGATTCCGGCAGCAATTATGATGAGCTCGTTCCAGGGTGCTTTGCAAGCTTACGCCAACGCGTTAATGCCGTGCCAAAGCGTTTTGCATGTTTGTGCCCAGGCCAAATGCAAGACAGATGTGGTCAAAGAAATTATCAGCAGGCTCAACGAGATGGCGTTCCACGAGTGCAGGAATGGTGAGTTTGTCACGTTGTTTTATGCAATCATTGACGTTAAAGATAAAACTATAATTTATTGCAATTGCGGGCATGAGCCAACAGTGCTGATAAGAGACGGGCAAATTACAGAGCTGGAAAAGGGCGGACTCGTGCTCGGTGTCGATGCGCAGGCGGAATATGAGATCGAAACCGTTCAGTTAAAAGCCGGTGACAGTCTTCTGTTTTATACCGATGGGCTGATTGATGCGGTCAACTTCGATAACGAATTGTGGGGCAGAAAAAATTTGTTACAGACCGCAAAGAAATTTGCCGCAGATTCGGCAGAGCAGATGATTAAAGATATACTCGGATACAGAAGGCGGTTTGTGGGACTTGCCAGGCAGATTGATGATACGAGTATCGTTGTCGTCAAGGTACGTCAGTGTTAGTCAGTATTTAAGTCAGTGTTAGTCAGTGTTTAAGTCAGTATTAGTCAGTGTTTAAGTCGGTGTTAGTCAGTGTTTAAGATAATTACAATTGATGGTCCTGCGGCCAGCGGTAAGAGTACTGTGGCCCGGCTACTTGCCGAGAAGTTGGGGGCGAGCTTTCTCGATACCGGTGCTATGTATCGGGCCGTAACGTTGGCTGCGATGCAGGCCGGTGTTGATATGAGCGATGAGGACAAGCTGCTTGGCGTTATGGAAACGAGCGAATTTCAATTCTCCCTCAGGGATGACAAAATGGTGGTCTGTATCAACGGGATTGATGTTACCGAGCAGATACGCCAGCCGCAGATAACCGCTAATGCGCGGCATATTGCCTCTTCGCCGAAAGCGCGGGAGAAATTAGTTCAAATGCAAAGGCGGTTCGCGGCAGGCCGGGGAAAAATAGTGACCGAGGGAAGAGACCAGGGCACGGTGGCCTTCAGCGATGCTGATGTAAAATTTTATCTGACGGCTGATTCTATCGAGAGGGC
>JBGVTO010000396.1:0-13138 GCA_041862635.1 Phycisphaerae bacterium | reverse complement strand
TCGTCCAGGCCGATATAGGCGACGGCGCCTTTTCCGAGTTTGGCCATTCTGTCGAGCAGGTATCGGTTGACGGACGAGCCGACGCCGAAACTAAAGATTCGGCTTGCGCCAAGACGCTGATGAATAGCTGCGAGGATTTCGACTTCGTTGCCGATGTAGCCGTCTGTCATAAAAGAGACCAGGCGAAATCTATGCGGATCGTGCTTGAAATCCAGAGCGGCCTTTATACCTTCAATCATCATAGTCCCTCCGCTGCCACGAAGATTTTCAACATATCTTATAGCTTTGCGAATATTGTCCTGTGTCGCAGGAACAGGGTCGGGTCCGAACTGGGATGCGTTATTTGAGAAGCGAATCACCTGGAAGGTATCGTTCGGCTGGAGTTTTCGAAGAGCTCGTGTCACCGCCTGCTTGGCCTTGGCGATGGGTTTGCCGTTCATACTCCCCGAGCAGTCCAGGACAAATATCATCTCCATCGGGGCACGCTTGAGATACAAAAGGCTCTCCGGCGGATACAGCATCAGCGTGAAGAATCCACCTCGTTTGTCACGGTGCGTTACAAGCGCCGATTTTACGGTTTTGCCCGCTACTTTGTAACGGAGGACGAAGTCCTTATTTGGAATACTATCGAGACTGCTGAGCCTGACCGTCAGCTTTTCGGGTGCGGCAAAGGTCTTGGTGATAACGTGATTAGTACAGTCCACTTCTTCGATGGCCACACCAGCGTCAACATCTACCGTAACGGCAATATCATGGCCGCTTCGCTCGCCGGGTTTTAGGTACTGCACCTCGGTCCTCTGGCAGGAGATACCGTTTTTGCCGCGGGCGACCGCGCCGACACCGCCGGTATAGCCGGGAGGATTAAATCTCGGCCCGACGACCATAGGAAATACAAACTCATACCAGCCGTCCACGTATGCCAGGGTATTGAAATACTTGATATTGACGTCGATGTTTTTGCCCGGCTCGATATTGGCGACCTTCTGCGTGAAGATATTGGGCCGTTCCTGGGTAAGAAGAGAAGCGACGTATCCCTGTCTCCGGGCTTCCCTGTAGATTTCCTCTGCTTCTTTGCGCTCTCGAATAATGCCGCGTATTCGCCGTTCGCCTATTACCATAATAAACTCATTGACGGCCGCGTTCTGCGGCAGCGGAAACACATACACCGCCTCAATCTTCTCATCGTACGGATTATGGAACTGCTGGGTAACATCAACGGTGGCGATATAGCCGCTGATTTGTCCCTTAACGTCTGTGTGCTTTAACGGCAGCGGTATCTCTTTTTCTTCTTTCGGCAGCTTGGCTAACATCGCCCCACAGCCGGGAGTATCCTCTCCTGCTGGAACCGCCTGCGTTTCGGCCAGGGCTATCACCCATAGCTCATCCTCCGTGACATTGAGCAATTCAAAGGGTATTCGGCGTGTGTCGGGCCGCCTTGAGATGACCGGAAGAGGGCCGCCTCTACCCCGAGGAATCTGTTCTCCCGCAGACGGTGCAAAACCGGAACCTCGATAGCCGCCCATAATACCACCGCCGGCTCTGCCACTCCTACCGAAGCCGCCGTGAGAATCTTGATATTCAACACCGTTGCTCATAAGCATAGAACGACTCTCTGGTTTATCTCCCAACACCGGCACCGAGCCATTTTCTGGCTGAGGCTGCGATTTATCCCATTTTAAAACTAATTTCCATTCCCGTTCGTATCTCGAATCTTCGAAATCTTCAGGGCGCAGCATTCCATATTTATCAAATTTTTTCTCAGTAGAAACTTCTTCTTCCGCTTCCTTGGTCTCCTCCAATTTTGTGTGGAAGCGATTATCATCTTCCTGCGCCTCTTTTTGTAGCTTGGACCATATAGCTTGCGGTTCTGTCACCACTTGTGGTTCGGAATCAGGTTTTTCAGTCACTTCAGCGATTGTTACGCCTTCTTCTTTGCTCGACTCATCTACTGCCGTCCGGGAGGATACAGTATCGCCTTCTTGCTGGCTGCATCCGAAATAGCCGACCAGCACTGTTGCGGTTATGGCTAAAAGGATTGATGCGATTAGTATTTTCTTTTTCACTTTTATTCTCCTTTTTCGAATGAGATTTCTGCGGGTATTTCTTTCGCATCCGCGTCGCCGGCGACAACGAGCTTGAGCTCATAATCAGGCTCGGCATCGCCGATGATTTGCAGATGGATAGTGGCGATTCGGGTACGCCCAGTGGGTAATTCGCTGCCGGTATTAAAAGCAGCGATAATTATACGGTCATTAGCTAAGGCTGCCGGGTCGTAATAAGGCGCCTCCTTGAATGCTTTGTGCTGACCGCCCTCTACCCCAACGATTTTGATTTGTCCGGTCACAGCTTTAAGCTCGAATTGATAAGCGGCCAATGATTTGTTGCCGGAATCAAGATAAATATGCAGCGGTGCGAAACGAACTCTCGGCTGAATAGTCGTAATGTCCTGCTCTGATTGTTGGGCCAGAACAGGAACGATTATGCTTATGCTCATCAGAATAATTGCGGTAATCTCTTTCATCATAAAACTCCCTTATTTTTATCCAGCCGGACAGCGGATAAGGCTACTAAATCAACATCATTACGATCGACAAGGCCATCGCCGTTAATGTCCCATCCCTGCTTTTGCAGAGCCTGCCCCGTACTTGATACGAGGGACAAGCTCTTGTCAGTGCTCTCGGCGGATTCGATATGGCGAGCTAACTTGAAGGCATCAAGGATGTCCACACGACCGTTCCGGTCAATATCAACCGCCTGGGCTTCAACAAGAACGGAGCGACTTGTAATCGGCCCGGACTTTTGCGTTAGATTCAAGCTGAAGGCAAAAATGATAACGGCCGCAGCGGCGGCAATCCGCCAAATACTAACATGGCGGAACACCCGGTGCCGCCAATGTCGTTGAACAAGGCGGCGATTGACCTGGTCCATAATAGCCCTGTCAACCTCTGAGGGCACGGAAAACTGCGGCTTGAACAGGGTATTTAAATCTTCTGAAAATTTTGGACTTATCCTCAAATCCAAATCCTCATCAAAATGTCCTTTTTTTTCAGTCATAATCGTAGCTCCTAATATATTAAGCAAACAAACCGGCTAAAAAGTTCAAAGTTTTTGAGATTTTTTCCGCCAGGGAAAATTTCTTACTCATTCGAGGAAATAATCTTGTGTGCGGCGGTCGTGGCGGAGTGTCTTTAGGGCGTGGTGCAGTCTGGATTTAACCGTACCTATGGGGATATTAAGGGCCTTGGCTATCTCCTGCAAAGTCATATTATCGACAAATCTCATCAGAAGGACTTCCCGCTGCTCATCCGGCAATACAGTCAGGACGGCGGCTAATTCCGAACGGCTATTTTGAGTTTCTTTAGATACGGGCACGGTTATTTCGTTCAATATTTCTTCATCGGAGGTAAAACGAAGGCTCTTGCTCCGGGCGGCAATAGAAAGATGCTTGACGACCGGATAAAGAAACGTCGTCATAGAAGCGGTAAGGCTAAAGCCGGGGAATTTGCCAAGCAGGTAGGTAAAGGTCTCCTGGAGGACATCAAGGGCGTCCTGCTGGTTGCCGGTAAATCGCCAGGCTAAACGGTAAACCCAATCCCGATACCGCCGGTAGAGAGCTTCGAAGGCGTCCGGGTCGCCTTCATTTACCAATTCAATCAGTTCCTGGTCAGAGTCCATAATGAACTAAAGTTTGAAGTGCCGTGCCTAAAGTTCAAAGTGCCTAAATTACGGATATAAGCGGACCAGGAAATCAGGATGCAAATTACCAGTATATCAGAGTATCAGGAAAAAGCTACCTGATGTTTTGATAACCTGATGTCCACTACCTGATATCCTGATACGCTGATAACCTGAATCTTTAGCTCACTTTAGCCCATTTTAGGCACTTTAGCTCACTTTAGCCTATTTTCGGTTAAAGTGTGATTGCGCCGCAGCCGATAATAAAAATAAGTTAAAAAACGATTTTTTCTCCCCTCCGGAAAACATCGGGTGGCGACTTGTTGCTCGATGTTTTCTTTTTTACAGGTTTTTTCCACAGCATTTTTTGTATTTTTTTCCACTGCCGCAGGGACAGGGTGCGTTACGGCCGACCTTGGGCTGTTCCAGCCTTATTTGTTTTACTCTCGGTTCACCCTGCGGGACCTGAGCGGCGGCCCGCTGCCGCTCAGCCATTGCGAACTGCCCGACCTCATCGTGGCTCGTTGCACTTACGTTCCAGACACTCCTTGCTCTGGCGCCGGCTTCGAGGTGCACCTTGAAGATAATATCCGTAACGCGATCCTCAATGGTATCGAGCATCTCCTCGAACATTCTTGAACCCTCACGTTTGTATTCGGTCTTGGGGTCCTTCTCCGCCCAGGAGCGCATCCAAATGCTGTTTTTGAGATGGTCCATCGAATAGAGATGGTCCTTCCAGGTACCATCGTAAACCTGTACCAAAACATACTTTTCAAGGTCGCTAAGCTCGGCTCGCAAAAATTCTTTTGCGACTTCAGACAAGTTATCTTTGATTTCCGGGCCGTCGCCCGCCAGGTCCTCCTCGGTCAAAGAGGCCTCGAATCTTTCATTAGCCCAGCTCACTAATTCGGCTCTGTTCAAGCTGGTAATTTTATCGCCCAGCTCCTGGTCTAATTTCCCGTTGTTAAAGCTCTGGCTCAATTCGAGCAGTTGTCTGTGCAGGCGGCGGGGTTTGGTGTTTTGTATTCGTTCAACAGATAGGTCAGCATTATATTTTTTGTTGGCCCAGTCGGCGAGCGCTTCGAACGCATATACGTTAGGACCCTGCGGGCCGTAAACCATATTCATCGCAAATTCAACAGGATATTCAATCTCTCTTTGTTTGTATTTGGCTGCGGTTTTTTCCTCGAGCTGCCGACGGATTTTTGAGGCGGTAAGGTCTGTTAATTCTGCGATGTCCAATTGTATATCAAATTTGGCTCGTGCCCATTCGGCAAAGGTGCGGAGGGGGAAATCATCCTTCAGAAATTCGATTAGCTGTGAACAATCTTTTTTGTCGATTTGCTCGGCGGCGGCTGATATCAGCTGCTCTTCGATCTCTTCGGGCGACTGGTGTTTAATCTTGCCGGGGCTTAAACTGACCTGAAAGGCACTCATAGCCCATTTGCACAATCCGGCGATGTCCCAGGTTTGCGGGTTACTGTAATCTTCCAGATATTCGCCCATGGAAAGAGATATATTATTAGAGGCGTTATCCTTTGTCTGGCGCTTTATTAATTGTTCAATTTCCTCTACCTTGTCACCGGAAATATCCGAGAGCTTCAAATCAACACCGAAGCTTGTTCTCGCCCATTCGCTAATGCACTTAAGCGGGTAATCCTTACTGAGTATCGTGCTGCAATTTGTTGCGATAGTCGAGTCAATCATTTCCTGGATGACCTTTTTGAGCCCCTTTCCAGTCAGGATTTCGCGTCTGCGCGAGTAAAAGATTTTCCGCTGGTAGTCCATTACCTCATCGTATTCGAGCAGGCTTTTGCGTACCTCGAAGTTTCGCTCCTCAACTTTTTTTTGTGCCTTTTCGATGCCCTTGCTTATCCTCCGATGATATATTGGCTGTCCCTCTTCCCAGCCTATCCAGGAAAGCGCCTTGACAGTCCACTCAGGTGCAAAGACTCGCATCAGGTCATCGTCGAAGCTCAGGAAGAACTGGCTGGAGCCGGCGTCACCCTGTCTGCCGGTTCGTCCCCGGAGCTGATTATCGATTCTTCTGGCCTCGTGCCGTTCAGTGCCGACTACGTGCAGTCCCCCAATTTCGGCTACACCCGGGCCAAGTACAATATCCGTGCCTCTGCCCGCCATATTTGTTGCGATTGTAATATTGCCTCGCATTCGGCTGTCCCGGCCTTTGTGCTGCTGGCCGGCTTTGGCAACAATGGCTGCTTCTCTTTCATGGTACTTGGCATTGAGCACCTCGTGTTCGAGGCCGTATCTTTTCGTTAGAGCCGCCGAAAGCGCCTCGTTTTTCTCTACGCTGACCGTCCCCACAAGCAACGGCCGGCCGGAGGAGCTAATATCGTTTATCTCTTCGACTATCGCGTCAAACTTTTCATGCATCGATTTATATATTGCATCGTCCCGGTCTTCCCTGATGCAGGGCTCGTTAGTGGGTATTACGACGACTTCGAGCTTGTAGATGTTCATAAACTCTTCAGATTCGGTGGCGGCGGTGCCGGTCATTCCCGCTATCTGGTCGTAGAGTTTGAAGAAGTTCTGGAGCGTGATAGTTGCGAGCGTTTGAGTTTCTTCTTTTACGGTAACAGTTTCTTTTGCCTCGACCGCCTGATGGAGTCCATCGGACCACTGCCGGCCATGCATCAACCGGCCGGTAAATTCGTCAACAATAATGACCTTGCCGTCCATAACGACATAGTCTTTTTCCCGCTCGAAAGTAACGTGGGCCCGCAGGCTCTGCTCCAGAAGATGCGGCCATTCCATATTTGAGCCGGTAAAAAATGAGCCCACACCGGCTATTTCCTGTGCGGCCCCCACTCCTTCATGTGTAAGATGAACCGCTTTTCTGTCAAATTCAACTTCGTAATATTGCGTGGCCCCTGTCAGCTTAGCCTGGGCGATTTCGAGCTCATCACGGTTTTTCCCGATTGCCTTCTGGGCTTTTTCAATTCGCTCGTTGTCCTTATCTTTTTTTGCATCCGCCAGCTCACCCTGAGCGCTGGCTATGGCCCGCTCGAAAGAATCAATTTGCCTTTTGGTGCGGTCGTAGCTGCTTTGAAGACTGAGCAGCTTTCTTGCAACCTGGTCTGCTTTTTTATATCGGCTGACATCATCAAAGGCAGGGCCTGATATAATCAGCGGCGTCCTGGCTTCGTCAATCAGAATTGAATCGACTTCGTCAATGATAGCATACTGCAGAGACCCCTGTACCATTTGCTCAAGTGACGTTTTCATATTATCGCGAAGATAATCGAAGCCGAATTCGTTGTTTGTGCCGTAATTTATGTCGCAGGCATATTGGCTTTTACGCTCATCGCCGGCCGTGTCCATATCTGCCTGAATCGCACCGACAGTCAGGCCCAGAGCCTTATAGACCGGCCCCATCCATTCCGCATCGCGCTTAGCCAAGTAATCGTTGACGGTAACTATGTGAACCCTTCTTCCGGTTAAATGGACGAGGTACGCCGCCAATGTTGCCACGAGGGTTTTGCCTTCACCTGTAACCATTTCGGCGATTTTGCCCTCGTAAAGAACGTTGCCGCCGATAAGCTGAACGTCGAAATGTCGCATCTTGACATTTCGCCTTGCCGCTTCGCGAACAACTGCAAAGGCCTCGGGCAGAATATCCTCCGGCCTGGTCCCGGCTTGTATAGCAGCCTTGAACTCGGCGGTTTTTGCCTTTAAGGCCTCGTCATCGAGCGTTTTTGTTTGCTCTTCAAATTCGCCTGCCTCCAGGGCGATTACGGAATAGGCCTTAATCAATCGCTCGTTACGAGAGCCGAAAACTTTTACGAGGATTTTGCTTATCTTATCAAGCATCAAAATAAAATCCTAATATCTAATATCGAAATCCGAAACAATATCAAAATTCAACCCGCCAACGGCGGGTATTCATCGGAACCCAGCGCTGCTGGGTCAAATGTTCAAAACGCTTTGTTTCGGATTTTGTATTTTGGTCATTTGAATTTGTTTCGGATTTAGGATTTCGTGCTTCGGATTTCGTTATCACTTAACTCTTGTTACATACTCGCCGGTACGGGTATCGACACGGATAACCTCGCCGACTTTAATAAAAGGCGGCACCTGCACGACCAGGCCGGTTTCAAGCGTCGCCGGCTTATTTTGATTTGTCGCGGTGGCGCCCTTAATCTCAGGCGGTGTATCGGTAACCTTCAAATCCACCGTGTTGGGCAAAGTAACAATAATGGGCTTACCCTGATACATACTGACCTGTAGCTGAGTGTTCGGCTTTAGATACTTCGGCC
Organism: Phycisphaerae bacterium; assembly: GCA_041862635.1. Lineage (GTDB taxonomy): Bacteria > Planctomycetota > Phycisphaerae > Sedimentisphaerales > Anaerobacaceae > NIOZ-UU13. The sequence continues at coordinate 5,186 of JBGVTO010000396.1, read as the reverse complement.
CATCGCCGAATGCATCATCATCGAGACTAATCTGGTCGTAAGTCGTGGCATCCATCAGCACATGCTCGCTTCCGGCTGAATATAGGTATTCGTATGTTCTTTTGTCCAGATACGCTTCTTCGACGATTTCCTCCGAGCGCAAACGTACATTTTGAATTGAACCGTCGGTCAGACTTTTTAGTTTTGTCTGATAGACCGCACCGCCTTTGCCCAGCTTGACGTGCTGATAATCAACAATTGCGTACAATTTGCCGTCGATCTTAACGGTCTGACCTTTTCTCATCTCAGACGCTCTCATTTTTTACTCCTATACTTCGAACAGCTCACAACAGAGAACAGAAGACAGAGGACAGAAGGCAGAAGACAGAAAAATCTAACATCTGACATTTGGCTTCTGATTTCTGCTTACATATTTGTTTACCTGAGAATACTCGTATCTTACTCAACTGCCACCTCCAGTCGAGTGATGAAGACCTCGTCGTGAAATCGTTCTTTTATCTCAGCTTCTGATGCAGTTTCAAAAAACAATTCTATCGCTTCGATCAGGTTTTTCCTTGCCTCTTCCACAGAATCACTTTGACTTGCAATATCAAGCTCTGGGCATAGGGCGGTATATCCGTCACCTTCGTGCTCGATAATTGCGGTAAAAACATGCTGTTTTTTCATTTATGTACCTTTCTTTAACTGCTATGTTGTTTACGCTACATACTCAATAAATTCTTTCACTTGTAATGTGTCTTATATTTACCAAATAATTATTGCAAAATTGCCACAAAATGTCAACAAAAGGAAAAATACAATGTTTGCCCCAACGATTGTGCGACATCTCGGTGCGTTCATTATATTATTACACATTTGATGCACTAAAAAGCGACAGATTATAAGCTCAATGCTCGTCCACACATTTCGGATCAGTTGCAACGCTAATATGGATTTGGTAATCTAATAAAGTCAGAAGTTTTAGCAGGCTATACCATCTCGCAAATAGGAAATTTTAGCTAACTCTGTTCGATATTGAAATAATAGGCAGAACCTTGCAATTCAAAAAGGAGCAAATTATGGCTGAAAAAATACAAGTAGTCGAGATTACCCAAAACAATCTTCACGAATCGCCCATCTGTGGAATCAAGAACAAAGAGCATGAAGGGCGTATACGAAAAACAAACTGGTTAAAAACGTACTTCAAAAAAGGTTTGAAAGCGAAAGTGCTTCTTACAGAAAAGAACATTCAGTTCGGTTACATCGAATACCTTCCGGGCCAATACGCCTGGCGGGGTGTTGAGGCGGAAGGGTACATGTTCATTCACTGCCTTTGGACTTATTTTAAGAAATATCAAAAGAAAGGCTACGGCAAGCTTTTAATTAATGCCTGCATAGATGATGCCAAAAATGCAAAAATGAAAGGAGTAGCCGTAGTTGCCCGAAAAAGACCCTGGCTGGCTGACAGTAATATATTCTTAAAAAACACCTTTCAAGTTGTGGATGCTACACCGCCCGATTACGAGCTGCTGGTGAAGAAATTCAATAAGTCCGCCCCAAATCCTAAATTCAAAGATAACTGGAATAAGAAATTGAAGAAGTATGGTAAGGGCCTAACCATCATCCGTGCAAACCAATGTCCCCACACCATCAGATTCGCTGATAAGATAGCTGATATAGCCCGGAGAGCTTACAAACTGAAACCTCAAATAGTAGAGCTCAATACATACCGGCAAGCCCAAAATGCCCCTACGCCGTATGCAGTCTTTGCTGTCATCTATAATGGCCGGCTGCTGGCCGACCATCAGATTAGTAGTTCAAGGTTCAGGAATATTATGAATAAGATATTAGAATGATGCTGCTCGCACTCTAACAGTCTGAAAAAAGTAGGGACGTGCCGGCTCTCCAGATATCCACAACATATTCAGCCGGCTGTTTCTTCATTCTATTTCTTGGGCTTGAACAAGCCCTTAACGCCTTCTATCAGGCGTTGAGTAATAAATGCTCTTGCAGCTTGATATGGCCAATGTGGATATAACGAATGAAATCACAAGTTTCTTCATTTTCATACCTTTCCCGAATTACTCTCAATACATCAGCATATAATTACCGGTCTGTTGAACTTAGTATAACTGAAGTCCAATCCAAGCATTTGCATAGCGTATTATTGCATTGTAACAATCCACACAAGAGCCTACAATCAACTTATCATTGTCTATCAACGGGCACAACTGTGCACCTCTCAAGATAAGAGACTATATCGTTAAAAGTTGTAGCCGATACCCCAAATGTACTTAACGTCCGTAGAACCTTTTCCAACAGCAGGTGTAGCGTCATAATCAAAGATGACCTTAAAATTTGTGAACATTGTTTCGGTAAAATTGGCGCGAACCTCAGCTGTTGACGTGAGAAAATAATCAGAGAGCTGCTCTATGCTCGGATAGTAGGTAAGCTCGTTAATGAGCTTGACGTTCTTCATTAACCTCTTGTCAAAATTGTACCCGGCCTGGACCGATATTTCACTGTTACTGTCAGTTTGGTTGTCAAACTTTTCATAAAGAGAGGCAACACCGGCTTCGGTCGAAAAGTTCATATCCTCCGACTCAATCCATTGATAACCGCCGCCACTGCCGACTATCACCCTGCGGTCAAGCTCGGCAATAGCATCCTTTTCATACCGGCCATCCAGATATCCATACAGCTTTTTTGTAAAGAAGTAGTCATACTTCGCTTTTGTCCGCCACCAATCCTCTGTGGTCTTCTTTTCTCCTGTGTCTGGGTCTTTTTGCCGGGCTCTCGCATAATCTGCACTTAGCTGTGTGCGGTCCTTTTCGGTTCTTTTGCTAAGATTAACACTGGCACTAATGTTATCGGTTTCTGTATTTCCGTGTGTAGAAGTGAATCCAGCCGAAATATTTCCCGTCCACTTTGGCTCAGGCTTTGGCGGTGGGTTAATCGAAGAGATGGCTGCAAGCTCAAACTCCTGAGCCGTCAGTGTTTCACTGTCCTCTATAGCAAACCGATTTGGCTCGGCTTTCGCCAGCTTCTGATTTAGGACCATTCCGTCTTTCAGATGCACTTTAAGCGGTACATCGCTGCTGAGAGTCTGTATGTTCGAGATATCAACGGTTACCCTACCTGCCAGGTCTGATTTGAAAACCAATTTCCCATCAACAAGCTGTTCGATCTTGCCGCTAAGACGATCCCCATTCTTAAAAAAGACTTCATCCGCATAGATTGCCTGGCCCAACACCCCCAAAAACAGCAACGCGGCTAATATATTTTTGCACATCGTAATCTCCTTTAATTTCAAATCGTTCACAAAGTAATATAATGTCTATATGTATTGATTGGGAGAATTAACTTTTCTTGTCTGATTTGTCTGAAACTAAATCACATCCATTGTAATTCTACATGTCTGTTCGTAAAAGTCGAGAAATATCAGGATAAAATCTCATTCTTTTGGTGTGCTGCTCCATAAGCCAAATCCTTTATCATAGAGGACTTTCATGCTTTTTAGCGCTCTTTACGTGGCACAGGGAGTTTCTTTTTCTCACTATCCACCGCCCAATCCTCGCGGGAATCTATCCTAAAGAGAATCGCCATAATGGTCGATAAAAAGAGGAACGGTGCAAAATGAAAAAAACAGGCAGCAGTAATAAAAACAATCAAATCCAGGCTGTCGGTATACTATGGGCTCAATGCTCACAAATGGGCCAACAAAATGGAAGTACGACGTCTTCTTTCAGAAAAGCTCGACCTCGTGCTAAAAACAGACCCCCAAAAAACTCAGCAACTTTGTCCAGGCTGGATTGTCCAGCTTGTTCACATCAGGTTCGCTTGCCCACACCGCGCCATCACCCCAATACGGAACAGCTGCTGTCAATTTAACAGGCCGGTCGTTTCGTATTTTCTGGGGAAAAAACCGAGCAGCAGAATTGTGGTGGACTCATCAAATCAAAAACCGCTTGACAATAAACAAAGAGGTATTAATTGGAACGCATGATGATTAACCTCGGGCTACTATCAACTGCCAGGAACAGCTCACATCCCCGTCACCCCGAAAGAAAACCAATTAAGCAAAAAAACACACTCGGTGTACAGGTTTATCGCTAAGGCTTAGAGCTTATCCGAATAACCGGGTCGTTATGAGGCCGAGCGAAAAGTTCGAGGCCAAGGCGGCAGGCCAAAAATGCTCGCCAGGCGTGGTTTGCTTCACGTTGAGAACGTTTTTTCACCGACAACGCAGGCATCGGGCTTTGCAGCCGGACGCAATAGAGCGGGTTATTTGGATAGGCTCTTAATATCCTAATCTTCCCCAACAACCCTTCTGCATCTTATGCAAGTCCTCCACACCTTCAGGGGTTGCGGGCGACCAGTGGGTGGCCGGGTGAGTACGGTCAGCCAACCTGCCATTCTTTATTGTCTCGACGCCTTTCCACTTCCAGTAATCACTGTGTCCGTCTGCAAAAGACACGTTAACACCGTCACCGTGGCGTACAGGCGGGTCGTCCCACCACTGCTCAGTGTCATAATGAACGGCAAAGGCATCAGGCGTTACCCAGCCTTCGTCAATGAAAACAAGTCTGAAGGCTGGTGCTGGACTGTGAATCTCGCTCATCTTCTTGACGTGTGCGCCACGTACCCCTTGAGTCGCGGCATGGTTAACAGCGTTCATGGAAAACATTATAGCGTATGTCAGCAGCTCTCCCCGCAGACCGGTCGGGCAGCGGTAAAGTTTCAGGTCTTTACAATAGGGCCACATTGCTCCTATCATAATCTCACTTTTTTGCTCGTCGGCTGCTAATTGTTCGCCCTGCTGGTAGTTGCTGTGCCAGCACCTGCCCACCCAGGCCAATTCATTTTCGTGGTCGCCCCAGGACGTTTGGACATTACTATAGCCTGCCGCACCGTTGACGAGCTTACCGTCGTTTTCATCCGCGTACATAATCCATGACATCGCCAGTTGCTTCAGGTTATTAAGGCAAACCGCACGCCTGCCCTGCTCCCTGGCTCTGTGCAGTGCCGGCATCAATATCGCCATCAGTATAGCGATAATAGCGATTACCACCAAAAGCTCTATTAACGTAAACCCCGTTAGAAAACTCCGGTGTTGTTGCCTGACATCTGTTTCCCCGTGTCTTTCGGGAAATCTTTTATTAGTCCCCTTAGAAATTTTTATTTCTAACGGGGTAAAGCCTTTTCCT
>JBGVTO010000395.1:0-2421 GCA_041862635.1 Phycisphaerae bacterium | reverse complement strand
TATTAACGTAAACCCCGTTAGAAAACTCCGGTGTTGTTGCCTGACATCTGTTTCCCCGTGTCTTTCGGGAAATCTTTTATTAGTCCCCTTAGAAATTTTTATTTCTAACGGGGTAAAGCCTTTTCCTGTACCCATATCAACTCTCCTATTCCTTTGAAGAAGCCTTTCCTAACCGAGATTTTTCACCAGACATGATGAATCTCCCTGTTGTGCGTCTCTGCAATTATTATAATATACCCAGTCGCAGAAATGCAAGCTATTTTTCGTTAATTTAATCCGATATAAAACAATAGCTAAAACGGTCTGTGAAACACTATTTAAAACTTCTGTGGCGATTGTGTGAGCCGATCTCACTCAAAGTTTCGCTCTCATCGTAATTAGCGGAATTGATCCCTCTGTAAAAAAGCTTTGGACAGGGAAATGACCGAATACAAGACGCCGGAGCAAAATGACCCTCAAAAGGAATCATTCTCAACGGGAGCCGTATCATCTATCTTTCTCTTCTTGAGGGGCGAGATCCACAGAAAAACCTTGTGTTCACTACCGTCCTCATTGGAAGTTAGCTTGACGACCTTGTCCGGCTTGACTCCTTTCATTCGGAAGTCGTGGGAGACAATCCGCGAGCCGGGCTTGAGCTTCTCAAGCTGAGGAATCAGTTTCACATTCAGACTCGGAAGCAGGTAAAGAGTGATTACATCTGCCTTGTTGAGGTCGAGGGTGAAGATGTCCTTCTGCTCAATTCTAACCATGTGTCCGACCTCGTTCTTCTCCACGTTTTCAAGCGATTCTTTGACACGCTCTGGGTCTATGTCGTAGCCCACGGCCTTGCAGCCGAACCTCTTGGACGCCGTTACTACGATTCGGCCGTCCCCGCAGCCCAAGTCATAAACCAGGTCGTCTTTCTTGACTTCCGCTAACTCCAGCATCTTGTCCACCACATCCTGGGGCGTAGGGACAAAGATGACATCTGGTTCGCGGCTGCTCTCGACTTCCGTTTGCGTTTCCTGGGAGCTCGCAGCGCCTACGGGAGCGTTAAGCGCTGTGTAACTTTCGTTCTCAACTTCCTCTTGTGTTTCATCGACGCTCGCAGCGCCGAAAGAAGCGTTAAGCGCTGTGTCACTTTGGTTCTCATTCGCTGGTTGATAGACAATAATGGGATTTGCTTCTTGAGAAGCGCAGCCAACAAGAATCACAGAGCAACCAAGCAACAAACTAATCAGTCTTTTCATTCTGTTTCCCTTCAAAGATTTCCTAAAAATTAAACGGATAGAAATATATGCTTCCTCGCTCAAAATCAAGGAAAAAGTGGAGAAATATATTTAAAATTCAGAGGTGCTAAGGAAAGAACAAGGCAATCAATCGACACGTTTTCTTTCGATAAAGTGCTCTAACAACCACTGGATATCTTCATTGCCGGGTGAAGATGTCGTTATTCCGGAATGAGAAGATGGGTCCTCGGCATTTCTCCTGATGAACTCAAGGGTCCGTTTATCCACCCATCTGCGCCTGTCCGAGTGGCCGTCGGCAAAACCAAACGTGCTGGATTTGTTGTGGTAGGAGGCCAGAGGATCGTAGAAGGTCCAGCTACCCGGGTTGGATAAGTAGTTGGTACCGCCGCCAAAAGGCAAATGCCATCCCCCTTCGTTTTCACCATAGCGGCTGCCGTTATGTTCCTCTTCGACAAAGACATAATACTGCGGCGCATCTCTAACATCCTGCATTTTTCTATAGTACTGGTATCCGCCGCGAGGAGTGAGGTCTTTAGCGCGAAGCGCTCCGAAGGCGTAAGAGATGGAATAGCTGCGAAAACAATCACGCGGAGCTCGCCTTGTACTTCTGCGATTGTCACCCGGACAGTGATAGACGTCCACATCCTTAACGTATTGCCACATCGTCCCCTGCTGGAGCCCTCGATAGCGGTCCTCATTCGTGATGGTCTCCGGCGCCGGATTATAAGACAGATTGCTTCCGGCAGGATTCTTGGGCCGGTGAACCCAAGGGCTATCGTCATCCGCCTCATCATAGCAGGCCCCATTGCACATCAGCACGCCGTCGTTGTCGTCGGCATACATAATCCATCCTGTAACGAGACTTCTATGGTTGTTCAAACAGACCGCACCCGAGGCAGTCTCCTTGGCTACCTGGAGCGCCGGTATCAATATGGCCATCAATAATGCTATTATCGCAATCACCACCAAAAGCTCGATAAGTGTGAATCCTCTTCTTCCATCCATATCGCACCTGTACTTTATTTGATTGCAGGATTGCCAACACAGGGAGACGATACACTTTTTGAGCCCAAAAATCAAGGGAAATGTCCCTGTGGTTGGCAATCCTGCAATCAAATAAAGTACAGGTGCGATATGGATGGAAGAAGAGGATTCACACTTATCGAGCTTGTGGTGGTGATTGCGATAATAG
>JBGVTO010000394.1:0-5314 GCA_041862635.1 Phycisphaerae bacterium | reverse complement strand
CGACCACGGTTGCATAGGAGCGGCAAAGCATTCTTTGTATGCCCTATAATGGCTGTTCACCAAGGTCTGTGCAAAAGCAGGGATTGGAAGAAAGGTGGGGCATAAAAAACGTATTTTCGTGCAAATTGGCGGGGATAACGCTACGGTGCAGTGAGCGACAATGTCCGGGGGCGAGTAGAGGAACCATCACTGAAAGAGGCAAGATATGGAACTCACGAGGCTTACAATAAGGGCGAGTGGTCAGAGCTGGCTGTTCACGTAACATCTTCTGAGTAGCCAGACGGTGCAATTCTTCGTACACCGCTGGGAGCAATTCATCTGCCGCTTTAGCGTCGCCTTGTTCGATTGCATTCAAAATGTGTATGACATCGGTCATGATTCTTCTCGGATCTGGACTTCCCAACAAAGCTACATTATTGTACCGAGAATCGACCAATGACTCAAATACTACCCTATGCGATCCCCCGCTCGTCGTAGTCGTAGGTTTACCCAATGAAGATTACCTTCTCCCAAACGTTTTATAAAAGTTTCCGTTAATAGCTCCTCCTCTATCGAAAAATTATATGAATTGCACCCGCTGGATGAACTTAAAGCCACAGATGCCCGACTGCGCAGGTACTTTCACTAATGTTATCTATACCAAATTATCTACTTTCACGTCAAGGAAAATCCTTGATTATGTATTAACCTTCAGACTCGGCTGGAGGGCATAAGACCATACTACTTCTCTCTCTTCCAGAAATTTTCTGGGTCGACCCCACCAGCCAAGCAGAGTGCAACGAGCCGCGCGTAGATATTTCTGAAACAGCCCATTCATACGAGCTATAAAATACCAGAATTCATCAAAAAGCTACCTCATTCAGAAGCTGAAAAACACCCTGATTTCCAGGTGACATCGTGGTCGCGTATGACTATCTGCCCGGTTGGCAGCGTCAAGGCTGAAGGCCCTATGTTACAATGGCTTTCGCGGCTTGATCGATACATCAGGATGCTTATCGGACAGCGAGGAGTGGCAACTGCCGCATGTCATTCCGGCCAACGCGTCCCTTCGCTCACTATCTCGTCCATGACAGGCGTTGCACTGACTCACTTGCTCATCTGCGAGCATCGGACGGGCGACCCTTCCTGACAGACCTTCATTGAGTACGATGACAGTCTGCTTAGCGGTATCTGCCGTGAGACGCGCACACCGCTCCATGTGTTCCTTTCCCGCCACCGGATATCTGGAGGTCTTTCTCCACGCGCCCACAGAGAGATGGCAGAGAACCGAGTGAGCGACGGATGCCGGCATCTCCATGTCCAGCTTGGGTTGGGCCGGTACATGAACGGGGAGTTCCGTCTGCTCGTACCAGAAGAATACCTGGTTGACCAGGCTCGCTTGCTGATCTTTTCTTGATGCGAAAAGTCCGATGACGGCTGCCGCACCATTGAGAGCACCACACAGGGAGCCCCAGCTTGCGACCCCGCCAGCGCCGTAGGTCATCATCCCGCATGGGAAAGATCGATAGGGTTCGCCATATCGCTCGGCCAGTTGCCATACTATGCTCTTGAAGACGCCATACATGCAGTGGCCCTCGTAGTGATAAAGATAGGCCCGTTCGGCTGTCGTCTGGGGGTCCAACTCATGATATGGCCAGGGAGCAACATCCCAGCATGTTTTGCCTTGATTGGTCTTCGTCTCCTGACGCATGCAGGAGGACAGCATGCAAGACCCCACCGCGATACCCACGGCACCGAACACCTCTCTGCGTGTCCATTCCATTTCCCAATCTCCACATAGGATTCAATAGCCAACCGCCAACTTGTTCTGCCCCTTTTTTGGTCCAGTCTCTATGAGAGGATTCCACAGCCCTGTACTTCATCGAGCACTGGTACATACGGCCTGAAGCAACCGGCTTTACGACACAATTCGGCAAAGCCTACCGACATCATATAACCCAGGTTGCTATGAGGCAGGTAGTAATTGTAATCCATCTGCCAGCGACCTGCAACATATCTAAACTCAGGAACAACTCCCTGTTAATTAGCAACAAGTATTTTTACCATTCAGAGTTTGGGGACAATTATTAAGTAATGTTGCGTGTGCCAACCAAGACTTATCTATTTTCGGTCACGCACACCCCGACACAAGGTCGTATGTTCGAAACGCGCCCCCGCTATGAACCCACGACCTTAAAATCCAGACCCGTTTTTCAGTTCAAAATCGCCGGACATAAAAAAAGCCCCTGCCTAAGCGCGAGGACACGTAGGAGTGAGCAGGGGCATTTTCCAAATGATAGCATTATTATAGACCTTCTTGCTACCAAAGTCAAGAAAAAGTCGAAAAAGAAGCGCTACAGTTTCGCTACGTCAACGAAGAAACGGGGATTATGAGGTATCTCTTGAAAAAAAGCATCAACATATTGTCGTTCAGAAACGCCCTAGATCCAAGTCTCACCCGGTGCGGAGACATCACTGAGCCACATGCCGTTGGTAGGAGTCGAATGGATGTCATTTGCGTCGAGACCGGAACCATTAATGGTATTAGTCGGATTCTCCTCAGCGCTCTTCATGCTTGAGGCCGTGGCCGTAATAGGTTCAATCCTGACCAACTGATATTCCTTGACAACGCCAATGTTTCTTTTGGCCAGTAATCCGTTGCCCTTGGACATAAAGAAGGTCAAACGCAACGGGTGAATGACAGAAAAAATTAAGAATTTTCTTGAATTTTAACGTCCTATAATGTAAGATGCTTGTACCCTTGACGTTATGAGGCTAATAGTATGTGGAGATAAGGACATTTCCCAGGTTCAATGCGAATTCGAGCTTCAAGTAAGGAAATCCGAAGAATGACTCTGCAATTGCCTGAAAAGCCACGCAGGTACTTCCTGATAGATATCGATACGCAAAGAGACTTTCTACTTGCTGGGAGTGATACGTGCATATGCTTGATCAAGTAAAGCATTAGATTTTCAATAGATTTTGTTTGACAAAGTAAACATTTTCAGTTAATATATAGTTTTGAGGTAAAGAAGCGACATTGATATCTGTATCTGCCTGCGAGGATAGAGTCGTTTTTCGTTAATCATACAGGTGTATTGTTTGTATTTGTATGTCTTCGCAGGTTTTTCAAAAGAAAGATGTGCAGATAATGGGAAAAATTAGGCACATACTTTTTGAACAACTTGAACCACGGATACTGCTTTCGGGTGATAGTCTACTTAATATTGCTCCTAATCCAGATCAAGATACCATTCTCGATAATCCATTAAAAGTTGTTCAGGAAGCCGAGTTACTGGACACAAACAAACAAATGGAGCCGCAGATTAACCAGGAACTGGCCTCGTCCGATACACCCAATTCCGAAGTTTGCGAGCCGATCATTACTTTGTATATAGATGAAAATAAGACAATCGACGAGTCAGTCGATGCGGATTTGAATGTTGATAGTATTGGTCATGCTCAGACTGGTGAAATCGCATTAATCTCGAATGATTTTAATGGAGATATAGAGAGCAAAGTTACCACAACTCAAGATAGTAGTTTGCCAATCTATGAAAATGATGTTGATTTAAATAAAGAGTACGCCACATCTATCGAGATCAGAGGGCCTCCAGCAACTGAATCTGTCGCACTTTCTGAAATGCACCTTGTTGACCCAGCTTTTGATTATGATTATTTTGATGAGCAGATTGTCTATCTTGACTTTGATGGGGAGGAAAACGTTACATACAACGGGCCTGTAACCGTCGAAGGTATTGATGTCCCGGCCTTTGTGGCTCCCGGTGATTTGGCTGGTCAGGAAGATGCCCTCATCGCTGGCGTTGTGGAGGAGTTGAACGAAATATTCGACGGTTCAGGCATCATCTTTACGACTGAAAGACCGGAGTCTACTACAGCCTGTTCGACCATCTATGTTGGGGGGAACGATTTAGCTTTTGCCGAATATGGCTCATTTCTGGGCCTGGCCGAGCAGGTGGATGTCGGAAACACGGACCACAGCGACAATGCCTTTGTGTTTAGCGATAACACCGTTAGCGGCCAAACGGAACCGACAGACCCGGGCTCATTCGTAACTAACTTAGCAAACTTGATCTGCCATGAGACCGGGCATCTATTGGGATATGAGCACGATAACGAAGATCCAAATGGGGGCGTTCTGTCTATAGTGGCTGTGGCGGACCGTTTTGAGCCCAACGACAACCCTGCGGAGGCAACGGACCTGGGGATGTTGGGTAATCGGACAGAGGACGATCTGACGATACACGAGTTTTCGGACGAGGATTACTATTTTCTGACGGCCGGGGATTCGGGGATGCTGTATGTGCACATCCTCTTCAGCCACTCGTTGGGTGACCTAGACCTAACGGTTTACGACTCTAGCGGATCGCCGCTGGCAATTTCGACCTCCTCCTCGGACGACGAAAGCGTCTCGGTGGCGGTGACGGGCGGCCAGACATATTACGTGCGTGTTTACGGCTACGCGGGCGCGGCAAACCCCAATTACGACTTGGTGATCTACGGACCGGAGCCTCCTGGGGAACGTTTTGAGTTTAATGACAGCTTTGGGGCAGCGACGGACCTGGGGATGTTGGGTGATCGAACAGAGGCCGACCTGACGATACACAAGTCCTACAACGACGATTACTACCTTCTGACGGCTGCGTATTCGGGGACACTGAACGTGGACATCCTCTTCAGTCACTCGTTAGGTGACCTGGACCTAAAGATCTACGACTCCAGCGAATCGCTGCTGGCAAGTTCGATCTCCGAAACCGACGATGAACACGTCTCTGTGGCGGTGACGGGCGGCCAGACATATTACGTGCGTGTTTACGGCTACGCGGGCGCGACAAACCCCGATTACGACTTGGTGATCGACGGACCGGAGCCTCCTTCGCCGGAGATCGATGTTCTGGGCAATGGTCAAATCATTGTGGATGGAGATTCCACTCCGGAATCTAATGATGGTACAGACTTTCGTATTTTTGCCCAGGGTGGTTCTATAGTACGGACATTTACCATCAGGAACATGGGTTCGGCCCCTCTTAATTTGACTGGCGTTCCCAAGGTACATTGGACAGGCAACACAGACTTTACTGTGATTCAACAGCCGAGTTCTCCGGTTGCGGCCTCCGGAGGTACGACCACGTTCCAGATTCAGTTTACACCGAGCGGCCTTGGTCTTCAAACGGCGACGGTGCTGATTGCCAATGATGATAGTGACGAGAATCCTTATGATTTTGCTGTCCAAGGTACATTAACTCCTATCCTTCTTTCAGAGGACTTTAATGATAACAACTATGATGGATAGTCACTTGTAGATCAGGGTACT
>JBGVTO010000393.1:0-4821 GCA_041862635.1 Phycisphaerae bacterium | reverse complement strand
AATAGGCACCTTCGGGGCTTTTAGAAACAGCATCTGCTTGGTCTCCTCGTGGTCGATGCCCTGCTCGAAGGCCTCGCCGTAATCCAGAAGGACCCGGGCCGTCGCGAAATCCTCACCTGAGAAATTCCGCAGCACCAAGTAGCTTTTCAAATCAACGGAGGTTTCCGCCTTGTCGGCTATCGCCTTGTAAGTAATCAGCCTGTCGATATTGCTCAAAAGATAGCTGATTCGCACCGTCTCGGCATAGTCACCATCGCTGCTGATTTCCCAGACCAGGGCCGCCTCATCTGGCGGATAGCTTACGTTTAACAGTGTTACCTTATCCGGATGGTCAAGCAGCCTTAATCGAATTGAGTCGGCATCAATGCTCACAGCCTTCCACGAAAAGTCCACTTTATTAAGCCCTTTTTGCAATGTCAGGACGCGCTCTTCTTCGATTAGTGTCGCCCACGGGTTGTCTAAGCGAATTACCGTCGCCGCCCGCTCCGGCAGCGCCACTAATTTGATTCTGCCGTGAGAGATTGCGCTGCATACAAGCAGCAGCACAATTACCATTAGTTTGTTTCTTTTACTGTTCATAATTCAATCTCCTTTCAAAAATAGTTTACTATTGCTCATACCTATTCATACCATTTGGTTTATCGTCCAACATGTATAATTTCCACCTCGTATGTTTTACTCGCTTCTACTGAAATTAGTTTGGTATTTGTCCTGTCGCCTTCAGATGCAAGCCTGAAACCAGTGCCAAGGAGATATTCACCTGGAGGCACGCCGGTGAACTCAAAGCTGCCGTCGACTTCGCATATGTGTGAACCACCCCATTTGCCAAGCTGCTCACCTGGAGGTCGAATGTAAATATGGACCTTACCCAACGGTGCTTTTCCATCTTTATCGACAACCTTTCCCCGGATTGTACCTGTACCGGTCATAGTGAGCCTGATTTGGTCCGATGGAATTGAATATCGCTCGAATATGGAGTTTTTGAGATGCAGCGATTTGCCTCGACATCTGATACTCATCGTTCCTTTAGGTAAGGAGCGTATCTCAAAACGACCTTTTTTATCGGTTATTACAGCTCTATCACCGACACATTGATAACCAAATCCATCCGGCCCGACAATATTGGTAGCCGAGATATTGACACCCTCTATTGGATTACCGGCCTGGTCGGTTACGATACCTTTGACATAAGATGGGCTGGCCAGTCCCAGGTTAAACTGATGATACTCAGGTCGCTTATTGTCGTAGTTTGCCTGTTTTCGCGTAACATAACTTTCGGCTCCGACTCTAATCTCGTAGTAACCGAGTGGAATCTTTGGGATTTGGCAAAAGCCATGCTCGTTCGTTTTGCCATGCATCACTTCCTTCCAGTTTCTATAATCCTCACGTTTCGCTAATGTTATTTGCGCTCCGGCAATCGGTTTTCCAGTAGCAATGTCGAAGACTTTGCCGTGGACAAGACCTTTGCTGGCGAATTTCGGCGAGACAGAGCCGGGACGCTTGTTAATCACCACCAGATTTTTTGGAATCTCCACATCTTCCCAAACGATGGAACCTCCGCCTATGTAAACATCCACTCTGGGGGCGGCTACTGGTTTTTTAAAGTTCGGATGGTCCGAATGGAAAAAGCTTCCGGGACTATTGTAGAGACTGTTCCAGTTCTGCGGGACCCACACGGTAAAGGTCCAGTCGACGCGGTTTTCCGGCTTCGATAGCTCTTCCTCGTTCTCCTTGAGCCAGAAACTATAATCAGGACCGTTACGTACGAAAAGTTCCAGCTTATGCGCATCTATGGCGGCAAAGGTCTTCAATGCCTGATTGAACTCATCCGTATTTTCGCAGCGGTAAAGGAAGTGATATTCGCCACCTCCGAACGGCGGCCCTTCCCAATAGCCCAGCCGGCTCGGCAGATTTGCAACTTGGATCGAGCCGGCAGGCCAGCCCCGGTCCTCGATGGGGCGGTTGCCGTGCCCGCCCGTAATAAGCGACACGCCCAGTTGAGGAAACAGAAGAATTAGGCAGAAAATAATCAAAACGATTAGTCTGATTTTTTTGCCGTTCATAATTCAGTCTCCTAAAATTTAATATTTTTTTGTGCTTATATCTGAACTTTCAGTTTTTTTCGGCTAACGTTTCTTCACGAACGCCGTGATACGTCGTTACTGTGTATTCGAATGCCTGTTTCTTTCGTGGTTCAAGTTTTATTTTGAAACGAGCGTGTGTGGCATCATATTTTTCATAGGGTATATCGGCTTGCATGGTCCAGTACGCGGTGCCAAAGCCGCGGGTAACCTCAATCTCTATCGGCAGTTCACGAGTATTGGTGATTTCTATCTTCCAGGTTCGTATTTCATCCCAGCCGGCAACGTTGCCCCTGTTGTCGAATATATAATTATCTGTTTTGAAATTCATAAGCTTCGGCTCAACGCTGACCAGTCTGGCCGGGCCAAGATTTAACTCGACCTCTTCATCCACCGGAATATATTTAATACTCGTCCCGCCTACGTATGATAAATGGCCTTGCTCATCGGCCTGGCTGTAAATCTTCACCGTTCCGTTCGGAATCGGCGTTTCGCCCAGGTTCTGGTCTTCGTCATTTGCAAACTTGACGAATCTAATCGTCTGATTGGACCAGCGCTGCTCATCGTATTTATACAAACTCTCGACTTCAATATCCTCAACCTCAAACGAAATCAGCCTTTTGCCCCACTGGTTCGGTATGGTCTCGGTGCCTTCAATCGTGTAGAGGAAGTACTCGCTGAGTCCTTCTTTCCTGATTTCCTTGCGTCGCAATTCCTCGTCGAGTTCTTTGTAAGTAAGCGCATTGAAAAATTTTTCATGGAGGCGTTCACGCTTATCATCTAAGGCTCTAAGTCTACTGTAGGCATCGAACTCCACTGGTCTGTTGTAAGGATATTGGCGTTTTGCCAGCTCAGCTATTTGGTCAAAGATATGGACTTGACCGACAATCAGGCGGGTCTGGGCTTTTTCATAATCCTCGCCACTATTGTTACTTACCCTTACGTAGCCGGCCAGTCGTATCGTCTTTTCATCCTGTGAGAGCGTTCCCATATAGAACACCCGCCAGGAAAGGCCGCTGGTAAAATATGTTATCTCGAACGGTACCTGGCCGCTGACCTCAGAGCGAATGAGCCAGCGGCCAAGCTCCCGCAGCCTCGCTGGAAACACCAACTGCTGGATATCAATTTTGTCGGCCTGGGCCAACGGCTCCAGTGACAGTGACGTCGGGTCAATAAGAGTATTTGCCCACATAAACTGCAGCCAGTTCCAGCCTTTTTTTAGCGTCAGATTCCGCCGTTCCCGCACCAACGTTAAATCGGCGGAATTGTAAATCGTAAGCTGCACCTTGTCCCGTCGCGGCAGCGTTACCAATTCAATCGCACTTGCCGGCGCAAAAGGCGGCTGTTCAGGTATTGCAGCCTCCGCAGTGTCATCAAATGCAGCATACCTGTCAGCTTCCTTTTCCTTCGGCGCCATCGCAAATGTTCTCTTCCTTAACGCATCTTTATCCAGACTCTCGTCCAGTGTAATCTCCGGTTTGCTTGCAAGCTCCATTTCCATCGCTGGCATAGGCCCTTTTGTAACTTCACGTTTCTTTGTCCCATCTTTACCTAACTGAGTAGCAACCAGCAGAACTCCAACCAGTAGCACAGCCGCTGCCGAGCTAAGCCACACATACTTCTTAGACCAAACAATTCTTGTTCGTACCGGCTGGCTGGCCTGTTCTATAACCCGCGAAATCAAATCCTCGGAAATCTGCGCCTCTCCACGCAGCAGATCCAGAGCAGAAAATTTACGCTGTAACCTCTCCAGATGCTCACGGCATTCTCCGCAGCCTTGGAGATGCTCGGCCGCTTCTTTTATTTGCATATCGGATACCAGTTTGAACTGGTATTCGATAAGCTCTTGTTCTGTAAGATGATTTTTCATGGTTTATTTCACAATCTTAAATTGCACTTTGTTGGACATGAGTTCGCCGGTCCACGGCCCGCCTTCAAACAACGCATTATATCCCCATTGGACTTCGTAGGTGCCAGGCTTGCTCAGGTCAAAGTCAAAAAAGATATCCTCAGAGTCAGAGGTGAGCCATCCACGAAGGTCAGGATCGACCGTCCCGATAAACTGTCTATGGTGTAGTAACACAGAGAATTCATCCAAGGGGGCGCTAGAGGGCAAAGTTCCCGTAATCCCACGGTACGGTACATTTTGTCCATTGGGGCCTGTTACCTCATACCACGAGTAGTTAAACTGAAGCTCTGGTTCGTTACCCAGCCACCAAACTCTGGTCTCGAGGTTAGCATTTTCTGAAGCTTCTTGCCAAGTGGTTTCCATTCCCAATCCTGGGCCAATGTTTATAATACCATATGTAAGTGGGATGGGTTCTCCAACTTTGAAATGATAGCGGTGGCACAAGAGAAAGGCCGCAAGGCCGTCTTTGACTTCCCCATGCGGCAACAGTCCCACCATTGTCGGCTCCTCGTATGTGCTAATACTATTTGGTTGATGTGGTTTTTGTTGTGCTTGACTTAATATCACATAACCGATGACAACGAGCAGGCCAACATAAATAGCAATCCGTCCAAGAATTGTCTTTTTCATTTTTGCTCCTTTCCATTTTCATTATGTCTACTTTGATTTGTCCACAAGGGCATTGATTCTTACCCTATTCATATTTTATTACATTACTTTGTTCGGGAAATCCAAGTTCATTTTATCCCTTCCGGAAATATCGGGCAATCTTCGCATTAATGTCCTCAGCGCCCTGTACATTTGTGTTTTCACCGTTCCAAGAGAACAGCC
>JBGVTO010000392.1:0-10363 GCA_041862635.1 Phycisphaerae bacterium | reverse complement strand
GCCATCTCCGGCTTCCGGAAGGGAGCAATGCCACTGGTATAAACTTAGAGACCCTTATGCTCGAAGGTTTGATTCCTGCGGATTGGATGGTGTTCAATGAAGAGGAACAGATAGCGATGATCAAGTTTAGCCATTCATCTGTTCAAGACTTTCTCATTGAGCAGGGGCTGTTGGGTGATGTTGAGCTGACCGTGACCGGCGAGCTTCTCGATGGAACTGCATTTAAAGAGACAGATACCATCAGAATAATAGACAAAGGCGGCAAAAAATCTGAAGAAACAGAAGAAAACGACAAAAATCCTAAAGCAAAAGGCAAAAGCGACAAAAATCCTAAAAAAACAGACAAAGATCATCCTGGAGCAAAAGGCAAAGACGGCCAAAAACCTAAAGAAACAGACGATGACGACGAAAACCCTGGAAAAGGCAAAGGTGGCAAAAAGAATTAGATTCTCTTTGTGAGCTGGTCTCACAATTTGGTGAAAAGCGCCTCACAGGCCGTTTAAACGGCGAACTCGTCTTGGAGATAGATGAAGTAGTCTCGGATGTCTTCTTGGCTGAGCTGATCGGGTGGACGACGGTAATGTTTGGCCAGCTCCCTTATAGCATCGACGTATCTCCGCTGAGTGTTTGGCGACAAACCACGAAGTCGCATGTCCGCTATCATCCGGCATCTTAGTTCTGTCATGAAACGACGGTCATCCTGGGGGGGATTCATGCCACGGAAAACGTGAACGAGTATCTGGAGGCCTCACCTCGTATCGATATCATCGTTCGTGGGGATGGGGAAGAGATTGCCCAGGAGATTTACTCCGGGAAAAAGTTAAGCGAGATAAGCGGGATCTTATATCGCCAGCGAAGAAAGATAATCCATAATGAAACCAGAGTTCTTCCCAAGGTGAGAAACTTTTATCCCGAACGCCGCCTGCGCCGTTACCGCTATTGCCATAAAACTATATTCGGTTTTAGCTTCGGGATCGATACGGTGATGAGTTCCCGGGGATGTCCTTATGACTGTGAATTCTGCACCCACAAATTAAATCCCTGGGGGGAACTGAGGGGGTGGTCAGCGCGTTCTCCAGAATCTGTTGTGGAAGAGATAGAAAATATTAAGGCCAAAGTAATAATTTTTTCTGACGATAGTTTCGCTGTTAACATAAAACGAGTAGAGAAAATCTGCGATCTATTAATTGCTCGGAAGACTAATAAGGTCTTTATGGTAGAGTTGCGTATTGAAATAGCCCACCATCCAGAGATACTCAAGAAAATGTGGCAGGCAGTCTTTCGGATTCTGGCCTACGGCATCGAGTCGGCTCAGGATAAAACCCTTAAGCGGATGGGAAAGGGTTTCCTCGGTTTTCCCTTGTACGTTGGGTCTTTGCAGGTTGTCGCCAGTCCCTGCTGGGAAACGGCCCTTCCCGACATTATCTCCGCAATCCTTGTATAGGTGCAAGGACCCTTACCCCGCAGCGTGCCTTCGGTGCCCTTGCCCGTTTCTTCTCGAAGGACTACGGTCTCACCTTAGAGAGCAGAGGTTCGGCACGCCAGACATTCGTTGCAATGCAACTTCCACGACGGAGCTTATTTTGAGGCTGCAGTCATTCCATTATGTTCAGGCTCCTATACTTGCTAGAACCTCAGGTTGCACCCACCACTGGACCTCTAAATGTCCAGGGCGGCCGGGCCGTTTACACCACGCACCGCCCGGATGGTTACCCATTCCGGGATGTGGCATCACTACGTGCCTGAATCGGGCAATTGGCACGGCGGGACTCTCACCCGCTGGATTGTGGCCTTGTCGGCTGCTCCGCTCTCCCACGTTCCGATGTGAACAATTGAATTACCTGCCATGGCCTCGAACTCCGGCACGCCGCTGTCACACTCACCGATTGGCGTATGCAGCGATACTGGCTTCAGGCTTGTACGCACCTTGGCCCTATGCAATTGTGTTCGATTTCGTAAAGCCCTTACCTGGCTATCCGAGCAAAAAGACCCATATGGCACCTGGCGTTCTACTCAGGCCACAGTATTGGCAATGAAGGCCCTGATTGCCGGTACCGGTGAGGCCCGTAGCACCGACGAACAATCAAGCCGAATTGAAGTCACAGTTAACAACCGGTCCGCAGGCGCCATTGAGATAAGACCCAAAATGCAGGATCTGCTTTATACCCTTAACCTGACAAACTACCTGCAGCAAGGTAACAATCATATACGTATTACTCAGGATCAGGCCGGAGAGCTGCCCTATCGCCTCGTGGGAACCTATTGGGTACCCGGGTCCGAGATAGAGAGCACCGCCCAAAAGGAGCTCGACATCCAGGTTAACTATGATAAATATCGCCTGGCGGTGGATGATACACTTAGATGTAGCGTTCGAGTCACAAGGCTTGGTGACACACCTCCGGGCATGGCCATTATCGATTTAGGAGTGCCGCCCGGTTTCGGAGTCGAAACATCCTCTTTTGAGAAACTTGTGGAATCAGGCACTCTGGCGAAATACGAAGTTACCGCTAATCAGTGCATCTTGTATATAAAAAGCATAGTCCCGGACAAACCACTGCATTTCAGCTATGAGTTGAAGGCATTGTATCCAATTAGAGCCAAGATTCCCTCATCAGCAGTATATGAGTACTACCAACCGGATAACAGGGACCGGACCGAGCCAACTGAGATTGTGGTAAAAGAGTTGTAGACTCTCTTGTTTAACTCTCTGAATTTTTCCATGTTATGATTGATAGATACATTTGAACATAATTTGTCCCACAGTTACATATCCTATATGAACAGAAGAAAGGTGAACCTCTGCAATTCAATCGGTATAGCAAGGTAATATTGGCATATATATCGAGATATTTTGCCGCTCTTTCATAGCCGGTGGGAGAGTTGGGTAAGGCGGTCCCGGACCCTGTTTACGACGTGTTACGTTACGTAGGGCCATATTTACATAAGTGTTTATATAACGAGCGCTTACGAGAACTCAGCACTTCCAAAATGTAACACAAAATGTTACATAAAAGTATCTCCAGATACCCATATGATGCCCCCGCTATGAACCTACGACAACGGTTGCATAGGAGCGGCAAAGCACTCTTTGTCTACCCTATATTACCCTAAGAATCTTGGCCACTGGCGCTTCCTATGCCCGATCTTGCGTTCGGGCGTGATCTTTGCAGGGAAGGGTCGTTGCGATATGGAAGCTATGAAATTAGTCATAGAAGGGGTAGGCAGAAAACAGTTAATAAAGCTCGCAAGAGTATTTCAGTGAAGTGTATATGGCAAATCACGATTAAGAGCTGCAATAAAAGACCCTTCTGATCCGTCTATATTAGTACAGATCCAGTGTATTAAAGCGAAAATAGGGTCAAATATGCATTGACCTTCTAATCGTGAAATAGTAGCATTATTTTTTTTGTAAAATGTGAAAAATCAGCGTTTATAGAGGTATTTGTGCAGATTGAACAAAGAAATACGGCTGTTAGAAGCAATGGCAGATTGTTTAAGGGTGCTATCGGCTCAAGGTCGGTTGTGTCGGCGTTTCTGATCCTGGTCTGCATTGTGCTGTTAAGTCAGGCCGGTTGCAAATCGCCTGCAAAGTATCGGCAGGAAGCGGACAAGACAGCGTATGATATAATCAGGCAGAAGCAGCATGAGGCGATAGGAAACGTGGAGGATTTTACGATTGAACGGCCGAGCGATATTCTGCGGCGTCGCCTCCTGACTGAACAGCAATTGCTCTATTCTGGTAAGGTTTCACTGGGTACAGATAAGCTCGATCCCATCGAGCACTGGCCGGAAGATGAGTATCCTCAGACCGGTTCCTCGCCGGACGCCAATATCCCTATCGACTCAAATACTCCACTGAGGGTATCTTTGGTCGAAGCATTACAGATCGGGGCACGTAATAGTCCGGAGTATCAGTCCAGCAAAGAAGACGTTTTCCGGGCAGCATTGGACCTCGATTTGGAGCGTGATGCCTTTCGCAATACCTTCGTTGGTCAGGTCGAGAGCTTGCTCAGTACAAACAGCGCTGGTAACAGCACGGTGAGTGGTACCGAGAACAGTGCGACGGTTGGGGTGAGCCGAACACTGAAGAGCGGAGTGGATTTAAGCACAGCGCTGGCAATTGACCTGGCGAATCTACTTACGCAGGGAGGCGCATCATCTCTGGGTCTGAGGGGGGATGCGACTGTTTCTATTCCGCTGCTTAGGGGCTCCGGAAGACACATCGTTACGGAGCCCTTAACACAGGCGGAACGAAATGTAGTATACGCAATTTACAATTTCGAGCGTTTCAAACGGACCTTTGCGGTTAATGTGGCCTGGGAGTATCTCGGTGTTTTGCGGCAGACTGATCAAGTGGAAAACGCGGAGCGGAGCTACCGTAGTCGTATTGAATCAGCCCGGTGGATTCGCCGGTTGGCCGATGCAGGCAGGAGGAGTGAGATCGAGGTAGACCTGGCGGTACAGAGCGAATTGGGGGCGCGTAATGGTTGGATATCCGCGCAGGAACAATACCGGAATCGTCTCGACGCGTTTAAAACGTCGCTTGGGCTGCCTCCGGATGCCCAAATTGAGCTGGACAGAAGCGATCTGGAGCTGCTCCGCCGCCCCGCAGAGGAGTTAGTCAAGGAAATCCTGCAAGAAGAGGATACTGGCGCGGTCCGGGAGACTCCACCAGCTGATGCACCCGTTGAGCTTGTGCCCCCGAGTGATGAAGATGCTGGGCCCCTCGAGATCGATGAATCTTTGGCAATACAATTAGCTCTTGAGAACCGACTTGATTTGCGGGTAGCGATTGGTGAAGTTTATGATGCTCAGAGGCAGGTCGTAGTCCGGGCCGATGCTCTCGGAGCAGGCCTTACGTTGCTGGGTTCTGCTGATCTGGGTGAGCGTAGAAGTATTGGGTCAGCGACTGAGGATGATGCCCAGCTTCGATTTGACAAGGCTGGTTATTCGGCGTTGCTTACCCTTAATTTGCCTCTGGAGCGAACCGCTGAACGCAACGCCTACAGAAAGAGTTTTATCGATTTGGAGCGAGCTACAAGGGATGTACAAACCCTGGAAGACCAGGTCAAGCTTTCTATTCGCAGTGAGCTGCGTGGCTTGATCGAGTCCCGCGAGAGCCTCAAGATTCAGGCTCGTTCAGTATTTGTCGCACAAAAGCAGGTCAAGAGCAGCACCATGTTTCTCGAGGCAGGAATGGCCAATATGCGTGACTTGCGTGAGGCACAGGATGCGCTGCTTGTGGCACAGAACTCACTGACTCAAGCGGTAATAACTTATCGAACTACTGAGCTGGAGCTCCAGCGGGATATGGGATTACTCCAAGTAGATGAAAACGGAATGTGGCGAGAATTCTCGCCGGAGGTGATCGATAATGTTAAAAAATGATGCAAAAAACAATCGTAGTAGACTCAAATCTCCGAAAGTAATTGGCGCAATTGTAGCAGTTGTCTTAATCTGCCTGATCGTAGTGTGGTTCAAAGTGGTCCGGGGTAGCGAGAACCCAACGAGCGGCCTTGCTACCTTTGTTGTCAAGCGGGGCCCTCTGACCATCAGCGTATTAGAGTCCGGCACCATTCAGCCGCGGGAGCAGATCACTCTGAGGAACGAGGTCGAGGGAAGAACGTCTATTGTGAGCCTCGTTCCGGACGGCACCATGGTCAAGGCCAGAGATCTGCTGGTTGAATTGGACGCCAGTACACTTAAGGACACAATGATTGACCAGGACATTCAGGTTCAAAGGGCCGAGGCCGCTTTCATCAATGCCCAGGAGACCCTCGCCGTTGTGAAGAATCAGGCTCAGAGTGATGTTGACATAGCCAAGTTGACTCTGGAATTTGCTCAGCAGGATCTGCAGCAATACAAAGAGGGACAGTATCCAAACGAAAAGACGGCTGCTGAAAACGAAATAACCTTGAGACAAGAGGAGCTAACGCGCGCCCAAGAGACTCTCACATGGTCGCAAAAGCTGTACGAGGAAAAGTACATCTCACAGACTGAATGGCAGGCTGACAAGCTGGCTGTAACCCGCAGTAATAACAACTTGGTGATGGCAGAGAACAGCAAGAAGTTATTGGAAAATTACACCTACCATCGGAATATAGCACAGTTCGAAAGTGACGTCCACCAGGCTAAGATGGCGCTCGAGAGAACGGAGCGTAAGGCCAAAGCCGATGTTGTACAGGCGGAAGCGGACCTTAAGGCCAAAGATCTTGAGTATAGGCGTCAGGAAGAGAAGTTACAGAAGATAGTGGATCAGCTTGAAAAAACAAAGATATATGCCCCTCAGGACGGAATGGTGGTTTATGCAACCACTTCCGGAGGGCGTGGTCACTTCGACCGTCGAGAGCCGATGGATATCGGTGTCGAAGTCACTGAACGGCAGGACTTGATAAACCTGCCAACTGCCACATCGATGAAAGCTCAGGTGGATATTCATGAGACGAGCCTTGAAAAAGTCCGGGTGGGGTTTCCCGCAGTCATTACGGTTGATGCCCTGCCGGGCAAGAAGTTCCTGGGCCGCGTGAGTTCTATCGCGCCCTTGCCGGACGCCCAAAGTATGTGGATGAATCCGGACCTTAAGGTCTATCCCACGGACATATACCTTGAAGACAACGACAGCGCGCTGCGTACGGGAATGAGCTGCAAGGCTGAGATTATCGTTGCGCAGTATGAGGACGTGGTGTATGTGCCGGTTGTAGCGGTCATACGAGTTGCGGGGCGGCACACCGTCTTCGTTGTTAAGGACGGCCTCGTTGAGGAGCGAAAGGTCGTGATTGGCTTGGATGATAACAAAATGGTCAGAATCATTAGCGGTCTTGTGGAAGGGGAAGTTGTTTTAATGACGCCTCCACTGAAAGCCGCAACTATTGAGCCTGGCTCACAGATAGGGGGCACCGGGTCGCCCGATGCCCTTGGTGGCTCCGACATCTTAAAGCAGAGGGTGAATCAGAGACTCGAAGAGGCCAATGGAACCGGACCTGGTGCACCTTCGGGTAATGTCGCAGGTCCACCACAGGAAGGACGAGAGCGTTCGCCGGGAGCCAGAGGCGATGGATTCGGACAGGAACAGAGGGGAAGAGAAAACTCACAGAGTCCATTATCAGAAGAAATGGAACAGATGCGTGCGCGATTCGAGAACATGTCGCCGGAGGAGCGAGAAAAGATACGGCAGCGTTTTCAGGGCACAGGCTCGGGGCAAGGAGCGGGCCAGAGGCAGGGTGAAAGCCAGAAACCTCGGGGCTCGGAAAGGAACCAATAGATGTCTGAACAAGCTTTGTCCAACAATCACGAGGAAATCCTCAGGCTCGAGAACGCGCATAAGATCTACAAAATGGGGACAGAGCAGGTCAGAGCGCTCGCGGGAGTTACCGTTTCGTTCAATAAGGGGAGCTTCTGGGCGATCATGGGGCCCAGCGGCTCAGGCAAAAGCACTATGATGAATATCCTCGGATGTCTCGATCGTTTGACTTCCGGTTCCTATTATCTTGATGGTCAGGACGTAAGTCAGCTCGACGATGATTCGCTCAGCGAGTTTCGGCTCAAGTACCTGGGCTTCATATTTCAGAGTTTCAACCTGATACCTCAGCTGACTGTCCAGAGAAATATCGAATTGCCGCTTTACTATCTGGGATGGGACGCATCGCAAAGTGCAGCGCGTGCAAAGGAGCTCGCAGAGCAAGTAGGGCTCGGAGACAGAGTAGGTCATCGTCCGACGGAGCTGTCCGGCGGCCAAATGCAGAGAGTCGCTATTGCCAGAGCTCTCGCGAATGATCCTCATGTCATTTTTGCGGACGAACCAACCGGGAATTTGGATTCGACAACGGGAGTACAGATTTTGGAGCTCCTGATTAAGTTGAACGAGTTGGGTAAAACGATCATTATCGTGACACATGAGCCGGCCATCGCAGAGCATGCCCAAAATCGACTGCACATGATTGATGGAAAGATCGACAGAATTGAAGGGGGTTGTGATGAGACAAACTAGAATCACACGAAATATATGGCTCGGCATCGAGAATCTGCTGCTTCACAAGCTGCGCTCGTTATTGACTATGCTGGGTGTTGTTTTCGGTGTGGGCAGCGTAGTGGCTATGTTATCTGTTGGAGAGGGAGCCAGCAAAGAGGCACTTGAGCAGATACGGAAGCTCGGTAGTAACAATATAATCGTCTCATCGGTCAAATCTGCAGAAGAGGAACAGACCAGCATCCAGCATTCCCACATGAGCATTTATGGATTAACCTACGAAGATCATCACAGGATTGCCGAAAGTTTCAGCGATATTCAGCAAACCGCGCCAGTGAAGCTGATGCGGAAGGACTCACGTCTTTATGAGAGGGCGATGGAGCTGCGGGTTGTGGGGACGACGCCTGAATGGTTCAAACTGGTGCCCCGCGAGATTCTTGCCGGGCGGGTGCTTCTGCAATCCGACCAGGACAAACAAGCCCCCGTGGCTGTGCTTACCGAATTCGGCGCCCGAAAAATCCTGGCTACAGAGCATACTATAGGCCAGACCATCAGCATAGGGGGCGACCAGTTCGAGATTGTCGGCATCGTCAAAAGCGAAAGCGGACAGGCTGGAAACATCCAGATTCCAGACCAGCAAGTAGATGTTTACATTCCAATCGAGGTGGCGCGCGTATACTTCGGCGACATATTTACGAAACGTACTTCGGGCGGGGACGAACGGGAAATGGTAGAGCTGCACCAGATCATTGTCCAGGTGGATGAGCCCAAAAAAGTTGAGTCCATAGCGGCAGGCATCGAAAGGATGCTGGAGCAGTTTCATAAGAAGAAGGATTATGTAGTGAGCGTTCCTCTGGCGTTACTCAAGCAGGCCGAGGCGACGAAGCGAACGTTTAATATCGTCCTGGGCTCAATCGCCGGCATCAGCTTGCTGGTAGGCGGAATCGGAATTATGAATATCATGCTGGCCTCAGTAACAGAACGCACTCGTGAAATAGGAATCCGTCGTGCTATCGGTGCAAAGCGGAGGCAGATTATCTATCAGTTCCTTATTGAGACCGTAGTTCTCTCGACTATGGGGGGTATCATTGGATTGGGAATAGGCGTTCTTATCCCGGTCTTAATAACGTACTTTTCCGGGATGATCACGGTGATAACCTTGAAAGGAATTCTGCTGCCGCTTCTAATCAGCATGACAATCGGCATTCTTTTCGGCCTGTATCCAGCCGTTCGCGCGGCCAATGTGGATCCCATCGTTGCTCTTCGACATGAGTAACACCATTATGGATATTGTCGTTGTTTGGGTCTGTGGTCACGGCAGGTTTGTTGTCCATTGAAAAAAGGCACCGATTGAAATCCACTACAGTATCTCACGCCTAATATCGAAAAGAAGACGGGCCGACCCGCAAAGCTTGGATCACAACCAGTCACCAGCTGGTATTTGATCCACCGCATGGCGCAAAACAGGATCGACATTCGTATACAAGTACAGAACCAAAGGTCTTTCGTAAATCATGAAATGTGAAATCATCCAATTTAAGTTTCCGACGTATCTGCGTCCATCTGTACCGGCTGAAATTATCAGTAAATATATTTTCCTGTTTAGTATCTAATCCGGAAACATATTTCTTTAGCTCAGCCATAATCGGAACCGGCACAGGCCGTGAGCCCATACTCTTTCTGGTCTTTTTGTTCCTCGTAGTTACATAGCTATTTTCAAAGTCAGCCCCACCTTTCTTCCAATCCCTGCTGTTGCACAGACCTTGGTGAACAGCCATTATAGGGCATACAAAGAATGCTTTGCCGCTCCTATGCAACCGTGGTCGTAGGTTCATAGCGGGGGCATCATATGGGGGTCTAGAGATGAAAAAAGCCTTAATGATTTTCGGAGTTTGCGCCTGACAAAAGGCTCGAATTTATATAACTCTTTATATGAACGTGACTTATCCGTTTGCGCCTATTCCAACCCCGAAAGGAAAATAACCCAAGGCTATTTTTGGACATACCCAGCCTAAATCTAAACGCTCGTAACCGTCCGATATCGCCTATATCCATAAGGTGGCGATTCTGCAGTCGTAAATGACCATCTTCAATAAAGCTAATACAGCGGGTACCATCCCACTTTACCTCAAAAAGGTACATATCGGAATTGAATGGCTCGGACCTCGCCTGAGCGAGCATTGGCTTGATCATCCGGGGCAGCTCTGAGCGGTTTGCTGGTTCTTTAGACATAGGACTCTTACTATGCCCCCTTTTTATGTCTTTTCAAGACCCTTTCCGCAGTCCTGGCTGCAGGCTTCTTGACCTTCCTAATTCTGACTGACTCGCTCACACTGGCCTTGAGTGCCTCCATAAGGTTCAAAACCTGCACGCGTTCTTCCTCCACGGCAATCGATG
>JBGVTO010000391.1:0-3921 GCA_041862635.1 Phycisphaerae bacterium | reverse complement strand
GCGGATTGCAAATGAACGTAAACGCTTTTTCACAAAAGGATTATGAGAATGAAACCACCTTCCGGCCCCAAAAAAACAAACCCAAACAAAGCCTGTCCTGAGCGCAGTCGAATGGGCCAATTTCACCTACGCCCAGGAGAGCCTGCCCTGCTTGCCCTCCGTAGCTTTAGCGAAGGTGGGAGCGCAGCCGAAAGGGGACTCGCAATGACATTTTTTGGAGCTTTCCTGCAAAGAGTAGCTGCCCGGCCTGAGAAAAACGTTGACGCTATGAACTTATTGGCGATAAAATCGTATAGATTCTGTTTAAATTATGTGCTATTGTTGTCGAATTAACAGTTGTTGGTGCCG
The DNA here is from genome assembly GCA_041862635.1 of Phycisphaerae bacterium. Taxonomy (GTDB): domain Bacteria; phylum Planctomycetota; class Phycisphaerae; order Sedimentisphaerales; family Anaerobacaceae; genus NIOZ-UU13. The sequence continues at coordinate 3,573 of JBGVTO010000391.1, read as the reverse complement.
TTTTGTATAACTTAGGAATTGGAGGTTAAAAATGCAGATTAGTAGTTTCAAACAGAACAAAACTCGCTCCTGGCCCCTGCGTCGCCCGACGCAAGTCGGGGCAGCGGGACGTTGTATTGTAATTTCAACCATTTTATTACTTCTGTTTATCAACCCCTTATCGGTCTTTGCCCAGGACCCGAACAGCATCGCCACACTGCGCCAGATGGGTAAAGCCTTTGCTTCTATCGCCGAAAAGACCTCACCAGCCGTAATCGGACTCAAGTCCGAAAGGACCATCACACGGGAGTACCCATCAATGCAGGATTGGCCGTTCGGTGAGCCGTTTTCTGACCCATTCGACTTTTTCTTCCGCCGTCGCTCTCCTCGCCAGCGCCAACAACCACGCCAATACCGGGAGCCGCGAACGGCCCAGGGCTCCGGCTTTATAATCTCTGCCGATGGCTATATCCTCACGAACAATCACATGGTACAGGGAGCTGAAAAAGTTGAGATCGAGCTCACAGACGGCCGAAAGTTTACCGCCAAAATCATCGGAACAGACTCTGATTCCGATGTGGCTGTCATTAAAATCGATGCCAGTGACCTGCCTTATCTCGAATTGGCCGACTCCGATGCTCTCGAAGTCGGCGAATGGGTCCTTGCCATTGGCAATCCGCTCGGCCTGAGCCACACCGTTACAGCCGGCATCGTAAGCGCAAAAGGTAGAAGTGGTTTCGGTCTGGCTGATTTCGAAAACTTCATTCAGACCGATGCCGCGATAAATTTTGGCAATTCAGGCGGCCCTCTGATAAATCTTGACGGAAAAGTAGTAGGTATTAACACCGCCATTGCCGGCTCTACCGGCAATATAGGAATCGGCTTTGCAATTCCCATAAATATGGCCAAACACGCATACGAACAGCTTGTTAAAGGCGGAACGGTGGAGAGAGGTTGGCTCGGTGTCGAAATCATGGACCTGACTAATGAAACGGCCCCGTTTTTTGGCTTAGAGAAAAATGCCAAAGGAGCTCTTATTTCTGAGGTCATTGAGGATTCCGCTGCCGACAAGGCCGGGCTAAAACACAATGACGTTGTTCTTGAGCTTAACGGCAAACCGGTAGAATCGAGAGACGCCTTTCGCAACCAAATAGCAATGTTCAAACCCGGTAGTCAGATTCAATTAGTCGTATGGCGGGATGGAAAACGAAAACCTATTACCGTTAAACTTGGCAAGCGTCCACCGATGGAAGAGATTACCGGTGAATTATCGCCGGAGACTATCAGTGAATTAGGTTTTACCGTAGAAGACCTGACTTCTGAAATGGCAGAGCGTTACGGCTATGAAGGCCAGAGCGGAGTCGTCGTCAGAGAGGTTGAGAGCGGCTCACAGGCTGAAGAGAAGGGTATAGCACCAGGGGCGCTGATTAAAGAAGTCAATCAACAGAAAGTCAGGAATACAAGAGAATTTAACGAGGCAATAAAAAAGGCCAGGAAAGAAGGTGCCGCTCTGCTGTTGGTTAAGCGGGAGCGCTACACAATTTTTGTCCCTCTAAAACTGTCCGAAAAATAGAAATATTCACAAGCCCTTTTGTATTAACACCTTAGCCCCGCCCTGAGCGGGGCTTTCTTTTTGTATCGGGATATAAATCAAGAGATTTTCCTTGACGGGAAAGTGGCTGATTTGGTATAAACGAAAACGGTAAAGTTTGTGCCCGTAAAGAGCCTGCCCTGAGCATAGCCGAATGGGTTAGTATCTGTGAATCTTTGGTCTTCCGGTGGGCACAATTTTTGCGGTTTTTTGATAGAGGAGGAGTTATTCTGCAAGGCACAGAGTTAGTTATAACGGCGATTTTGCGCTTCACAAGTGGAGGTTTTCACATTTCAATGAAAAATTCATATCCCCCTCTGAGGGGACGAGTGTTTTGGTGTGTGGCCAAAGAATGGTAATTTTAATTTTTTTGAAGGAGGATTGTTATGTGTAAAAAATTGATTTATTTAATCTTCTTTATGTTGGTGTTAGGGCTGGCTGAGGGACAAGTCTGGGGCACATATCGCGCTGTGTACTGGGATATGCGATATTGGACCAACTGGACTACTAATAGTCAGCCCCTGGTGGACGCTTTCGAGATTGAGGGCTACGATATCCTTGACGCCGACCAGCTCAAGGAGTGGATGGATGCTCGCATCTCCGACAAAAGGCCGAGCGTGGTCGTGTTCTGTCGGGACATCGCGCCGGACACTGTTGTAGAGACGAATACGGCCGATTGCACGCTTCGAAAATATCTTGAAGCGGGCGGCAAGATTGTATGGTACGCGGATATTCCTTTCTATTACCAGGGGTACTCGGACGGCGGCTCTACGACATGGGGTAATGGCGGTTCGGTAGGCGTGTTGGGATTCGATGCTGCCAGCGCAACGTGGGACAGCAACGCCCAAGTGACTATCACTGAAGAGGGGCTCGAGTGGGGGCTGACACAAACGTGGCAATCGGTGCGACCGACGCCCACTGACAGTGTTGATATTGTTCTGGCTACAGATGCCGACGGAAATGCCGCGGCGTGGGTGAAGTTTTATGTGCCTGGCGATACCAGCAGAGGATTTGTCAGGATAAGGGACGTAGGAGGCGAGCCCAGCTTCGAAGACCTTCTTGCCGTGGCAGAATACGGCGCGGAGGGTAATCCTTATGCCCGCGGGCCGAATCCTGCTGATGGGTCTCTGCATCCGGATACGTGGGCCAGCATCTCGTGGTTCGCCGGGGATTTTTCGGTTACGCACAATGTGTACTTCAGCGATAATTTTGATGACGTGAGCGCCGGCGCCGAAGCTGCATTCCTGGGCAACCAGCCGTCAGCGAATTTTGTTGTCGGCTTTCCGGGATTTCCTTATCCGGATGGTCTTGTTCCGGGCACGACATATTACTGGCGAGTCGATGAGGTCAACGACACCGAGCCGAATAGTCCTTGGAAGGCCCCTGTCTGGAGCTTTATGATACCACCCAGGACCGCCTATGCACCCGACCCGGCTGATGCTGCCGAGTCTGTAGACCCGGATGTGCGGCTTAGCTGGACGGCAGGTTTCGGTGCGAAATTGCACACCGTGTACTTTGGTGAGAATTTTGACGATGTGAGCAACGCCACCGGTGGACTCCCACAGGGGCCTACAACCTATACTCCACCCGGCCCACTTAAATTGGCTAAGACTTACTACTGGCGGGTCGATGAGTTTGACGCTATCGCCACGTATAAAGGCCACGTCTGGAGCTTTACTACTGAAGGCGCCGTCGGGAACCCCAACCCGGCTAATGGCGCTGTGGATGTAAAGCAGACACAGATTATTACCTGGTCGCCGAGTGTCTTCGCTGCTTCGCACCAGGTATATTTCGGCACAGATAAAGAGGTCGTATGCAATGCCGATATCGGTTCACCGGAGTATGAAGGCACCAGGGACCTTGGTGCTGAGAGCTATGACCCCGGAATGCTCCTGTGGGATACTACCTACTACTGGCGTGTTGATGAGGTTAATAACGCCAATCCAGATAGTCCGTGGCCAGGCATCCTCTGGAGCTTTACGACAGCCAACTTCCTTATCGTG
>JBGVTO010000390.1:0-14859 GCA_041862635.1 Phycisphaerae bacterium | reverse complement strand
GGTCTCTGCATCGGCAGGAATCTCTTTGACCGTCGGTATAAACATCCGGCTGTATCTCATTTTCGTCCCTTGTACTTGGCAAATTGGTCAATCAAATGCTCACCAATTAATTACCGACCACTCACTATATATAGAGCATGTTTATAGTGCAAAGGATGAATCTTTGCAAGCCCCGTTAGAAATTTTCCTTTTTTGCCCAGTTAGCGATTGTTTTTCTTAGGTGTCCAGCAGGGTTCGTGTTATCACTATAGAATTTCTAACGGACCAAGGATATTTCGTGACCGGCGGAGAAGGAAGTGCAGTAAGCAATAAAATTCATGCTTAATTTTCTTGTAATACCTACCTTTTAGTTGTAAAGTAAGTCCAAATGTATCTAATCTTAAAAGGGGTTTCCCTTAAACAGAAATCAGGGCGATTAGCTCAGCCGGCAGAGCAGCTGACTCTTAATCAGCGGGTCACAGGTTCGAGTCCTGTATCGCCCATTTTTTTCACCTTTCCAGGTTACCCATTGTTGTTTTCGTCAGGCCAGTCACACTGATACCCTGTTGAATAGCATCTACATAGCTGCGATGCATGTTGCTGAACTCTTCGCTGTCCGCCGTAAGGACATTCGGGAAATTAAATCCGGGCAGCTTGGGTGCCGAACGTTTTAGCTCCGGCAGATTTGCTGCCAACGTTCCAAACTTGCGACCCCAGACCTTCACAGTCAGGTCCGCTTTGACCAGGCCGGCAAAAAGACTGATATCGGTTGATTCAGGTGAGTCTGCAAACGGCCAGGAGAGCCATCCATCGGCCAGCGGACGCGATGCCTCGACTTCGGCGCTGAGCCAACGTGCCTGCTCGTCCTCACTAAGATAAGGATGATTTTGAGGTGTACCACCACCGTACCAGCCGTATTCACCTAAAACCACCGGCTTTGAAGTATGACAGTAAGCCAAAACCGCCTGCAGGCAGCCCAGATTCTTGTCCCAGTTTTCTTCAGAGCCGAATGGATTACCAAGAGTCGGATAGAAATGAATTGTTAGAAAGTCAAGCCAGCGGGCCTGGCGATGTGGATTGAAGGCCGAGTAACGACTCGGATTACCCGGGCGAATCAGCGGATAGGACCATTGGATGTACCCTACGGTAATGAGGTGGGTCGGATCAGCCCTGCGGAGAGCTTCGATCTGGCGGCGCACCCAACGGTCAGCCAGATGTTCCCGAAAAAGCTGCCAGTCGCGCAATCTCGGATTTGCCGAGTCGGGCTGATTTTTGGCTACAGCCACCTTGCCCCATTGCTCCCCTTCGGTAAGCTCATCACCCCAGGCGGCCTTCAGCGACTCCCAGCTTCCATAGGTTTTTTGCAGCCAGGTATTCCATTGTGGACGCCATCGCTCGACAAACCATGGCAAATGAGGCTCGTTCAGAAGGTCCCAAGCAAAAATGGCCGGCTCGCCCCGATAACGCCGGCCCACTACGTCCCAGAAGTGTTCAAGCGCCTGCAAAGCTGCCTCGCCTGCGAAACGGTCCGGTTTCCAATACGAAGGCTGACCTTCCCAATGGTCCGGGCCGGTGAGTAAAAGCCGGATGCCTGTCTCACGGGCAATCTTGATAAGCGCATCCAGTTTCTCAAGAGACTTCTCCTCGATAGTCTCGGCGTTAGGTTGAAAACTGCCGGCGGTAAGGAAAACCCGGGCGCAATTGATGCCCAGTTTGCTCATAACCTGAAAATGCCGCCGAACCTTTTCAGCATCAAATCGCCGCCATATTTTCGGCGCCCAGCCGGTATGAGGGTCGTAATAGTTGGTTCCAAAAACGATATAGTCACAGCCGGAGTCGCGCTCCACAAAACCGTGGCCGTCAGCTCTTGTGATTATCAGTTGCATCTTAGAAGGCTCTGCCGCGCTGCTGATTACAGAAAACCCGATAGCTACCGCCGCGAGTACGACAAAAAAATGGCTCCCTATAAGAAATGACGGCACCGCTTTAAATGAACATGGCAACCTTTGATATATCATTCGTCCCTTTGTAGTTATTGCTTGTTGAAGATGCTTTTACACACCTCAGCGAACAATTCAACCCCGACAATGAAACACTTGTCGGAACAATCTCTCATCGCCTATTCTTTCACTTTTGCTGCTTACCCGTTGTTCTTTTCGTCGAGTAATTTCCGGACCTGTTCGTGGAGTGTAGGCAAATCGTTCACAACCACATCCCAAACAATAGGGTCCTCCACAATGTCATAACCGTGAATGAGAACATTACGAAAAGATATAATATGCTGGTAATGGTAAATTCGGCTGGTCAAATCAGGATTGACCCTGGATAGCCGGTTCAAAGCTTCACCAATAATTTCAAACTGTCGTTCAACACCGCTGTGCAGCAATGGGTCATTTGCATAATTATCGAGGGTCTTACCCGAAGTAAATTCGAGAATGTTTGCCGCTGCCTGGCGAATGTCCTCCAGAAGCTTTTTTGATTCAAGCTGCATAGATTACCTCACGAGACTTATTGATGGATTCAAGGAAATATGGATTTTTTATAGCACGAGGCATCACTAGGTCAACGTGCCTGTTGAACAAATCCTGTAATGCTTCAAGCAGGCCAAAATAGGCATCGGCATGCTCACCCGGTTGCAACGGCAGAAATTCCACCAAGAAATCCAGGTCGCTTTTTTCAGCGTCAAATCCCTCACCGGTCAAAGCTGAACCAAATACTTCGAAGCGCTTGACACGATACTTTCTGCAAAGGCGTTTGAGCGATTCGTAATTTTCCTCAATAAAACTTATCATTCAATATGCACTCCAGAGGTATAATATCTGCGGCGTACTAAATTCGTAGAGTGTTGTTCTGTCGATTTTTAATAAGTTTGACTTGCGGTAGCTCAAAAAGTCAGTCAAGGAGAATGGCTTGCGATATTGTACTACCTGGGCCTTATCAATCCCCGCCAGAGATTTGGCCAACTCTATTGCCTCATCCAGATAGCCAATCTCATCTATTAGCTTTTCCTCAACCGCCTCCTGGGCACCGAAAATACCGCCGTCAGCAAGCCGTCTGACATCATCCAACGTAAGTGACGTTTTCCTTCCATCAGCAACAACCTTTACAAACCTATCAAGGGCAGGAGTGATTACCTTATCTCGCATGTATTGGATTTCTTCCGGTGTTGGTGCCCTGAACGAGCTGGGCCAATCCTTTTTTTGGCCCGACTTAACAACAACCGGCAAAACGCCGAGCTTATCTTCCAGCAGTTCCTGCACAACAAAATACCAGCTTATTACTCCGATGGAGCCGGTAATCGTAGTTGGCTCAGCTATGATTTTCTCGCACGCAACGGACGTATAATACCCGCCCGAAGCAGCCACGCCCTGCATAAAAGCAACGACCGGCTTTTTTTCCTCCTCGCGGAACTTGCTGATTTCCTTGTGAATTTGGTCGCTGGCTGAAATAGTTCCGCCAGGCGAATTCACCCGAACAATGACGCCCTTCACGTGCTTGTCCCGCCGAGCTTCTTTTAGCTGCCTATAAAAATCGCTGGCTACTTCACCATATATTACGCCCTGCACTGTAATCATCGCAATTTTAGTTCTTGCCGGCCCTTCTCGTATGATTTCTTCGGTAAGGAGGCCTCTTTGCCCTGTCGCAAAGATAGCGACCACGCCGATTAGTATGAAAAATAGTACGATATTTGCCATAACCGACAGTGCTAAAACAATACCCCAGAAAATTCTCCAGCCTGCTCCTTTCCTCCGTGGCTCCATTCTCGTCCTGCCCGCACCAAGGCCGGAAATTGGCTCTGTCGGCTGCGGCTCCGTAGGCCCTGACAAATTATTGTCCTGTTCAAAATCCATAATAAACCCTTTCAAAAATAACCGCCGCCATTATAAGTCGCGACCCCCTTACCGTCAATCGTCAAAAATTATGCCATTATTCTACTCTCTGTCATTCCCGCGCAAAGCCTGCCCTGAGCCCATTCGGCTGCGCTCAGGGTAAACTCCGCCGAAGGGCCGAATGGGCGGGGATCTACATAATTTCTTACCTATAAGATACAGATGCACCCAGCCAAACTGATTATTCTTTTATTAAAGTTGTTAGAGGTTTTCGCGCGTTTTGGACATACTTAATGAGCTGGTCGGCATATTTCGATGTCTGTCCGGCCCAAAGCCAGTTGATAATTTTTTCTATTTTGGAGTCATTTAATTTACGCCAATCACCAAAACGCAAATCGCTGGGCAGATTATTTTCGTCCGCTTTTTTTAGTAGCACAGCGATACCTGCCATAGCTCCTAAAGCCATATTCCTCGGCTCGATACCATATTCCAACGCCAGTTGCATAGTCCCAAATATCCGCCCGTTCATCCCGAGTTTGCGCACTGCATCACGAACAACCCTAACAACTGTATCTCCCAGATAAGGATTGGTCATTCGTTCGAGCAGGTACTCGGCAGAGACTTTAAAACCTGCTTCGGTGAAAAGTTCGTCACCGAGGTGAGCATATTTTTTTATAAGTGCGGCGCCGCTCTCTTGAAAAAAAGCGGCTCTGCCGATCTGCATAACATGCCGGTCATTCTTGAGTTCTGTCATCTTGGTGTAGCCCATAACGGCAGCGATGAAGCCAAGCAGTGAATGTATCGCGTTATGGCCATACAGCTTTGCTTCCTCGAAAGCCAACAGGTCGTCCTTTTCAATAAAGACTTCAATACCCGGCTTAAAATCAGAAATTCGTGCTCGGCTTACCAGGATTCGGTTGAACTGTTCTACAAGAAAGGCCCTGTTGATACCCGGCGCTATGGTTTTTAGTTTTAGCTCTGCGATTTCCGAGCGAAAACCTCCCTGTTTTCGCAGACCTCGGGAACCTTCGCATCGTGCTTCGGTTTCAGCCGGGTCGGTAACGACTCGGCTCATCTTACCGATTACAGTGTTTAGAAACTGCACCGGCTTTTCAGACAGGGCACTTATTTTTTGGACAACGGCTTTTTCCAGTATCTCCGCCGCGCGGTTATTGTTTTCCGCCGTATAAATTATTGTTGCTTTTGCTGTGCTGTTTTTCAAACCATCAGCTATCAATGAAGCAACGCTGTCGGCGCCGCCCGATTCATAGAAATTAACAGAAGGCAGGCAGGTAGTTATTTCTGTAGATTGTGCCAAAACTTCAAGAAGGGTTTGCTTATCCGCTGCGATGTTGGGATTAAGCAATTCGACATTATCGATCTGTACCGTTTCGATGCCGTCGGCTTTGGCTACATTGACGTAGTAGCTGCCGTTGTTGGCCCTGACCGCATCGACTAACTGGGCGTCAATCTCTGCTGCTACTATACGTGTAAAATTGCCGCTTTGAAATGCCTCCTTGGCAAACAGACCGCCCTGGATTGGCCCGAATCCAAAACCGGTAAATACATGCTCTGTCATAATTATTGGCCCGCGGCCTTCAGAAAGTGATTGATTTGCTCTTTATCCGTTAAGACTGTCATTTCAAGGTCGTAGGTTTTGCTTTTTCCCGGCTCGATGTGTATTAGTTTGTTCTGCTCTCTGGCTTTGCTCTGGCCGATTGGCGGATTCGTCCCAGGCTCCAGAGCAGTAACATATTCGCCGGGGCCCCAGTGCTGCCAGTTGCTAAGCCAGGGTAATTGTCTTTTCTTATATTTTAAGACAAGCGCAAGGCCGAGTCCTCGATTGTAAAGACCGGCTGTGCAAATCCCCTTTTTATCAGCGGCCACATCTATAAAAGCGCAGCCTTCGCCGCCACCTCTATGGCTGTCGAGTGGCTTGGAACACTTTCGGAAATTTCGTCTGCTGTTGAACACAGCGTTGTCCATATCCAATCCACGCGATGCCCAATTGCCTTTGCATACAATTTCTGTCCCCTCATCAACCAGCGGCCAGCCATAGTTGCAGTGATACAATATCATATGAGGTACCGGTGTATTACCGAGATTGCTAACGACATCGTGAATTCGAACAGTCGGCTCACCGAGGGTGCTTGATATAGTACGCCTTAGTTCCAGATTAGGCCCGAACACGCGGGATTGCTTAATCACTGCTGTAATACTCATTTGAAGTTTTCCTGCCATCAGCACCGGCTGCACAATTGATTCAACCTGAGCCGGAAGATTGCTGATGCGTCCGTGCAAACCACGCTCACCGAGCTCGTCGGTTTCAGGCCCGCCAACGTGAGTTAGCCCGCACGTTGTCAACAAACCACCGGCGAAAGAATACAGCCATTCCAGCCCACGGTTTGCATCAGGCCGTGGGGCAGTTACGCCCGCGTGGCTGAGCCAGGCAAGACTGTACTGATTATAAAAGGCATCGACAATATCCAGCCCTCTGTCGATAACGACCTTATATCGAAGACCAGCTCCGGTGTTCACCCAGGCGATTCGAGCTCCTTTGCCCAAACCGTTATCCAGAACAGAGGTTTCAATGCCTCCGATTTGTGCGTAATTAGTAACTTTGTCCTGCCAGTTCAATCCAGTGTCCTTCGTGGTCATTTGTACTTCCTTTCTTTTCTGAATTGTCTAATTCAAAGCATCTCGCAATGCCTCAAAACTGGGATAAGCTATATCGCTGCGGACCACTTTCAACATTTTATCGTAAGTTTTGATATTGCCATACCTGTCGTCAAGCGGTGCTTTTATATAAAGTGATGCGAACAGATTGCCCATCTGCACCGCTTCAGCAAAATCTATAGAACCGTCCCTGAACCGGTCCAGACTGCGCCCGATATATGTAATAAGCCCCGCGCGGAATGCGTCCCCTGCTCCAACGAGGTCAACTATCTCACCTCCCATAAACCACGATTCGATTTTGTTCGGCCCGCCGAGGCGACCATCCGGGCAAATGTGTTTCTCGTAAGCACCATCACTGACAGTAACGCCGAACAGCTTTGTTCTGTTATTCCCTCGACTGCGCTCGGGATAGGCTTTTCGCCAGAATTTTTCAGTCAAAAAGTCAAGAAAGTGCAGATTGTTTTCATGTTCCGTAAACTTGTTCCATTCTCGTCCTGGAGAAAGGGTGTTTTCAGTCAGCTTCGCCTCATCGCAGGACGTAAAGAATAAATCAACCTCTGGTAAAAGCGGCTCTAAAAGCCGGTACTCCTTTATCGGCTTACCGGTTTTAATCAGCTCGCCGGGATTGCCTGTTAAGGTATGGCTGTCAACAATCGTAACAGCGTCATTGCTGCGACACCACTTAATAAATTCAGCTAAATCTCGGCCTCCGTTGGCATCACCCCTGTCGGACAGACCGGAATACATATAGTAAACTATACTGGGTTTTAATTTTTCAACAACCTCTTTGAATATCTCAAAATCAAAATCATCATTGGCGTTGGGAAAGTACGCAATACCCCCCCTGTCTTCGCCTGAGGTGCTATGAATAAAGGTTGTCCCTGTGTGCAAATCGGGGTGTATGTGAGTTTGCGACATATCTATACCGTTCGAAGTCATCACATCGTGGAAAAACCTGCCCTGGGCATCCAGGCCGTCGTAATCGCCCTTGCCGAGATTCACCCCCACTGCAACTTTCAAACCGGTCCTCGCAATCAGAGGGGCCGTGTTGCCGGGCCCGCCTGCCGTTGCAAAACCCTGCTCGATCCATTCTCTCAACTGTGCCTGCGAGTAATTCGGCATATCTTTGGTTTTACACTTAGCCAATCCGCCTTTGCCAACCAGCTTATCAGCGAATTTAAAATCCGGCCTTCTTAAATCCGCCACCCCCGTATTTAGAATCAGCACATCTGTAGTCATTGTTTTATTTTCGCAAAACACAATTTGTCATTCTGAGCGCAACAAGCCTTCAGCCCTAAGCGGAGCCGAAGGGGAAGAATCTCCTATTTCAGCTAACCAGACCCTTCGCGGAGCTTATCATCGAGCGCAGCGAAGGGCTCAGGGTGGCAGTTTCGAAATAATTTCTCAGTGCATTTCCGCCTCACATTTACCTATGCCAGGCCTGTAAAAATTGAACTGGACGTTAGGGTGCCCCGCCAACAGTGACATCGGCACCGAGCTGTCAGCGATTTTCTTACTTATCATAAGGGTTGTCAATCTCATCCCGAAAGGATTATCATGCGTGCCCGCCTGCCAAATCGAGACCTTCTCTGCCTTCCACGTCTGGACAGGCCCAACCGTAATCGCCTGCCTCGGCACACCGGTAACCACGCCGCCGCCGCTGGTTCGCGCGTTCTGCATAACAGTAACCGGATGTAAATCCACAACGCGCGTTGTAAGCCTGCAATACTCCTGTGGCGTTGGCGGCTCGTCCTTATATTTACCTTCCCGCTTAACCGGGTCGTTGAATGCCCAGTGCTTTATGTCACCCTGACCACCCTGCATAACCACGCAGCGAACACCTTTCCAGCTATTGATGTATTCTGTCGTATCAGCCTTCGGAAAATGGATATTGGACTCAGGCATTTTTAACTCGTCGTCAATTCGATTAAAGCAAAGCTCCATATCAGCCTTTGCAAAAGACAGTGGATGCGCATAAGGCACCTCTTTGCCGTTCATATACCATTCATCCATTCCCCAGAAATGGGCATTTTTCAGGTTTAGCTCCAATTCATTTACCAGCCTTGCCACAAGAGGAAGCTGCTCGGTTGGCCCAATCGGCCCACAGATACCTGCGGGATTATCAGCCGTGGCCTGTCTCCACGCTGTGATATACTCCAGTGCTTCTGCAAGATAGAAGTCTTCAAGAGTGTCGTAGAAGATAACCTTAAAACCTTCTCTGCTCAAACCTGCCATATCCTCAGCCGTAAGTTTAGCCGCATCGTTGAGAATCTCATCATCAAGCGTGGTAAAATCCCACCACTGCGACGCTAACATACTGATTTTTCGTGCCATGATAACTCTCCTTATACAATGTGTACCAGCTCACCGAGTTCAGCCTTGAGGATATTGTCCTGCGGGTAAGCATGACCCAAATGCTGCCTGAAGCCTTCGGCAAAGCCCGAATTTATCTCCCGCCCTCTTTGCTCACCCAGCTTCTTCATCGAAATAACATAGTCATCTATACCGTGATGCTTCAAAAGCCAGTTACGCTGACTCTCATGGCAGCAAAGCATTTTTTCCTTAGTGTCCATTACACTGGTAATATCAACGATAGTACCGGCTTTTACCTCGGCGCCAAAGTTGTCTTTGCCCTCCACCGGGTCCATATAGTAAAGATATGGCACCGGCTCAAACGGCTCGGCACCGACAGTTTCGATATTCACAACTCCACAGGCAAAACAGGCCGTCTGAGCAATCCTGCTGGCTATCTCATGGTCAACCATGTAATCTGATGGGCTTGTCGTAAGGACAATAGTCGGTTTAATTTTTCTAAGCAACCCGATTGCCTTCATCAGGGTTGCTCTGTCATATATGATAAATATATCGTCGCATTCAAGACAATGATAGCTGCCGTCTAATATACCGGCCGCTTTAGCAGCTTCAGCCCTGCGAATCCTGCTGATTTCTTCTCGGCTGTACTGAACCGTACCACAGTCCCCTGGCGTCATCGTCGCAATATGAATCTGCCAGCCTTTTTTATGAAGCAACGTTAGTGTCCCCATACAAAAAAATTCCGCGTCATCAGGGTGAGCACCCAAACTCAAAACAGTTTTATTACTACTCATAACTACACTTCCTGAAAGTTCTTGGCTGTCCTACTTACCCATCAAATGGTTGATTATCAACATATCCAATTCTTCGTAATCCCGTTGGGCTATCAATTTCTCGACCTTTTTTTTGTCCAGGCTTCGAACAAGTTCCACAAGCGCCAGGAAAATCTCTCTGCTGTTGCGCAAGTGTTTTGTAGCTACTTCCAGTTTCTGGGTGCGCATAGCTTTAACGTCCAGCCCTACAAATTCACCGCTCTTGCCGTAATCGTATTGGTCGAGTATGCGCACCTGATTGAATGCCCTTCGCAAATCAACAGAACCGAAGCTTTTGTCCTCGTCGAATTTTGGGCCGTTCTGGTCGTTGAGATGAACGGTGAAAAGCTTATTATAGGCAAGGGCAAAACCCATCTCATCCGAAGGGTCAAGTCCAGCAAGAATCACATGGGCACTTTCAATATTGACACCGACACGCTCCGGGTCACGTGTAAGATAGCTCACAGCAACAGCGTGTCCGGTTGTCGGGATATAGGCCTGGTCCATCGGCTCGTTCGGCTTGGGCTCAATCGCAATCTTGATTTCAGGATTATAAGCCAACATATCATTTATAGCTTCTACAATTCTCTCAACGGCGACCTTGCTATCCTTTGCCTCACGGATATACGTACCTTCGCGGGCAAGCCAGAGGACGACCAGTTTCGTATCAAGGGCATCAGCGATATCAATCATCCGCCGACTTTGGTCTTTGGCGTACTGCCGAGATGTTGGATTGTTCGATGTATAAGCCCCATCGATTGTATGCTCATCCTCCCATAGCCGCGGTGCAACAAATTCCGCTGCAAGCCCCTCTCCTTCAAGCATTGAACGAACCTTTTTTGCCCTTTTGACTATTTCGATAAAGCTGAGATTATCCATATCAGGCACGGCATCGTCATCGTGGAACTGCACACCGTCAAAGCCGAGTTTCTTATACATCTTAAGCTTCTTGCCGAACTCAATGCTGTCCCTGACCGTCGGCCCAAATGGGTCGGCTCCTTCATGAATGTTCCACGGACCAAATGAAAAACGATATTCTCCGGACATTTCTATTTCTCCTTAAATTAACATTAAGCCTATTTGTCATTCTGAGCACAGCGAAGAATCTCAATCTCTGGTAATCTATTGATTACAAACCTATACATTATAATAGCTGACTACTCCCCTGTCTTTTCCATAGACATAGTGAGCTTTTGTATTTGACCTTACTCATCCTTTTTATCTTTAAGCACAGTGTGAGCATGGCGGGCGTAGTGGCCGCGAAGGTCACGTGTGTATTGCTTCAGGATTTTTTCACCGAGGCCTTCGTAATCTCCACATCGGTACAAAGCCCTCGCCAGAACCAGCTCACGCAGTGAGTTGTTTCTCGTCGAAGTGTCCTCAGGCCCTGGTGGTGTTCGGTGTCTCGCTGTATCTATATCAATAAAAGCATGACCTCTTATGCCGGGCTTTTCCAGAAATTCGGCTAAGGATTCGGCAGCAGCGGTATCACCCAGGGTCTCAAGCGCTATCGCTACCGCCCGGCAATGTGAGAACTCACTTCCGGTATCGAGCTGTTTTACTTTTTCAAGAATCGGTTCCAACGCTTGCTCGCTGAGCGTACGGCCAAGAGCTACGATAAGACTGTCAAGCTCACTTAAGCTCATCCCGTACTGTCCCATCCCCGTATAATTCCAGCCCTTGTCCCAATCTCTGGCCTCCACCGCCTCGGCCAGAGTGCCGGCGCCGACAGGCTCACCCAGCATCCCGAGAATATGGGCGTAAGCAAGTTTGGCCTTTTCGGCCTCGGCAGCTTCGTAAGCTTTTTTCAAAAGCGGCATTGAATCCTGTAGCTGCGCAAGGACTACCTCCAATCCGTCAAAGTCATTGACAATCCGCTCAACCGCCTGTGCAACTTCTTCTTTCGACAGCGGGAATGAATCTTTATCCGTCAGCACCCTCTCGGGCAGATTACCTTTTTCAACAAGATGTTTCTGAAGCGCCTTGATGTCAATCTGACGAACGCTTCTGCCGCTCTTGACCACCATCGCCGCCGCCACACCTGCGGCATAGCCCTGGTTCTGAATGTCCGGCTGCATGCGTATAACAGGCATAGCATCGCGGTGGGCACTGACACCAAGTCCTGTAACTAAAATGCCGTCCAGACCCTTTGGCAGCAGACAGCGATAAGGCACGTTAACGAATATCTCCTTTCTGTCGGGCGGCTTTAGCAGAAATACCGGATGTATCGTAAATCCGTGCGAGTCAAAATTACTACGAGCAATTACGATAGTGTCAGGATAGGTACGATTGTTGGAGATATCCATGGGTGACATAATAAAGTCACC
Organism: Phycisphaerae bacterium; assembly: GCA_041862635.1. GTDB lineage: Bacteria > Planctomycetota > Phycisphaerae > Sedimentisphaerales > Anaerobacaceae > NIOZ-UU13. Next base: position 2,922 of record JBGVTO010000390.1, on the reverse strand, counting down.
GACTATCCGCCGTCGTTCACGAGTATCTATTAGCTGGCCCAGGTCATAAGCATTTTTATATTTGTTCTTGGCGACTACGAATGCACGCCATACATCTACAACATCTGTGTCGTCGATAAAGGTCCAATCAGTATTAGTGTATCCGGTACCTAACTTATACGGAGGAAGCCCGGCACCCTGCACCGCAACACCCGCACCATTGGTATAAGTGCACATTGCCCCGGCCGCAGCGGCTATGTCGGCATTGCCGGTCGAATCGATAACCACCTTCGCAAGAATCACGCCTCGCCCTTCGGGTGTTGCAACAACTACGCCTTTGACGCATCCGTCTTCAACGAACGCACCACAGCCAAGCACTCCGAACCAAATGTCCGCGCCGGCCTTACGCAATTCGCTACGATACCATTCTTTCTTCCTCTCGATATTCCATCCCCCACCCTCGCGCTTTACATCGGCTCCAAAACCGGCGATGCCCTCATCGATTTCTTTAGTAAAGCCCTTTATATAACCGTAATAGTATTTGCTGATAAGACCCATCGTTCCCACTCCGCCGAGTCCGTGCAGGTACTCTAACACAAGTGTCTTGGCCCCCTGCCGTGCCGCTGAAATGCCGGCCGGTGCTCCACCGGTACCTCCGCCAACAACAACTACGTCCACCTCCCCAAGAATGGGAACAGCCTGCTTATCTGCATGAATCCTTGAAGGTTCGGTTAATGTCCGACGTATCCCGCTCAAATTCTCCCGAACATCTCCCGCAGTAACAGGCGAAGCCACCCTGCCGCCTAACCTGACGTTACGTGGCCACGGCACACCTTGAGCCTCCGAAGCTGCCGCAGCACCGATACGACTACCTACCTTCACTAATTCCAATGGCCGAAGCAGCTTCTCTGCAGCCCTGCGGGATATATCAGCGCAACCGCCAAGCACAAACAGACATTTAGTATCCCGTGGTCGGAAAACATTCATATCGACCTTATCAGCTCCGGGCCAGGCACCGGATAAACTTTTCTTCCCTTTCATCGGGTCAGGTGGTACCTGAAAGAGTGTCTCCGACGCATCTGCCTGTCCGGGATGCCAGGTTTTGTCATGGGCGATTTGCTCAGCCTGGGCAAACGACTCGAAGGAACCGTCTTTCATTGGTATTTTAAGCGTATATTCAATAGCCTCTCTCCCTGAGCCGCCTGAAACTGATATCGGCCAAGTCACCTTTCGAGCCTGGATGTCCGTACCGGTTCGTACCTCACCACCGACAACGATTCTCTTAAAGGTGTGTTTGCCTTCCGAATACGGCCCAAAGGTCGCACCGGCCATTCCCGCTACGCTTGCCCGCGGTGTCGCATCGATGACGACCTTGGCCCTGACCGCCTGTCGCCCCGAACGGTTGGCCATAACGATACCTGCAATCCTCCCATCATCACGAAGCACGTCCGTCGCATAGCAGCCAAACAAAAACTCTACCCCCGCTTCGAGCAGTGCCTCATCCAGAGTGCGCTTGACCTGCATCGGCATCGCAGGTGACTGCACAAAAAGCTTGCGGGCGAGCAATGAGGTCGGCTTCTCACCCGGCTCAAGCCACAGCCGATACGTGCCGCACAAGTCCGCGCCGAGATATGGCCGCTGGGCCGCAAGAAAAACTTTCGCACCTTGTTGTGCCGCTTCGACAGCCGCAGCAACGCCACCTGTTGTCCCCCCGACAACCACGACGTCCACATTATAAACGACAGGGATATCCCTCGCCGATTCATTTACTGCTCTCTTTTTTGAGGTGTTTAAACAACCTGCTTGCACCAACAGCAAACAAATAAGTGCCGCGACAAGTATAAGTTGAACAAATTTCTTCATTCTTGGTCCTTTCTATGAATATCCTTCTCCCTTCAACTTCTTTTGACCCTCAGCAGCCCCCTACCTGAATTCTTTGTCTGCTCTTACAGACCACCTAAGCACTCTCGTTTCTTCAATGATAACATTATCGTAATTATCCAAACATTTGCAATAAGAATCCTTTCAATTAAAAAAGGGACCTATACCGAATCAATCGGTATAGGTCCCGAATTGATGCTAATCCGTTTGGCCATCGTCTGTCACCGCAAACGATCAATTGCCACTTATGGCTTCCGGTGCTTCTGATTATGGAACCGGCCGGTACAGCCGAATATCATCGATGTACATTGTACCTGAACCACCGGCTGCCGGATTCTTCTTGTTACCAAGACCAATAGCAATCGTATTAACATTGGCCAGGTTCACGCCCTGGTCGGCGAATGCCTGCAGGTCGATATTCCATCGGGTCCACTCACCTATCTGTGCTGCATTTGGATTATCATGAGAGACGACCGCACTGCCGTTGAGAGCAACATACAACGTCTCGGCAGCGTTGGCAGCATCGCCTCTGAACCAAATCGTCAGCGTGTTGACACCTTTCTCGGTCCAGTCACGCGGGTAAATCAATGTCAAAGCTGCCTCAGAGTACCCAACACTGTTGTCGTAGAAAAGCGGCATCGACTGGCTGCCGCTGTGAACGATAGTTTGCTCTGCAAAAGGAGGAGTGTCATAACCAACTAAAGAACCGTTTGTCGGGTCGTCGTATCCGTCCAGCCACGCGTAAAATATCCTGTTGCTATCGGGGTCGGCGGGGTCAAGGTCATTGTAAGATTCAAAATCGTCCACGACAAGGAAGTTGGCTGTAGTAAAGCTCCAGAGGATGCCCGGCCACGGACTGTCTGGGTTGGTGTTATTGACCTCGTCAATCCTCCAGTAGTAAGTGCTGTCCCACTCAAGTATTCCTGGGTCATAGCTCTCAGCACCAAGGTCCCTGGTGCCTTTATACTCTGGCGAGCTGGTATCGGCATTTTTCACGGCATCTTTATCAGTACCGAAGTACAACTGGTGCGAAGCAGCAAAGATACTCGGCGAGAAGGTAAT
>JBGVTO010000389.1:0-4910 GCA_041862635.1 Phycisphaerae bacterium | reverse complement strand
TCAGCGGTTCTTTGCGAGCAGGGATGCCAAAGGCGCAAAAACCGCTGTCACCTTCATGATATTAGCGGTACTGGTTATCGAAAGTCTGATTATTTTGGAGGCATGGATATGTTCGAGCATGATACCGGATGCCGAATATGGTAAGTATGTGCTTATCTACGCGGCAAAACAATTCATGCCGCTGATTCTCGGCACCTTCTTTATGATAACCGTCGTAGGCATTATTATCTCAACCGCTGATTCCTTCTTGTTAGTGCCGGCAACCTGTTTTATTCGTGATATATATCTAAACTATATCAATCCCGAGGCAAGTGAAAAGAGAGTCGTTTTTCTCAGTAGAGTTCTGGTTTTGGCATTCGGTATAATCGCCTGGCTGGTTTCTCTGGCATTTGCCGAATCCACAACTGTCTTTGAAAAAGCGCTCTATGCTTTCACTATTTATGGCTCTGCAATTACTCCGTGTCTGGTTGCCGCTCTGTTCTGGAAGGGCGCCACCAAACAGGGCGCTATCGCCTCAATAGTTTCAGGAACGGCAATGGCTTTGGCCTGGGAAGAAATGGATTTTATAAAAGATGCCCTGCCGGCTTACCTCTCAGACCTGGATGCAGTATTGCCGGCAATCACCTTGTCGGTGATTTGCCTGATAGTGGTCAGTTTGTTGACCAAGAAAAAACAGACCTCTGACGAGGACTAAGAAATGTTTCCAGCAGACGTGTACGTTGAGAGAAGAAGCCGTTTAAAAGAGCAGATTCAATCCGGATTGATCCTTTTCTTGGGCAATGAAGAAAGCCCGATGAATTATCAGGACAATCAGTATTCTTTTCGGCAGGACAGCTCATTTCTTTACTATTTTGGACTCGATTTTCCATCTCTGGCTGCGATTATCGACGTCGACCGGGACAAAGAAATAATCTTTGGCGATGATTTGACAGTTGATGATATTATCTGGACGGGGCCGCAGCCGGCTTTGAGTGAGCGGGCTCAGGAAGTAGGTGTTCACGAAACCACCAGGATTGCTAAATTGCAGGTTGCGTTAGAAAAAGCTGTTCGACAAGGCAGAGAAATCCATTTTCTTCCCCAGTACAGAGCGGAAAGTATTTTGAAAATCGAAAGGTTATTGGGAACACATCAAACGGCAATCCAGGATTATATCTCGGAAACTTTAATAAGAGCTGTAGTGGCGCAAAGGTCTTTAAAAAGCAAGGAAGAAATTGAACAAATTGAAGCTGCTCTTGATGTTTCTTATGAAATGCAGGCAATGGCGATGAAAATGTCAAGACCCGGTATGCTTGAGATGGAAGTTGTCGGAGCGATGGAAGGAATTGCCATATCGAGTGGATGTCGTCTTGCCTTTCCCACTATTTTCACAGTCCGAGGAGAGATACTTCATAACCACTATTATGGAAACGTAATGAAGCAAGGCGATATCGCTATCAATGATTCGGGCGCAGAAACCATTCTCGGCTATGCCAGTGACATTAGCAGGACGATTCCTGTAAGTGGAAAATTTTCAGAAAGACAAAAGGAAATTTATACTATTGTCCTGAATGCACAAGAAAAAGCGATTGAAGCTATAAAGCCCGGCGTTGAATTCAGAAACGTTCATCGTCTCGCCTGCAAGGTTCTTGCATCCGGCTTAAAAGAAATTGGCTTGATGAAGGGGGATATCGAAGAAGCGGTTGATTCAGGGGCACATACTTTATTCTTTCAGTGCGGATTAGGGCATATGTTAGGGCTGGATGTCCACGATATGGAAGGACTGGGAGAAGATTATGTCGGTTATACTGATACGATTAGACGGAATCCTGAGTTTGGCTGGAGGTCTTTGAGACTCGGCAGGGCGCTTGAAGTGGGTTTTGTGGTGACAGTAGAGCCGGGAGTTTATTTCATTCCCGAATTGATAAGCCGGTGGATGGCTGAGAAAAAAAACTCACAATATATAAACTATGATATGGTTAAGAAATATGAGGATTTTGGAGGTCTGCGAATAGAAGATGATGTTCTGGTGACAGCAAACGGCCATCGTGTGTTGGGCAAAAAAATACCGAAGACCATAGATGAGGTTGAAGATATGTCATCCCGTTAACCATGTCCGGCCATTTTGCAGAAGTTTTGCTGAAGACGTACAGGCACTACGTAACGAAGATTATACCTATCAATTAATATTCATCAGGAGATTACTTCCATAGTTATGTGTAGTAGTTTTATTTAATAGGCGCCTCTGCTTTTGTCGGCAGCGGTGACCCTTCGGTTAAAGACAACCAGCCCAAACCGCGCAGACGCCGCTTCTGTTTCGCGTTCCACAAGGTACTGAGAGCGATTTGTAAACTCAAGCTTCAACGGTTCTGAGCAAGTGAGTATCTGCTATGAAATCCGCCCCAAGATGCGATCCAGAGAGTCCGACGTATGGTAAATCAAGGCCTCCGGGTAGTGTGGATAGGGATGAAAATACTCAAAGGTGACGTATCCACGATACCCTACCTTATCTAACTCCTCCATTACGGCGGGCCAATTAGTAGTGCCGTCAAGAAGCGGGCGAAATGTTTCCAGTGAATAATCGGTGCTCTTCTTCGTGAATTCCTTGAAGTGAGTATTCATAATGCGTTTACCCATTAACGGCACCCAGTGCTCAGGATGCTGAAATATCGAGATATTACCCGTGTCGAAATGAATGTTCACATGTTCACTTTGGAACGAGTCGACAAAATCGTTCATTTCCATGGGAGTCATGAGGTAGCCGTTGAAGAAAATATTTTCGATGTTCAGGGAGACCTTTAGCTTTTCGGCCTGGCGGGCTAACTTTCCAACGGCTTCTTTGGCGCGACGGTCACAGACATCGTTAGGTACCGGCTCATAATCGTCTCGCCAAGGGATATCAACCGCACCCGGCACCAGCAGCACGTTCTTTACGCCGAGGTCATGAGCTGCGGTCGCGATTTTACCAGCTATCTCGATGCCTTTCGCGCGTTTATCCGGGTCGTTGCTTGTCAAAGGATAAGGCCAGAAAAGAAAGGAGCAAAGCCCGCTAATCTGAATGCCGATTTTGTCGGCCAATCGTCGAATGTCTTGGTAGTCTTTAGTTCCTGACTTGGGCGAAAGGTCGGTCTCCAAGTCGTAGTTCAATTCGATTCCGTCAAATCCGGCGTCCTTGGCTAACTGAAGGCATTCCTTCAAATTCATTCGTTGGGGATAAGGAAACGCCCACTGATTGATGGATTTCTTCATGTCATAGCGTTTGGGTGAACCCTTTCGCGGATCGGGCTTGCGTTTCGTTTTCTTTGCCCGAGCTACGTTCGAAAACGCTGCCGCACTCGTAGAAGCCAGCAACGCTTTGATAACGTTGCGACGAGTCAGACAATTGTGTCCCGGCGGCAAGACCCTGGCCTGGGAATTTTTTATTTGGAAACCTTTTGGGAGATGTTTCGAAGAGATAGAATCTTTCATGACGCAAATGATATCAGGTTTTGAATGTCTTATCTAACATTCTCATTTAGGGCCGCTCAGCTACGCTGCTGAGTCTTGTGTCCAATAAAATATCAAGTCTCTCCTGAGAATGCAAGCGTTCTGTCCGCTTTTTCGGTAGTTTATCGTGCACAAAACCTCAGAAACACGAATTTGGCGGCTGATTACCAATTTCAAGACATTTCTCCACTGTATTCAGGAGAGTACGAAGGTTTGTTAGAAGATTTCCTGTGGTGTTCATAGTAACAAGATAGTAAAATTAGTGACATGAAGCAAGTTTACGTAAGTACTTCATTGACAGGTAGGATGATGTATTTCGAGGAGACAACTATGCGAACCAAATTGATATCCCTGCTTTCTCTCGTGCTGCTGCTGGCGATAGTCACGAGTGGTGTGATCGCCGGCGAGCCCAGCCGGGCCGCCTCGAAACCTTACCGGGTACTTGTGGTAATCGGTGACCAGTGGGACGACCCAGGTAGTTACAGCATCGATGACCAGACGAGATTCGGTGGTCGAATGCGGGAGTCGAACGAAGACTTCCGTGACGTAATAACCATGCTCAAGATATGGGGTATTCCTTTCGATATTCTTCGTCTTGACCAGCAGCGGCTTCAAATCAACCGTTTCCTGAATGGTGTCGCCGAGCCGAACTATAGCTGCCTGATATGGATGGCCAATCCGGAAAAGCTGGAAGGATTCTCCGCCAACTATGAAACTGTGCGCCGCGCCGTAAAAGAGTATGGAATGAGCCTCGTAGCCCTGTTTGACGATATCGCAACTCCCGAACTTTCTGGCCTCCTGGGCGTTGACTATCAGGGCGTTTCAGGCCGACCGCCCGAGGGCGCAGATGCTGCATTGACAATATCCGGGGAGCACTTCATCACTGCTGGCGTAGTTGGAACGGTTGTACAAGCCGAGACGCAGTCCGAGATGCAGATTGTCCGCTGCAAGGCGCGCCCTGTCACAATCGTACTCGGCACAATAGGAGAGTACCCGCAACTGGTGGTGCGGGACATAAGCGACGAAACGAAGGCCGTCTGGATTGGTGGCGGCCGAAATTGGTTTGGCAAGTCTCCGGCGATGAGGCAGCTTTTCAGAAGAGCGCTTGTTTACTGCATTGGGTATGGTCTGTTCAACGATAACTTCGAGAACGCTTTCATCTTCGTCATGGACGATATGGGAGCCTCGGAACATGCCTATAGCCTGAGGTGGCACTATCCCACACCGTGCAAAGAGGACATCATCAAGTACCTGGTCGAGCCGCTGGAGGAGTACGGTTTCGTGATGGTTCAGAACGTTACGCCGGGCTATGCCAATCCGGTGACACGCATGGTCGAAAATCCCTGGGACATTGATAAGTTCACTGACCCATTCGGCAACGTGCAGGACTACGGTTCCACCAAGGAAGGACTTGACGAAGGTCTCCGGCGCGGTGTGTTCGAAATTCA
>JBGVTO010000388.1:0-2935 GCA_041862635.1 Phycisphaerae bacterium | reverse complement strand
TCCCAAGACATCTCTATCCTCCTTTACAAATCTGGTCGACGCTTTCGAAGTCACCCCACGTTTTGCTCAAGTGCTGATAATCTGAATTTAACAATTGTTTTTGAAGTCATTTTTCCCAATCTCTTTCTTTGTTGGATAAGTTTCACTGGCTACAAAATACTTTTTATTAATGGCCTCTACTTAATTAAGGCATTTAGAAATGGAAAGGTAACACATTTTCTTATAGCACGACACGAGGCATGCTAATACATAGTCAAGGGATTTGCCTTGACCGGGAGGTAGATAATTTGGTATAGATAATATTAATGAAGCTTGTACCTACATAGCCGGACGACTGCAGCTTAGAGGTCATCCAGTAGGTGCAAATCTTTTAGTTTTTCGGTAGAGGAGGAATTATTATGTGAAGTACAAAGCTATAGTGTAACTTTGTGTTTCACGGGACAGATATTGTACATTTCGGCTAATAACTCATATGTTGAAAACAACAAGTGCTTTGGTGTGTGGTCGAAGCACAGTGGTTATTATTGTAACCTTCTTTGCAGGAGAAAGTATCGTGAAAACTCAAGTAGTTTGGTTGGCAGGAGTTTTTTTGATAGGATTCATAGGAATCGGTCCAAGCTACGCACAGGAAGTCGTGAATCTACTGCCCAACGGTGGTTTTGAGACCGGTAATGCAGGGCCATGGAACATCTATGGCGACGTGACATTCGAAGTCGTTACCGAATGTGTGGATGCCGCGGTTCCCGAAGGTCCGATAGAGGGAGACTATTGCCTGCACCTTGTGGTTCCATCGGCAGGGGCCGGCCCTCATGAAAGCGGCATGTCGGACGGAAGCTATATCTTTGAGAAAGGCAAGAAATACACGTTTTCCTGCTTTTTCAAATGCAAATCCGGCACGCTACAGTTTCGTATGAAGCCGGAACATGCCGCAGCTCCATGGGAAGCCTATGGCGATCAGGTCTTCACTGCCACCGAAAAATGGCAGGAATTCAGCGTAACCACTCCTGTCTTTACTGAGGATGTGACTCCCGCCAGCCCTTCATTCCACCTCGCTTTTGCAGCCGGTGATTTTTGGATAGACGGCGTACGACTCTACGAAGGCGACTATGTCCCACCTCTTTTCAAAAGTTTTACAGCCAAAAATCCCAATCCGGAAGATGGAGCCGTACACGAGGACACATGGGCCAGCCTCTCGTGGGACCCGGGAAAATCAGCAGTAACGCACGATGTTTATTTTGGCGACAATTTCAATGATGTGAACAATGGCGCCGAGAGCGCTTTCCAGGGTAATCAGGCCGAGGAGTTTTATGTGGTTGGCTTTCCTGGTTTTGCTTATCCGGACGGCCTTACAAATGGAACGACGTATTACTGGCGGGTTGATGAGATAAATGAAAACGACCCGAACAGCCCGTGGAGAGGCGATGTCTGGAGCTTTCTGGTGCCACCCAAGACTGCCTATAATCCCGTACCGGCTGACGGAGCTAAATTTATAGATCCGAATGATTTAGTACTCAAGTGGGAACCTGGTTTCGAGATAAAATTACACCAGGTGTACTTCGGGGACAATTTTGCTGACGTCGATGCCGGAACAGGCGGCGCCGCAAAAGGTCCGATCGGTAATACAAAGTTCAATCCTGGAACCCTCGAATTAGACAAGACCTACTATTGGCGCATCGACGAGTTCGATGGCATCGAGACACATAAAGGCAACGTCTGGACCTTTACAATAGCAGGGAGCGGCGGTGGTGTGCGTGCAGATTACTTTACAGGTATGAATTTCGAGAACCTCGTTTTGAACCGTGTTGATCCTCAAATCGACTTTAACTGGGGCGATCCGGGCGGGCCGGACCCGTCGGTCGGCGATGATAACTTCTCAGTCAGATGGAGCGGTCAGGTAGAGGCGGCTTTCACAGAGACCTATACATTCTATGCCAGAACCGATGATGGTGTGCGTCTGTGGGTCGAAGGTCTGCAACTTGTTGACAATTGGGTTGACCATTCAGCAACCGAGAACCGAGGAATGATAGACCTTGTAGCAGGACAGTTTTACAGCGTTGTAATGGAATATTACGAAAACGGGGGCGGTGCCGTGGCAGAACTGCGCTGGTCGAGCCCCCACACTCCAAAGCAAATCATTCCGCAGGCGGCACTATCACTGCCGGTAAAGGCCAGCAGTGCCAATCCGAGGACCGGCTCTGTTGATGTAAAACAAACGACTATTCTTACATGGGGTCCCGGAGACTTTGCTGAATCACACGATGTTTATTTCGGCACAGATGAAGAAGCGGTACGCAACGCCGATGCAAGCTCACCCGAGTATAAAGGCACGAGGGCTCTTGGCTCTGAGAGCTATGATCCCGGAGTGCTTGAGTGGAACACTACTTACTACTGGCGTGTTGATGAAATCAATAACAACAATCCGGACAGTCCGTGGGTAGGCGGCGTCTGGAGCTTTACAACGGCCAACTTCCTTATCGTGGACGATATGGAGAGCTACAATGACATTGATCCTACTGAACCTGGGAGCAACAACATCTTTTACGCGTGGATTGACGGCTACGACAATCCGACCATAAACGGTTCTATCGTTGGTTACGTCACCCCCCCATATGCTGAGCAAACTATCGTCCACGGTGGTTTGCAATCGATGCCGTTTGCATACGATAACGCTGTTGGTATATCAGAGGCCACTTTGACATTAACTGAGCTTCGTAACTGGACCCAGAAGGACGTTGACAGACTGACAATTTGGCATGTGGGTGACGCGGCCAATGCTGCCGAGCCGATGTATGTCGTTCTCAATGGCAGTGCAGCCGTCACTAATCCCAATCCGAACGCAGCACAGACAGGCTCCTGGACTTCATGGAATATCCCCCTGCAGGCATTTGCGGACCAAGGTGTGAACCTTGCCAATGTAACTTCAATTACACTTGGC
>JBGVTO010000387.1:0-4513 GCA_041862635.1 Phycisphaerae bacterium | reverse complement strand
TAGCAGATTTTAGGCCTCGTGACATGGCTGCCGGAGGCGAAGGTGCCCCTTTGGTGCCTTACGCTGATTATATTCTATTTGGCCACAATCGGTTGTCTCGTGCCGTACAGAATATTGGGGGTATTGCTAATGTAACTTTCCTGCCGTGCGGCTGTAAGCGGGATGATATTATCGCCTTTGATACAGGCCCTGGAAACGTGGTGATTGACAGCATCATCCAGCTTATCAGTGGCGGTAAGAAACGCTTCGACCCTGCTGGAAAAATAGCAGCAAAGGGCTCGGTCAACAAAAGGCTTCTGAATGAAATGCTCCGGCATCCTTTTTTACGACGGCATCCACAAAAATCCACCGGTCGCGAAGAGTTCGGGAGTGCTTTTGCAAACAGAATATACCAAAAAGCAGCCCAACAAGGCTTGTCCGACAGCGATATTGTGGCGACCGTGACCGCCTTTACTGCAAATAGTATCGCTAAGGCATACTATCAGTTCCTGCCGACGATGCCGGATGAGGTAATATTATGCGGGGGCGGGTCTCACAATAACACGTTGGTGGAGATGTTGCGTAGCGAGCTGCCGAATGCTAAGATGCTCTCTACCGAAGATTTTGGCATTAGCGTCGATGCCAAAGAGGCGGTTTCGTTTGCTATTTTAGCCTGGGCGACTATAAACGGGCTTACTAATAACATGCCTGGTGCCACAGGTGCTGACCGACAGGTTGTTCTGGGAAAAATAATACCAGTATGACAAGAAAACGTAGACATTTGCCAACCACCGAAAAACGCAACCGCGCCAGCGAAAATATCGATAAGCTAACAACAAAACAGATTGTTGAGCTTATTAACGCTGAAGATGCTCTCGTACCCGCTGCCGTGGCGCGGCAGTCTAAACAAATTGCTGCGGCGGTTGATATGATTGTAGCGCGGTTCAGAAAGGGAGGGCGGCTGTTTTATGTAGGAGCCGGTACAAGCGGCCGGCTGGGTGTGTTAGATGCCGCGGAGTGCCCACCTACTTTTGGTGTCCAGCCTTCACTTATACAGGGCATAATTGCCGGTGGCCGACGTGCGCTGGTTCGAGCTATTGAAGGGGCCGAAGATTGCGCCCAGGATGGTGCTATATCAATAAGAAAGAATCGGGTAAAAGCAAGTGACGTAGTGGTTGGCCTGGCCGCGTGCGGTATGACCCCTTTTGTGCATGGCGCTCTCAAGCAGGCACGGCAAATAGGGGCAGCGACCATTTTTGTTACCTGTGCCCCGGAGGCTGTCGGGCACATCCCCGCTGAAATCATCATCAATCCGGTTGTCGGCCCGGAAGTTATCACTGGTTCAACCCGGATGAAAGCCGGTACTGCGACTAAACTCGTTCTCAACACTCTCACCACAGGAGCTATGGTCAAATTAGGCAAGGTCTACGGAAATCTTATGGTTGACCTGCAGGCGACAAATGAGAAATTGCGCGACCGCTCTCTGCGGATTGTGATGGAAATGACCAATCTCAGCCGATCTGGCGCAAGACGACTGCTCGGACGCGCACAGGGAAAGGTTAAAGCCGCTGTTGTAATGCACTTTCGCCGGACGAATTTGGCGGGTGCCCTGAAAATACTTAACGAATGCGACCAACTTCTGCGAAAAGCAATTGAGGAGACATCGTGAATCCCATCGTAGCTCAGGCAGGAACACTAAGTGGGCTCGACTGGGGCATTGTAGGCGTCGGCGTCGTGCTGTTGTTCGTCATCTCATACGTTTTCGGACGAGAGGAAAAGGATACGGACGACTTCTTCCTCGGAGGCCGACGCGTTCCACCCGTCGTGGCATGTTTGTCGTTTGTAGCCACTGAGATCAGTGCCCTGACAATTGTCGGCATTCCGCATACGGCCTTCACCGAGAACTGGCGATGGATTCAGTTTATGGTTGGCTCGGCCCTGGCCCGGCTCCTGGTGGCATTTTTATTTATTCCGGCCTTCTACAAATACAATTGTACGAGCATCTACCAGTTCTTGGGGCACCGATTCGGACCGGCGACCCAGTACACCGGCTCGATCTACTTCTTCATAACGCGTCTTCTGGCTTCGGGCGTACGCCTTTACGCAACGTGTATGGCTGTCGGTGTCATCATGGGCTGGCCCCTGGCCGCGACGATAACTTTATTCACCGTGGTTAGCATTGTCTTTATTGCCTTTGGCGGCATAAAGGCGGTCGTCTGGGCCGGCGCTTACCAGGCCCTGTTCTTCGTTGTCGCCGGCGCCGTGCTCGTCGTCTATCTTATTCAGCACATCGACGGCGGCTTGGCCGCAGCCGTACAGACTGCGCACGAGGCCGGGCGTCTGAGCACATTCTATTTCAAGTTCAACCTCAACGAACCTTCCACGTTCTGGGCAGGATCGGCCAACGGATTCTTCGTAGGACTTGTCGCCTTCGGAACCGACCAGGAAATGGTCCAGAGACTGCTTACCGTCGAGACTCGAAAGAGCAGTCAGAAAACCATTATCTCCACCATTGTCACCGTCCTGCCCGTTTACTGGCTCTATCTGCTTGTCGGCACGCTGCTCTATGTATTCTACCAGCAGAGTCCTTCACTGCCCTTGCCCCAGGAGCTCAAGGAAATCCTTCCGCATTTTGCACGAAATGTTTTGCCCGCCGGCCTCAAAGGTCTGGTCCTGGGCGCAATCTTCATGGCCAGCGTTGATTCGCCGCTAAGCTCTCTCACCTCTTCTTTCGTCACTGACATCTATCGTCCTCTGATTCGCAGGCATGCATCGGAAAAGCACTATCTGCTCGTGTCAAGAATAGGGGTGGTCGGTTTTGGCCTGGTCCTGGCGGGGATCGCGGCGGCCTGTGCTCCGGTTAAGAACATTCTCTGGTTTGCCTTCCAGATCCTCTCGCTCACCGGAGGCCCTATGCTTGGCGTCTTCCTGCTTGGCCTGCTCACACGGCGAAACGCTAACCTCGCCAACATACCCGCGATGCTCTTCAGCACAGGTGTTTGTGTGGTACTGCTGCTGCTGATAAAACAGGAAATCCTCAAGCTTGGCTGGAGCTGGTTGATCGTCATCGGGACGGGGATAACATTCGTTCTGGGTTATATTTTGGGCCCGGTCATGTCAAGATGCACAATTGCTGAGTCAAAAAAGTAGGGAGCGAACACGCCCCAGATTGCACATAGTAACTCGAAGTTGCAAGCCTCTTATGTTAGGAGCATCTTAGGTCACTTCACTATCCAAAACGTGACGGTCATATTTCGATTAAAGAATTAAGAGTTTTTATGCCGGCTTCGCGATACAAAAACTCTCAATTCTTTTTCTTCAACAAGTCAGCTTTTCTGAGATTTATGAAAACCGACATTACATTAGTATTGACAAACACTTACGACAACTGGTCGAGAGTCAGGCGAGGGCCGAAAAGGGCCCATTTGGGGTGTGCTAAGTACGCGCGCACCGGTTCGAATATGCTGGCGGGACCGGTCAAAAAACTTCTGACAGATGACCAAATGTATTACAACCACAAGGCCGCAGAATTTGCCTTTCGAGAAGCGGTGAACTTAGATACAATGGCTGTCGTCAATTTTGCTATATGTCCTTGCAAATAAAGAGGGAACGAATTTCTGGTAAGGACAGGGAGACTTTAAGGTCATAATCGAATCGAAAGGCGAGAAAGCGTTTCCAAAAGGAACAAATGGAAAGTGTTGATTAAATAGATCATTCATATTGGAATTCCAAGGAGTTGTATTATGTCAGATGAAAACAAAATGAAAAAAGTCAATCGAAGGGAATTCTTGAGCGGAGCAATTGCAGTCGGAGCCGGTCTTGGCAGCTTAGTTCTGGCAAAAGATACAGAGGGACCCCGCCTTGCGGGAAGCCAAGTTAATGCTGCACCAGGAACTGTGAAAAGGGACCCCGCCTTGCGGGAACCCAAAGATGATATTTCTATCGCTCAATGGGCCCTGGTTCGTGAAATACGAGAGGGAAAGTGGAAGACTCTGGATTTTCCAAAAATTGCGAGGGAGGATTTTGACATCAATGGAATTGAGTTCGTAAGCACTTTGTTTGAGCTGCCAACCTACTCCTACCTGCGGGACCTGCGGCGCAATGCTGAGAAGTACGACGTCACGATGGTCCTCATAATGGTGGATGACGAAGGAGAGACATGCGATCCGAGCAAGGCCGAACGGATCCAGGCCGCCATAAACCACCGTAAGTGGGTGGATATAGCGAAGTACCTTGGCTGCCATTCCATCAGGACCAATTGCCGCGGCCCGAAGGATGCCCCTAAAGATCAGGCGCTTGAGTGGGCGGCCGACTGCTATAATCTTCTGCTGGAGTATGCTGTACCTGCCGGCATACGTGTGCTGATTGAGAACCACGGTGGGCTGTCAAACGACGCCGATTGGATGGTCTCACTATTCAAGAAGGTTGATAATCCGTATTTCGGCTCATACCCCGACTGGAGAGGTCCCAGCAGAGAATTCGACAATTATGAATATCTGAGGAAGATGCTCCCGTATGCCGGCGGGCTGTCATA
>JBGVTO010000386.1:0-13621 GCA_041862635.1 Phycisphaerae bacterium | reverse complement strand
TTTCCTGCGGGCCAATCGCGGGAATCCTTTTGTCCTGTACATCAACTTTCTCGAGCCGCACATGCCTTTTACAGGGCCGCTTGACGATATGTATGACCCCGATGAGATTGATTTACCCGAAAACTTTAAGGACCCTCTCGAGGACGACGAGCCGTTGCGGTACCGCCAGAAGCGTGAATCCTGCCGGATGAAATACGGTATGGATGAGAAATCAATGCGAAAATTGATCGCCCGTTATTATGGGCTTGTTTCGCAGGTTGACCGTAGTGTGGGTAGGATTCTGGACATGCTGGAGGATCTGGGGCTCTCCGATAATACGATTATTGTCTACACGAGCGATCACGGCGATATGATGGGCGCGCATGGGATGGTTGAGAAAGGAGTGATGTATGAGGAGTCCGCCAGGGTTCCGTGGCTGATGCACATCCCGCAATTGGGAACGAAGGGACGCATCGTTCGGCAGCCGGTCAGCCACATCGATCTCGTACCGACGATTCTCGACGCGATGGGCAAAGCGCAGGCCTCTGCGGGCTTACCGGGTCGGAGCCTCATTCCGCTTATGAAAGGCGGAAAGCCGGCGCGGGATCACGTGTTTATCGAATGGAACGCCACGTCCCCGGAGCAGGAAACGATACGCACGGTCGTCTCGCCGGACGGCTGGAAACTCTGCCTTGCCGATAAGGATAAGAGCCAGCTCTTTGATCTGAACAGGGACCCGTTTGAGACGACAAATCTCTTTTACGACGGCAAGCATCAGGATGTCATTGCGCGCCTGACGGAAAAGATTCGTGCATGGCAGATGGCCACGGTTGATACATCGGCCCGACATCTCACTAATTGAGTCTTTCGAGGAATTAGGGCAGCACGCCGTCAATACCTGTTAGAAAGATAGGTTATATTCTTCAACCCCTCTGCATCACCTTACTCATATAGTTATGTTGACGTTTTTAATTGCTATAAAGGATTGCGTTGAACAGCAGGCGAAAAGTCCCATGTGACTGCCCACGATGTTGGACTCGAAATCCTAACAGAATGATTTTTCCCTTGCCGTATTGTACTTCGACAATTGCCGGTTTGTCGGCTATGAGCTCTTCTCCTCTGATCCATCCGCTTTCCAGCAGGACCGTATCCGAATATCGCGCCACAACGCGGACGGGGAAGCGGACTTCAGGACCTCGAGGGTCTTCATTTTCTTTTTTCGACGCTCCAATTAATTCAAATGCCTGAGACCTTGCAAAGTACCCGGATATCCATTCCGGCGTCCCGTAACCGACCGGATGTTCCTGGTCTATCCAGATGCGCAGTATAGAACCCGGACAGAAAAATTCTTTCGTTTTTTTGCCTCTAACGACGTTGCGAACAGGGATATTGAAATACTCTATCGGAAGATTACATGAGTTGTCTATGCATATCAATGTCCCTCCTTCCTGTACGAAGTTCTGCAGCGTGATAATTCCTTCAGAGCCGATCCCACCGACATATTGTGGCTCGGTCGTGTCCACGGCTCGGCCCTTAATTATCGAGTCGGAACTAAGGGACGGTAAAATCAGGCAGTCATATCGTTTTCTTAGATTACCGGCCCGGATCTCGGCGTTATGCAAGGAAGTGTAAGCAAACTCAAAATTATCCAGTACCAGCCGAGTCCACCCTTCGTCTATGTTGGCCGTCCAGGGTTGATAAAGGCCCAGACGTGGCGGTGATATGCTCCTGCATGCAGATTTTGCTTCCGAATATTTTTGCTGTACACCGATTAATGTTGTGGAAATCCCTTCGAGAAGTTTTGGCGCTGCTTTGGCCACATTATTTGCATCAGGTATAAACAAAGAGCCGTATGGTGTTTCCTGACCGGTTATGTCCTTCCATCGTGTTTGCGAAGAAATTATCTGAAAAGCGATGCCCGCCTTAAACAAACGGTTTATCAGGCGATAGTTATCATTAGCCCCGGCCTGCACTACATAACCGCGGGTCTCTTCGGACAACCCTGTCACCTTGCCTTGCGGCATTGTCACAGTATCGAGTTTTTGCGCCCGAGATTCAAATGGCTGATATACACTCACACTACGCACTCCCATCTGTAACGGCAGAGTCCAGCCGGCCATGTCGTATGGGGCTTCGGGCGGCCCTTCGGGATAGTAGGATCGATTCGGATATACCTGCCGTTCCATCATATCGTTCAGATGAGAACGGTATGGCTGTGAACAATAGAGGATGTATGTCCCGGCCGGATAGCGCACGCCGTCGGCTAAAAATTCGTCCTCTGCCTGATGTACCTCGACGCCCGTGGCGTGCAGAATGGACAGCATTTCCGCTGCGGTTCGAGCCTCGAATTGGTCCGGAGGAACCAGCCATGCAAATAGCGGCTCTGTCTTGCCGCGTTCTATCGCGTCGCGTGCCTGTTTGATTGTGTTGCTCGTAACCAGATCATGATACCGTGCCGCTAATGTAAAAAGGCTCATACAAGCGATCTTTTCGTAATCCACAATATCGCGCAGTCGCCACCAGCCACCCTGCCATGGGTCGGGAAAGTTGGTCGCCATAGCGTAATCCGGCATACCTCGACGTCCTCCGCGAAGCTCGCTTTTGCGTTGGAAAACAGGCGAGGCAATTAATACACTCGCCGCTTCAGTGAGTATTCCTGTTATGTTATGGCGATATGCTGTGGTGCGGAAACCTCCCTGCCACCAGTTATCGTACATCGCGCTATTAAGAATCCCTTTCTTGCCCGCCCGGGTAAGCTCCGCCGCCATATGTCCCCCGATTATCAGCATCATATAGTCGTTCAGCGGATGGACATTTGGATTTTTCGGGTCGAAGAACGGCGGAACAAAAAGCCTTGCTCCGGAATTGCCCATCTGGTGAATATCATATACGATGTTGGGCAGCCATTCTTTGTAAATTACTCTGGTTACCAAACGGGTTTCCTTCAGATTGAGCATGAACCAGTCCCGGTTGTTGTCATGGCCCGCATATTTTTGATAAAGCCAAGGCATCCCCATACCTTCCCAGGGTTTTCCCAGCGACCGTTCGTACCAGTCGATGACCTTGTTAAGCCCATCGGGGTTGGCACTGGGTATCAGCACAATTACCGTCCGTTTGAGAATTTCCTGTATTTCCGATGAAGTGCTGGTAGCCAATTCATACAGCAGCTCCATTGCCATCTGGCTGGACGCTATCTCCGTGGAATGCAGGTTGCAATTCAACAGTATTACCACTTTTGCATTTGCGATAAGGTTTTGTTCATGCTCCTGGTCTTTGATTAATCGCGGGTCTGCAATTTTCTTTTGGTTTGCCATTGCCTGCCTGATTTGTTCAGGTGTGGCCTCATCTGTAATCTCCGCAATAATCATTTTTTGCCCTTCCGTGGTCAGCCCAATCTCGCGTACAATTACTCGGCGAGAATGTTTTCCCACGTGTTGAAAATATTCCTGAATTTTCTCATAGCGTGCAACCTTGTAATCCTCCCCAACCGTATGCCCAACCAAGGCCTGCGGTTGTTGGATCTGCCCGGCAACGGTACAACCAGGGTTAAGTAACAGAAACAGCACATGTAACACAAAAGCCGGACAAAACAGATTTTTCCGCTTCATATTTGTCTCCTTCCATCAAAAGTCCCGCCGGAGGCGGGCAAGATCTTAGCCGGCGTTGCCGGCCGACTTATTGTTCATAAGCTGCTGTTCACAACGCTATTGAACATTTCCAAGATAAAACTACTCACTGAGCTACTGAGCTTATCTGTTAATAGAATACCAAATCTGTCTGACGATTGCAAAACTCGTCTTCTATCTCCCCCTCTACATTGGTGGAAAAGTGGTATTGGCTATGTTACCTACTGGCCGCTTCTTTGATGTCGGAACCGATGATAGTCTTCCATAGCTTGTTTGTAGTATGGCGTGACAAGGGGCCCGTCGAGAATTGGGTCGCCCACATCCTCCATCCAGCGCCAAAGCCGATCCGACAAGTCCCTGGCGATACTTGCATATTCCTGTGACGTGGCAAGATCATTACGTTCGTGCCGGTCCTCCTTCAAGTCGAATAGTTGAACAACAGGCCTCCTGCCCATATTTCTTTTGGGTCGCTCTGTATGTTCGGCCACCCGCTGCGGCACAGCATCTGTAGGAAACTCAATCAACCTACCGGGTTCGAAGTAACGGATTAGTTTATAGCGATATGTTCGCACAGTTCGAGAAGTGTTGTCACGCAATGCATGGCTTGTACGCTGGGCAAATATTTCATTTCGGGGAGAGTCGGTTTTCGTGCCTTCTATCACTTCCTTGAAACTGTGTCCTTGAAGGTTTTGAGGAATATCAACACCGAGAATATCAAGCAACGTGGGCAGTAAGTCCACATTACTCATTAACTGGTGGAAAACTTTGCCGCCTTCGAGAGCTGTCCCTGGATGGTACATGATTAAGGGCGTCTCGATTCCAGGATCGTAAAGACACCATTTCGCACCGGGATAAGGTATCCCGTGATCGGAAGTGAATATGACTAATGTGTTCTCCGCTACATGGCTCTTTCCCAACGCATCCAGAATTTCACCGACGCAGGTATCAAAAAAGCGGATTGTTCCTTGAAACCTCGCAAGGTCCTCGCGGATTTCCGGCGTATCCTTTAGGTAGTGCGGGATAAATACACCTTTTTCGGTGTCTGTGCCTACCGTAAACGGACGATGCACTTCGAAAAAGCCGACTTTGATAAAGAAAGGACGGTCCTGCTTCCTTGCTTTTTGGAGCAGTTCCTTCGTGGCCTGGACGATTTTAGCGGCTTTACGTTCCTGCGATAGCACGTGCTGATAACCGAGCGAATCAGGGTCACCGCTTGTTACGTGCTGGAGTCCGACTAATGTGGTTTTGTAACCGGCCTCTCTAAGAATTGCTGCTACATGCTTTTCGCCTTTCTTAAAACTCCATCCCCATGGCTGATGCGTCAATCCCATCAGTCCATTAGCCTGGGGGTATCTTCCGGTATGAATGCTTCCTCTGCTCGGACTACAAACACAATCGGTGGCGAAATAGTTTTGGAAACGAATACCTTTTCTGGCCAGCCCATCGATATTGTCCGTATGGACTGTCTTGAGGCCATAACAGCCTATATGCCGCCCAATGTCGTGGCAGGTTATCATCAGTACGTTCGCATTGTGGCATTTCGATAGACTGCGGGTTTTGGCAGCTAATCTTCTGCCGTGAAATACCTGCAATACGCCTAAGCTTGTGACAGCAATACCGGACTGTGTCAAAAATTCTCTCCTGTTCATACTGACTCCTTGTAAGAAGCTGAGTGATATTCTTATCCCAACATTTTCATTTCATTCGATAAAAAAGCTCAATCAAGCTTTATGTCAGCCGGTATTTATGTTAATCGAATCGACCTGAGAATTCCAAGTCTTTTCGTAAGAGCTCGTCTGCCAGAATTCCGAGTTCTTTTTGTAGTACTATACTGACAAGAAGGGAGTATAATTACCGGCGAATGCATTGCAGTTTGCCTTGTCCCAGAGGCGCTCGCGACGTGTAGCATATGACCTGACTCGGCTACAGCGCCCTGGGTGGAATACAGTCATGGAATGTTGACAACTATCTATTCGCATATGGCACATGGATTACGAAGCAGATTTGCCGTAACAATGCTCTTTGGCAGCGTCACTATCATTGCGGGATTATGGTTTATCTTGAGCTCACCTAAGGCAATCGAGAAGTACGCCGAAGTTGCAGTTGAGCCGAGAATAAGTCCTGATTACTCTGATATCGTAATACCACCGAATATCGCCCCAATCAATTTCAGGATTCTCGAACAGGGACAACAATACTTCACCAAAGTCCATACCAATAGTGACAAGGCAATAGACATCTTCAGCAAGACAGGCCAGGTGCGCATTCCTTTTAAAAAATGGTGGGCCCTGCTCAGAGCAAACAAGGGCAATAAAATTTTCTTTGATATCTATGTCAAGGATGCGGAGCACGGATGGAAGAAGTTTAAGAGTATATCAAATACTATCGCTGAAGATGAGATTGACGGCTATGTTGTATATCGGCTTATGAAGCCTGTATACAACTGGTGGAAGAGTATTGGGATTTATCAGCGTAACCTTGTAAACTACGATGAGTCACTTCTTATGCATGGCAGGTCATTTGGAGAGGGCTGTCTTAACTGCCATAGTTTTGTTGGCAATGACCCCGATACAATGACAATTGGTTTGCGCAGCGCAGTGTACGGAAGCTCTACCTTACTAATTCGGAATGGCACAGTCAGCAAGATAGGCTCAAAGTGGGGCTACACAGCTTGGCATCCAGGTGGCACATTGGCGGTGTATTCGATAAACAAGGTTCGCCAGTTCTTTCATACCGGCCGGATGGAGGTGCGTGATGTTGTCGATCTCGACTCAGCATTAGTCTGTTATATGATTGAAGATCGCAAGGCAATTTGCCCGGCTCAGTTATCAGAAAAAAATCGGCTCGAAACCTATCCGACGTGGTCTCCGGACGGCGAGTATCTCTATTATTGCAGCGGACCGGTGCTGTGGAAAGACCGGGACAAAATACCACCCGAGAATTACGATAAGCTCAAATATGACCTTCGCCGCATACGTTATGATGCCTGGAACAATAGCTGGGGCCGGGTCGAGACGGTATTATCCGCTGAAGAAACCGGTCTGAGCATATTGCTGCCAAGGATTTCGCCAGATGGCAGATTTTTGCTCTTCTGCATGTGTGACTACGGCTGTTTTCCCGTTTATCAATCCAGCAGCGACCTCTACATAATGGACCTTTCTACGGGCAGATATAGAAGCCTCGCCATTAACAGCAAGTATTCCGAATCGTGGCACAGTTGGTCGAGTAACAGCAGGTGGATTGTGTTCAGCAGCAAACGTCAAGGTGGCCTCTTCACAAGGACGTATATCAGCTATGTTGACGACGATGGCATGGCACACAAACCTTTTGTTTTGCCGCAGCGAGACCCTGTATATTATGACTCACTGTTGGAGACGTATAGTGTTCCCGAGCTGGTCAGTGACAGAGTTAGAGTGAGTAAATCCTTACTCGGCCGGGCCGCACGTAATAAGGACAGTATTGAGGTTGAGGTTCCTATCACGGCAGCCACCCCAAAGGCCGTGCAATCAGAACCCTGGCAAGAGCGTGAGTAGGCTATTAACGGTTTTGGGATATAGAAGAATGCAAAGCAGGAAAAGCCAAGTTTCGCTCTATTTGATATTCTTTTTGCTCTGTTATCTCTACATATGGCTCTTCGTTAAACCGCACATGATCTACCACGGTTTCGGCACTATCATACTCGATATCCCCCTTTTCTCTACCGGATGGCGGTTTCTGAAGAACTCGCTCGGAATCCCCGGCGGGCTGGTTTTTTATGCGTATGGTTTCCTTTCACAGTGGTACTACTGCTCATGGCTGGGGGCGTTGCTTATTGTGATGGTTGCTTTGTGTCTCTGTGAGCTTTCAAGACTACATTATGTTTATGCCGGCCATCATAATTCGACAGTTTTGCACTATTTCCCGGCTATAATGATTCTTACAATATACAACAACTATGACCATCCACTTCCTGCCTGCCTGACATTGTTCATAGGATTGTTGTTTTCGTTTGTCTTAGAGAGAGTGCATTTGCGCCGTGGCACAATTCGCATGGTGGTTTTCTGTCTTATGGCAGCGATTGGCTACTGTCTTGCAGGCGCCGGAGGCGTTCTAATTTTCTCCCTTATGAAAATATTATACCTGATTTTTCACCATCGTGATTGGTTATCGGCAGCTCTTACACTGCCGGCAGCAGCAGCTATCATCTGGGTCCTGGCCGAGTATGTATTTTATATCTCACCCAAACAGGCATTCCTGGTATTGACTCCGTTTTGTCGGGATTTGACTGCGAACATGAAGATGCTCTCCAAGGTTCTGGTCGTAATGCTGTACGCCTTCGTGCCTGTCACGGTGTTACTTATATGCTTATGGAGAATGTTGTTAAGTAGGAATCGGGATACTTCTGCAGAGCATACCAGAAAGAAAAAGAGCAGAAAGACCCGCGCCGTTGTTAGACGCCGGGGAGCAATCTTGGCGTACTTTAAGAAATTCGTATTGCCTGCCGTTCCGGTAATTTTAATGATAGTCGGTTTGTATTTTAGCTACGACAAGGTACACAGGCAAATCGTCTTAATGAACTATCTCTCCCGCCAGGGGCGATGGTCCGAAGTTCTTGAGCTCGGCAACCGTCTGCCGAAGAATATTTACAACATCTACTGCAATCATGACATTAATCGAGCTCTGTATCATGCCGGCAGATTGCCCTACGACATGTTATGTTTCCCACAAAATCCGCACGCCCTTTTGCTCACACATGAGGAAGAAGAATCTTCTATGACACAATTGAAAATGTGTGATGCTTTCATAGAGCTGGGAAATGTTGACTATGCGGAGAAGCTGGCCTCCGAATTCCTCGTTATCGAAGGCGAGAGCGGGATAATACTGGAAAAGCTCGCCTGGATTAACATCATTAAAGGACAAGAAGCAACAGCTCGAATATATCTAAACGCTCTTAAAAAGGACCTGATATATCGTGACAGAGCAGAATCAATGCTGAGTGGTCTGGAGAGTGGATTTGAACAGGACATAGCTTCTTATATTAAACGGGTCAATTCGTACATACGAACAAATGGAGGTGCCAGGCTCTACGAAGAATCCATAGAGGAAATGCTTACGGGGCTGCTCAGGCAGAATCCCGATAATAGAATGGCATTTGAGTACCTTATGGCCTGCTACCTGTTGGCCGGTCAGCTTGATAATATCGCGGCAAATATTGGACGCCTTGACCAGCTCGGATATCAGGATGTCCCGACCCTTTATGAAGAGGCAATGCTGATATACTTTGGTTTACGCGGCCGGGAACTGGACTTGAACAAGCTCAACATAAAGCGTGAAACAATTGAAAGATATAGGCGGTTTTTGCAGCTCTACAATTCAATGCAGGCGCACAATCGCCAAGTTGTACTCCAGCATCTGATCCGTGAGTTCGGCACCAGCTACTTCTTCTACTACAAGTTCACAGCGTCATAGCAGATGCTATTATTTATAACTCAGGTGGCCCCCATTTGGGCGTTTTTCCTGGCTCCCTTTTCAGCGTTTCTCATTATGAAAACTGCCTGCGGGCCCACCGGCCGTAAACAGAACTGCAAAACGCGTAACCAGGGCACCCAAGAGAACGTACCCTAAGATAACCTGTATGCTGAGTAATATGTGCCCCCAGAAACTCTGCGCGTTTGCATATATATCCCCGAAGCCTAACGTTGTCATTGTAACTATCGAAAAGTAAAGTGTTCGCAAAGGCACAAGCCACCATACTACTGTCACCTCATGCCTGTCCACGAAGAGGTTACTGACAATGCCGGGGTAATCCTTGATATCCCTAAGATAGAAATCGATAGAACCCCAAACGTAATAAACAGCCGCAAAGAGTATTACCAGCTTAAAGAAAATCGTTATAATTTGGTTGGTAGAAAGACCGTAATCGCTTATCTGCCAGAACGCTTTGACCGGCAGTCGAAGCCGGGGATGTTCCTTATACCACTGCTCCCAGTTCATCCGCCTGGTATTGTATTCCAGAAGCTGTTTTGTCCCGGTATCTATCCGTGCACTATCCAGACTCACTCCGCGAAAATTTGTATTGCGGTCTACCCGGCACTCCCAAAAAAGCGTGGAACCATCGACGATAGCCTGTTCGAAGTTCGAGCTTTCCAGATGCGCCTTAACAAGAAATGCACGTTCCAGATGCGCATACTTAAAATTCGCATCTTCCAGATGAGTATAGCAAAGGTTCGCGTGGTCCAGATGGGCACGCTTGAAGTTAGCACCTGACATATAAGCACTGCTGAGGCTCGCGTCTTCCAGATGGCACTGCACAAGCGCAGCGTCTTCGAGATGGCAGTTGCTAAGGTCTGCGCCTTCCAAATAGGTTTCATATAAGTACGCACCTTCCAGATGAGCATGATACAGATAGCTGCCTTGAAGATGCGCGTGACGCAGGTGCGCACCTTCCAGATGGCAATTGCTCAGGTCTGCCCCTTTCAAATAAGCATCGCTGAGGTCCGCTCCTTCCAGATGCGCTCCCTTGAGGTTCACGTTTTCGAGATTGGCGCCCTTAAGTCTCGCGCCGCCAAGAAAAATATCCTTCCGAGGGCTCTGTTTGCGCCACTGGTTCCACTCTGTCGTGTCATTTTTTTCCGAACACCGTAATAGTATCTCGTACTGCTCGGCGTCTAACTTGGATTCAGGCTTTGGGTGTTCCTGTTTAGATTCCGATTGGTCTTCGTTTTTCTCGTTCATATCAAGCTCCACTCTATAAACGCCATCCCAAATTACACAGCACTAAAGGCTTTTCCTTACTTTCTTGGATTTAGGTTTTATGGTAAGCCCTTATGTCTCCAGTATTATCGACACAAGTTCACTACCTAAATCAGTTTTATCTGCGAGATATTCAAAAACGGTAGGGGGGGAAATCATCTTTCCATCATTTTATATAGCCCCCACCCCGCGCGGTGGGGGTCACTTTTGTCTTTTTTTACCCAATTCACCTTGGAGCGAAGAGTAAATCCCGCACCAATTTAGGCGCAAGCCTAATCTTAATTGGTGCTGGACCAATTCTCTAATCCTCGTGTGTGGCTAATTTTTCTGGCAACACATAACATTTTTTGCCCATAACATTGAGCTCTCTCTCATTGCGAGAAAATACTTACGTGCCTATAGGGCACTGAAGCAACCTCAATACCTGTTAGCCCCCGGCACTGTCGGGGGTTGTAATTACTGCGAAGCATGTGCCTGCGAAATAAGGTAGCGGGAATCCATAAGAAAATGTCATAGCAAGGCAGCCGAATGGAACGACGGTGATGGATAATTGCAACAATCAAAGCCCAATAAAGAAAGGTTTTTCCCTTGCAAAACATACTTATTGTTTTTAGAGTATCGCTGTTTGAACGAGAGGTTTATAAATCAGTTATTCGGGAGAGTAAATATGAAAAAGAAAATAGTAAAAGGCACTTTAGGCATCATCGGTCTAATTGTTTTAGGTGCAATCGGCAGCGGATTGTGGGATATTGGAATAAAACCAATTTTTATTTGGTTTCTGGAAGCAATCTTCAAAATAACAACACTGGGAATCTCTTCTCTCAGTGATTCTTTTTATCGGAGTGTCGCTTCGGAACTACATGAAGATACTTCGAGTTTTCTACAAACTCTCATTATATTTTTATTTGTTATGTTTTTTATAATACTGTTAGACAAATTGATGTATATTTACTTTCAGATACAGGATTTGACAAAAAAATATATAAAAAAACGCGTAACCATATTCAATGAGCGAACTGATTTGGTGGTAATGATTATTCTTGTGTCTTTAATATGTATTCAATTTTTCAATCATTCCTATCGTAACCGTCTTCTTGGGGATTTTCGTCAAAAGTTTACAATAGCCAAGGTGGTGTTGAACGAAAAAGAAGAGGAAATTATTTTAGCCAAGTTCTCAACGATGAAAAACAAAAAAGATTATGTCAATCTTATGGATACACTCCAAGAAAAAATCGACAATGAAGTCCAACCCCAACTCCAACAAAATGACGACAAAATTTCATCACAATAAAAATTTCAAAAAACCGAAAGTATATAAAATGCCCGTATTTATATAACCCGCAAAAGCAAAAAAAGTACCTGCACAAGATAGCAGCACATAAATCATTTGACAATCTTTTCATCAAGCCCTATACTTTTCGGTGATTTATACAGCATCACTTGAATATTGAAACATTGCGAGAAAATTTTCTAAAAATAGGGAGATATCCTCACCATGGAGAATAATATTATCGTGGAAAACAATGATGTCTAAAATAAATAATTCAAAATCGAAGATATCCAATCTGTCCAATGGACCCGCTCTCATTCTCCTAAGCGTTATGTTAATCGGTTTTGTTGCACTTATAGGCATGGGTGAAAAGGTATCGAAGATTTTATACTTTGTCATAGGTTTTGCTTTTTTTGTCGCCGCTACAGGCTTTGTTATTACCTTCCTCGAGCTTCGAACATCTGGGAAGTCAACCGAATCATTAGACGTTTCAAGCGAAATCCCTGATTTTGAGCACACTGTACGGCAGTTGTCCCGGAATTATGATATACTCAGAAAACAGGCAACCCAGGGATTTGTTATGGCAGGCACTTTTATGACTTTGGGAATCTGTGTCATACTTGCTGGTTCTGTTGGGGAGTTGTTTGGCTTTACTAAAGTAGGCAGTAACTTGACAATTATTGCTGGAGTGGTCGTAGAGGCCATCTCTGGCCTTGGTCTTTATTTGTTCCGTCAAACATTCAAACAGCTTAATGCTACTTCAGACCGTCTTCACGAAAGTTGGAAAATTCTTATGGCTTTTAAAAAAGCTGAGGAATTGCCTGATGGAGATAAACGGTGTGAACTGATTGCTTCTTTAATCACGAAGTTAGTGGAAGGAGGCGAAAGAAAAATGGACAATAGCGTGGGAAGCTGACATTAAACCGCACATATGATTCCCACAACCAACTTTCTTAACCTTTACCCTTATAATTCTCAAACACCACACCTAATCCCTCTATATACCACCACGAAAAACGCACGTAAACACGGCTCAAATCGATGAACTCAAGAGAATCCATAGCTAAATACACCCTGCCTCAGAACCGCAGGGGGTAGGCTAAGACATGCAGGGATTCGGGCGACCAAAAAAAGTGCTTTTTTGGCCGTTTTTTTGTTGACATTGTTTGTAAATATATTAAAATACACACATGTTAGCCAGCAGGCTAACATAAACCGCCAGTAGGCAAAGATGACATTTCATTTTGCATGTCGTAAGCTGCAGCGCAGCAAGGACTTAGAGCCAGCCAGCCCAGATTCGCGAATGAACAATTAACCATTTAACCAATTAACCACTCACAACAATCGAGTATCCACTATCTAGTATCGAGTTTCCATAATGAGCATCGAGAATATAACTTTAGCTCACTTTATGCACTTTATCCGCCGCGGCGGATTTAGCTCACTCTTCACTAACTTACGTGCGTATAAGGCACTACATCTGTCGAGGATCCTCTACAAATCAACCCTTTTTATGCAAAACAAACCCAATCTTGTCCGCCGTAGGCGGATTGCAAATATTTTTATCACAATGACTTATGAAAATAAATCTAATTGGACACTTGGTCAAAACAAACCCAATTCAAACCCAAACAAACCCAATCTTGTCCGCCGTAGGCGGATTGCAAATGTCTATGATACAAAGGATTACAGAAAAAAAGATGATTTCGTAGTCCGAATAAACAAACCCAATCTCCAAAATGCCAAAAATGAACGTAAACTTATATTTTATAGAGGATTATGAAAATGAACCACCTTCCGGCCTCAAAAAAACAAACCCAAAACAAACCCAATTCAAAACCAATCAAAGCCTGTCCTGAATTAGCCGAAGCCCTGAGCGCAGCCGAAGGGGCAGTCGAAAAGTTCTTGAGTCTTTGTCCTGAATCCGCTACGATTATCAGAAAGTCTGTCATCCGACAGCTTAAAAGGGGTCGCCTAAGATGGCGACTTTTAGGAACAATAACAAAGATAATTC
>JBGVTO010000385.1:0-5081 GCA_041862635.1 Phycisphaerae bacterium | reverse complement strand
TATACTGGTGCAATTTTTCTACTATACTTTGACTAAATATTGCTGCCCTTCCTTCAGGTGGACTGCATGACAAAACTAAAAGTTCTTTATGCCAGCTCTCCCCTTTCGGCATCGTCTGATAGTATTCCTTGCTTACACGTTTTAAGATATTTTCTACGCCGTTATAGAAATTCATCAAATAAGTCCCCATAGCAGGTTCTATAGAATAGTCCTTAACCTGCGGATCAAACTTATTTCTTATTTCACACAATCTCTCTAAAGTTTCCTCTATAGCCTTAACCTCATCCTGCACATCTTCATATAATTCCTTATATTCCTTCTTCATAAACCACCTGTCCTTTGGACAAAACCCTTTTATAAAGATGTTCTCTTATATCATCTAAATCGACTATATCAACTTCATGATCCACTGCCATTGACACTTTACCGTAATATTTGAAAAACTCTCTGGGTCGGATACCACTGACTGCAATATCAATATCCCGGGCGGATTCAATATCTTCAAGACATGAACCGAATAACAACACTCTTTTTGCCCCAAACTCTTTACTAATATCAGTAATTGTCTTTAATTCTCTCTCAAATACTTCCCTTTTCATTATTCCTTACCTCTTTCTAATTCGTTCCTTTAGGTATAACTATAGCTAAATCTTATCTATAACGCAAATATGTATTTTTGACCACGGCGCGAGGATTAAATATAAAAACAGCCCCCAGCATAAAACTGGGGGCTATATATCGTTGAATTCACGCTTTCGCCGGAATGACAGTGTCAGCTTTTTGCCTGGTCGAGGATGAGGTCTTTAACTTTTTGGCTGGGCAGATTAAGGGCGCCGTAAGCAGCAGCGGCAGCGCTGCGAAGCTCTGGAGCGGTATCGTCCGAGCTGATAAGTGTGTAAACACTGTCAACCATCGGCTCAATCAACATATTGGCATTCAATTTCGCCGAAGTTGCAAGAGAGTCAAACGCCGATATTCGAACATCAACAGCATTGTTATTATCAAGAGCCATTCCGGCTATTGCCCGCTGGGCGCCGGGGCTGTCGAGATGAGCCAAAATCTGACCGGCCAAAATCTGAATCTCCGGGCGCTCGTCATTTACCGCGCTTACGAGAGTATCCTGGGCGGCAGACAAATTAATGACAGGATTTCTGGTTTGAGCCAATTTGAGCATTACCTCGGCTGCACGCAGTGCATACTCGTCGGCTATCTGCTCATTCCACAGGCCGGTATCATCAGCGGCCGGCTGCGAATTTTGTCCTAAAGCCTCCGCCAAATTCGCAACCACCAGCTTACTCTCGGCAAATGGCTCCTTAGGCCCCGCCGCAGCTACTGCTATCGCGGCACTGTATCTTACCCTTATACTATTGAAACTCAGGGCCTGAAGCAGCGGCTGAGCCGGCCCAATGCGATAAAGCAGCGATTTCTCGCCGGCCGTGGTACCCAACGCCTCAATAGCACCAAGTGCAACGTAAGCATTCTTGTCTTTGACAGCACGAGCAAGTGCCTGATGGAGATATTCAACTCCTGCAGTGGTGGCATAGACAAGAGCATCGGCGTGCCGGTCACCAAAATATTGCGGCATCTGCTCAGCGCCGGCGGATTCGGCTTTGAAAAAGGCCGCCAGCCACAGGCCAATGGCCGGTCCGAATCCCGCATCGGCCTTGAGCGCCCATTCGCAGCACCGCATCGCCATCAGCTCGTTAAAGTAACTCTTGGCCACTTCTTCACGAACCAGCCGCTGCCGGTCGGAATCCAGGAACCAAATATTGGCAAAATCAGCATCCTCAGCCGGTGTCAACGATTGAGCATGATAATAATACTTTTCGCCAAGCTCGAAGAACAGCTGGGCGGCTGGAATTTTCAGAGTGCCGGGGTCAATTTGACTGAGACTTTCCCTGGCCAACTCACGAAGCTCGGCTGAATCGTCATTCTCGACAAGATACTTTAGATAGGCCTGCGATTGCGGATAGCCAATCTTGCCTAATGCCGTTATTATTTGGGCCTTGAGCGCAACATTTTCACCCTGCAATGCGGCCACAAGAGGCCTTATCGCATCTCTGCCAATCTGCGGAAGAGCCCGTACAATATACGGGAATTCTGCGTCGCGGGTTTCGTCGGCCATCGCATCGAGCATAAACGGTACTGCGTATTCACCGGCGTTGCGAAGCCGTTTAACACCCGTGAACCAGCCTCGCTCGGTACTGCTCAGCCTTCTTATCTCCGTCACGATAATCCTTGGGTCGGCCCGCTGGACGAAGCTGCCCTGCTCGATAATATCGAGGATTTTACCGCCTAACTCTGCCAGCTCAGGGTCAGGTGAGATTTCATTGACTCTTAACAAAATCGCATAACCCTGAGGATTGTCTTTACTTAGCTCAAGCAATTCTACAGGGTCGGGATTGCTGTCCAGAACCGCCTGTGCATATCCCTTGGCTAAATCGAATCGGCCAATCTTGGTATAATGCAGGAAATCGTTCCAGTTTTCCTCCAATGTCTGAGCAAAACCGGTGCTAACTACAATAAATGTCACTGCTAAAATTGCTGCGGCACTTTTTCCTTTGAACATCGAAATTTCTCCTAAAAACTCTGCTGGATTCCCGCTTCGCGGGGTCCTTTTTCTATCACAAAATCGGACTCGGCAGCCAAAAAAATATACAGATAAAGAACCAGATTTGCCGGCCCTTACCTCCAAAACAATTCTATCGGGGCGATTCTCGCCTACAAAATGCAGACAAAAACCACATTTCATTACAATATACTACAAGTAAATACCTTCCTTGTCAACAAAAAACCATTTCACTGCCGACAATAAACAGCTATTAGCCCACATATTTCATAATTCCTATAATGATGCTGCTTTTGGAAGTGTTTTGACTGGTCTGTAAGAAAGATGGTTTCTTCTATTTTATCCGCCTCACAGGCCATTAAAAGGCGAACTCGTCCCTCAGAGGTACTAACTACATACTCTATCGGCTTTTTTTAGCCATTACGACCGGCTATTGCGCTAAAACAAAGGGGCCTATACCGAATCATTCGATATAAGCCCCGAATTGATGCTCATTCATTTAACTATCGTCTGTCACCGCAAATGTTCAATTGTCGCTTATGGCTTACGGTACTTCCGGTTATGGAGCCGACCGGTACAGCCGAATATCATCGATGTACATTTTGCCTGAACCACCGGCTACCGGATTCTTCTTGTTACCCAGACCAATAGCAATCGTATTGACATTAGCCAGGCTCACGCCCTGGTCTGCAAACAACTGAAGGTCGATATTCCATTCCGTCCAGGTTTCTACCTGTGCGGCAGCAGGATTATCATTAGTCACTACCGCATTGCCATTGAGAGCAACATATAAACTCTCAGCAGCATTAGATGCAACACCGTGGAACCAAATCGTTAGCACTCCAACACCTTCCTCAGTCCAGTCTCGTCGGGAGCTCAACGTCAGCTCAACCTCTGAATACTTTAGCTTGCCCTGCTGGTTGTTGTCGTAGAAGATAGGCATCGCCTGAGAGCCGCTATGAACAACAGTTTCCTCTGTATAAGAATAAGTGGTTTCGTCGCCGACCATCGAGCCGGTTCCATTGCCGGGATGGGGCGGTAAAGTAGGATGCACGGGATAGCCAAGTCCATCAATCCACGACCACCATATCTCATTGTTGCCAACATCGTAATCCTCAAAATCGTCCACGATAAGATAATCGGCCACTGAAAAGCTCCATACTTTGCCTCTGCTGATAGTCCCATCGGTATTATACTCGTCGATTCTCCAGTAGTAAGGTCCGCTGCCCCACTCAAGAGTTCCGGGGGTATTGTAACTGGTAGCACCCTGTCTGCCTCGATATATACCGGTCGTATCGGATGAATCGGCACCTTCTACAGATACTTCTTCAGTGCCGAAGTACACATCATGCTGAGCGGCGCTTTCTCCAGGTGACCAGCTAAGCGGCATCACGCGATGTATGTCCGGTGTTGAGCCATTAGCCGGTTTCGGGCTGTGGGCAAGGTCAACATCACCTTTGAAGACCTCGGCTACCTCTTCGGCCGACAGCGACCTAATGTAGAAGCGGGCGTCGTCCACGATACCTTGGTATTCCTCGCTCGGGCTACTATCCCATTCCTGGCCTATTGACCACCGCGTGTCCGCGGCCGGATTGTCATCGGCTACATCCTCGCCTCGCAGAGCTCCATCGACGTATATGTACGCCATGAGCCCTTCCCTGACGTACGTCAACATATGCC
Organism: Phycisphaerae bacterium; assembly: GCA_041862635.1. Lineage (GTDB taxonomy): Bacteria > Planctomycetota > Phycisphaerae > Sedimentisphaerales > Anaerobacaceae > NIOZ-UU13. Next base: position 832 of record JBGVTO010000385.1, on the reverse strand, counting down.
ACCGGTTGTCGGCAACTTTAGGACCGGGGAAGTCTATTTGGGGACCATCATCATTCGCAAACGGATTCCCCATATCAATGCCAAACTCCAAATCGTGACTGCTACCAGTGTTAGATGCAAACAGGTTTCCCTGATCCATCTGCTCGGTTTTGATCCATGCACTGACCGTAAAATTGTTGTTTATCATGTCTTCAGCTACAGCGTCAATTGCGACATAATCATCAGACCCGTCCAATTCCAGCCCGCCGCCTATGACCCCGCTTACCCACTGTGGATTACCACCAAGTATGCCATGATGGCCAAAGCCGGACGAATCATAGGCGATGGTGCCCTGACCTTCGTCAAACTTCCACCAGCCGATAAAAGCAGGGTCGTCAAATGTTCTGAAACCCCAGACCTCGCCAGGGTGCTTGGTTGTACCATCGGCCTCGACCTCATCGATACGCCAGTAGTAAGCGGTGCCATTCTCAAGACCTTTGGGAGCATAGGCCTCATCCATCTGGTTGCCCTTGAACGTCTCGCCGGTACCGGCAGCTACATCGGCTCGGCTGGTGCCTAAGTACACATCGTGTGTAGCCGCACTGGAACCAGCACCCCAGCTAAGGACTGCATCAGGGAGCGCAGTTTTGCTACCATTAGGCGGGTTTGGGCTATGGGCGACAAAACCCACAGCAGTAAAGCTCCAGACATTACCTGTGTAAATCGTAGTGCCGTCAGCCTCGACCTCATCGATCCGCCAGTAGTAAATGGTACCTGGAGTTAAACCGGGAATGTGCCAGTACATCGCGAATGGCATACGTTCCATATAGTCGGCATCCCCCAAATCCGGATT
>JBGVTO010000384.1:0-5530 GCA_041862635.1 Phycisphaerae bacterium | reverse complement strand
AACTGCGATAAGCACCTTTTTGAAGTAAAGTGGGATGGTACCCGCTGTATTAGCTTTATTGAAGATGGTCGTCAGCGGCCTTACCAGAAGACAACGGCAGGATTTCATGGCTGAATTGGCCAAAGCACCAAAGCTCCAAGAGCCGGTGGATTGTCCTTCCGGCTCTATTTGCCGATTACCGAGCTGGCGGTGCAGAGTTCGCTACTTCGGGCTGACGGAAATGGGCCATCTGCGATCGCCGACCTTCGAGGGTTTGATTTGAGGGGAGCGCTGAACCAGGCCCACTCCCGGAACACCCGCCAGGGACTCGAGCTACCCTCTTTAATTGATAAGGTCGTATGTTCGAAACGCGCCCCCGCTATGAACCCCTGGAAACAAAATCCAGACCCATTTTTCAGCTCAAAATCAAAGTTTCTTGAGGTCGTTTGCGGCTAAAAGCCCACATTTGCGATGGTTTATCAATTTGTTACAATTATGCACAAAAAGCTTTTCAATTCAGATTCAATTTGATTCCAGCGTTATAGTCGCTTTTCTTTTTTCTTTTGAATCGTCTAAATACTCAATAGTAATAACATCCCCTGGATTCTTGATGCTAACCTCCTGTTGCAAAATTGTGTAACCACGATAATATACTCCATTGATTGATAACATTTGCATTCCTTCTTTCAATCCAGCTTTATCCGCAGGTGAATCGGCATTCACATACTTTATGTTTCCACTATCTTCAATTACTACCCCAAACCTTACCTTAGAATATACTGCCGCAACACCGTATAGATGTGGCCTTTGAATTTGTTGTGACATAAACATACCACCACTATATGAACCAACTGTTTCATCTTTTGAAACTTGGTACTCAGTTAATATGACAAGCTCAGCTCCAATTTTTGCGGCTTCTTTCTTCATCGCATTTTCTAATGTATCAATATTTGCGTACCCATTTCCGTGTGCACCAATATTTGCGATACATATAACTCCTTTTTCCGGTACGGTTCCTTGCTTAAATATTTCGATATCATTTGCTAATTTGTTAGCCCGATTTACTTTGTTGGCGAGAGGTAGAGGTTCGGAAACAGCATTGGCCATTCCACAGCCACTCACAATGTATACAGCGGACAATAAGAATGTCGATAAAAACATTGTCTGCCAAGATGTTCTCTTTGGTATTTTCCAAGGGATTAACAAAATACTGTTTGAATTCTTTCTCGTTAGATAATTAATCTTCATACTTTTTCCTTTCAAAATGCAACTTAGTTGATTATATAACAATATACAGTACTTGTGCAACTTGAGAAATCAAAATGCTCAACAATGAAACAAATCACTCCCGTCACCCTACTACCCTCTCAGACCCCAAACATCTGCCAATACAAGAATCAATTGTCGTTTCATTATGACACCTCCTGAAATAAAGTTAATATCTCTCAGATGCACGACAAAAAAACCGCTACATGATTGTGTTTATCTAAGGCTTAGGTAAGTAATGGCATTACTGCGAAGAATCAGGTACGGTAAAGCGTCTGTGACTCGGGTAAACTCTCACTTTTTTTTCGTGCCCAGGGTAAATGTCTTCGCAGCGTTGCAAAAAATACATTTATCAAGTATAGCTATCGTCAAAAACAAGTATTTTATCAAGTGCGAATATCCTTAAAAACGCCTTAATCCATCTGTTTATCGGCAATTCAAGCGTAGGGCTTAAGTCGTATTTTGAAAACCTGCATGGGCAAAGCACAGAAAATGGGGCTTAAGAAAACAAAGAAGTATCTCAAGTCTCTCGGCCGAGCGTAACTGCCAATAATCGTACTGCGAGGCAGAAAGCATCCATATTAATCCTCTTCTAACTGCCTCTCGAATTGCACCGTAAACCGTTTCTTTACTAGCTTTGGGGATTATAGTAGGCTCTTTGTAACCATTCCGCTCGATCTGGACTGTTTTCCCGCCTCCAAAATAAGTCAACGTATCACTGACTTGTATTTGATCTGATGTCCATAATTCAGGCAGTACTCCTGGCCTCAACAAATCTTCAGATAAATCGCTTAATTCAGCTTTTTCTGACAAAATCACTTCAGCCGCTGGCTCTTTGAGAGCATTCAGATCAGGTTGTACTTTCCACCACGTCCTGAGTGAGCGATCAGGTCTTCTCAATTGCAGCACGAACATTCCTTTTTCACATCCATCAACCAAGGTGTTGTAAATAGCTTCAGTTTTGAGCATTTTGGGTAGATGGGGCAATTGTGCAAATGCTCCTGCCAAATCCTTGACCCTTCTCGATTCCTCACCTTCACGCCATAAATCGTACGGTCCTCCCGGAAGTAACGCCTCTGCCGTTATGGCCGATTCCTGAATCCGTGACCGGTTGTCATTCTTAATTGTGTTAAACAGTGGTTCGTCACTGACCTGAATCTTGAATGCCTAGAGAATTACCCTGATTAATCTGACATAATCCGGGTGATGATAACAAAAGTGACAATACCATTGAGACGATTACACAGCGCATGGTATATCTCCTATTGATCATCGCCAGGCTACGCTGCCGAGCATCGTTTCAGGTAGAATACCAAATCCATCTTAAGAGCTCAACTCTTCCCACCCTGCTGCATCATTTTCTGCAGCATTTGGTGGAACGTTGTCTGGGGCGTGAAATCCCATTCTGGTATAGATCCGAATTTGGAGGTGTCCACAACCCCTGCATTCAGGAACGTGCGCATTAGATGTTGTGTACCATCGGAGGTGATTGTCCAGATATCGGTATGGCCCAGGTCATCGAGAATCACCCAGTGGGCGTGGTTGAAATTACCCTCGTACCTGTTTCTAAAAGGCTCGCCCGTCTGTTTGCTGCCGTAGAAGATTAATGTCTCTACGTTCGATTTTTGCGTTGGCGGATGCTCTTTTACAAGTGAAATTGCCGGCCAACGGCTATATTGAAAGCCTCCCCATGCGAACATCGACAGGGGAGAGCCGATTAACGAATCGAGATCGTCTAATTCGGACACAAAATCTCTGTTCGGGTCGGTGACACTGCTGAATGTTTTTGCCATCAGGTCGCCGGTTTGGATTAAACCCACGAACATCTCAGACATCAGACACATCGCAGCGATGCTGCTGAAATCCCCCTTCTCGGCTGAAATGTAAGCGTCAAAGACCATATTGGCGTAAGACCGCTGATTGGTAATGCCGAACGAGGTCATCAATCTGAGTTTCGAGGAATCTATTGGAACGCCGTTATATTCTTTCGGCAATTTGGCAAGTACATTTCTCATCGTCCTCACAATATCCGGCGTCCTTTTTACCGCCTCTGCGTTCTTCTTCCAAAGCTCATTTATATGATTCAGCCTCGCATCGAACTCCGAGGGCTTTCCGAACGCGATGTCATAGGGGAAAGCCGCTTCGGCCATAATGGCTCTGTGAATGCTTTGCGGGTATCTCAGGCAATAGACCATAACCACCGACCCGCCGTAACTTCCGCCGGTTATGTTTATTTTTTCATACCCCAAAGCGGCCCTCGCTGCTTCCGTATCGTCGACCACGTTCAGGATGTTGTATTGCCTGACGTCAATTCCCGCCGCCGTCAGTGCTTTGCACGCCTCGGCGAACATTCTGCCTATTTCCTTTAGGCCGGGCTCGGAAAGAAAGTCCGGAGTCCTGAAAATCTCATTGAAAAGAGGGTGAATTAGTTTGGGCTGCCCGTCAACTCCACGGTACCCGACTTCGACCAGGTCGTGGTTGACCAGATCCGATTCGTTGATATTGTCTCCGAGGTTCATGTTCGAAACGCCCGGGCCGCCGGCAAACCGGAATATCGGATAATCCGGATCCGGACTCAAAGATTTCACCACGACGACCGGCAGTTCTATCGTTCGAGAGGCGGGCTTGGTTCTATCCTCCGGCACATAAAGCGTTCCGCGCATCCCGTGATATTCTTTTTCCCGGCACAGGATTTTGTCCGGCTTGAGCTCCAATCGAGTATTTTTACTCGCGAGATCCAGTGTCTGCTGGGAAAATGCCATAATCGGCATGAACATCACTTCTGAAATAACAACCAAAACTGTCGCACGTACTACTCTTATTCTTCTTGCCATTTTTTACCACCAGAATAAATTTCCGATTTATCCGGGATTTCCCATTTATATTTCATTGAAACACTCTTGCAAGCCTCAATTCTCATAGTAACACAGTTTCATCTCAATTTCAACAATTTCCTGGGTGAGTAGACCGAGGGAATTTCACCCTCGGCCCATCAGGAGATACATTACCCTAGCCGGCAAGAGGGCAGTATCGGCTGAAATTAGAAAACGTTATTTATCCGAGGAGGTATCATTATGAACTCACAAAATCAGAATTCCAAAAAAGATGATCATAAAGCTTCGCCTCGGCAAATGCATTTACCACCTTACTAAACCAGGAAAAAGGAGAGAAGCCCAAATAAGGATTCGGCATATAATTCTCGGTTTTGTGCTGACAATATTTTCTTCATTTTTCCACAGATTTTCGCTCCGTTGCCGGTCATTTTACCTCCGAAACGACTTTTCGCAAATCACATACACTCTCGTTCCCACGCAGGAACTCTGATAAATAGCAATGAACCAAAGATTTTCTATGTTGTCGATCGGACCAGATACAATCAGGGTCCGGGACAGCCGGACCGGAACATCGGCGATCCCGAGGTCCAGAAGTCGTACTACTATGTCGCTACAGGTCTCATTGCCGCGAACGTCTTCTTGTTTGCCGCCTCACAAGGCTTGGCTTGATACATTTCTTTTCAACCGTCTACTTAATTAATTAAGAGTTTTTGTGTCGCGGAAAAGGCGAAGGCCGAAACTGTGATTTTGAACTGAAAAATGGGTCTGGATTTTGGGGTCGTGGGTTCATAGCGGGGGCGCGTTTCGAACATACGACCTTGTGTCGCGGTTTGCGTAGTCGATAATAGATAAGTCTAAGATATGTAAAGAGTTACAGAAATTCGCAGCTCTTGTCAGCCGACAACTCTGACATTCATTAAGGGCAAAATATTTACAGAAACTGAATTTCCTAGCTACCATTTGATACGGGGGGATTGTTTATAGAACGGTGTAGGATTCGCACAAAAACTGAACTTTCTACAAATTCTATATCATTTGTTCCCAGCAAAGTCAAGTAAAAAATGAGCTAGCGGACGACGCGTTTGTTGAAATCGTGTCCCCTGTTGCGGTATCATGGTGACTGTAACGTGCAGGAGCACCGATTATGAAGTTAAATGGGGAATCCCGGCTAAAAGAGACAAGGATAAGGAGGTGATATTTATGACGCGGGTTAAGATATGATTGTTGGCTTGTTGTTGACAATCAAATAAAATTTATACCAATGTTAACCTTTTGTGGAGGAGAATTATCATGTTTAGAAAATTTATTTACCTGATTTCTTTTGTTCTGGTGTTGTATCTGGTCGGCGTTGTTCAAGCGGTTGATGTGATCTGGACCGATGCCGGTATTGGCGACCACCTCTGGAGCACGCCAATGAACTGGGAGAGCGGCAAATGCCCAACCTCTGACGA
>JBGVTO010000383.1:0-23906 GCA_041862635.1 Phycisphaerae bacterium | reverse complement strand
AAATAGCCCGCAATAGCCCCTAAAGGGACACCAATGGCGACACTGATAAGCGAAGCACATAGCGCAACCGTTATCGATATCTTCGCTCCGTACAGCGTTTTTCGCAGAACCGACTGTCCGAATATATCCGTGCCGAGAATATTTTCCGAGCTGGGCGGCGCATAAGATTGTCCGGCCTGTTCGGCCCACAGTGTCGGCCCAATTCGCAAATCAAAAAATTCCGCCAGGTAGATAAAACCTGCAAGCAGAAAATATAATATTAGCACGCCGAGGCAAACCATCGCCAGCTTGCGCCTGCGAAGCCTTCTGGCGCCGTCCTTCCACAGACTTGTGCCTTTCGGCGGTTCTTTCTTTATTAACTGCTGAGATTCACCCCGTGAGGAATTTGCCTTTTTGTCTGTCATATTAGTTCTGCTCATAGAATTTCTAACGGGGTTCACTCAAGAGAAATCCTCGGGTCAACAAGCGAGTAACAAATATCTGTTATAAGATTAAATACCACAAAAAGTATCGCACTTATGTAAGTCATTGCACTGATGACAAAATAGTCACGTGAGCCAATCGCCTCTACCATCAGATAACCCAATCCCGGAATGCCGAAAAACCTCTCAAGCAGCAGCGAGCCTAAGAACAAAAACGGTATCGCTAAAACCACCCGCGTAATAATCGGTATCATTGCATTTTTCAACACGTGTTTGAACAGCACACGCCTGGTTGTAAGCCCTTTTGCAAAAGCGGTCCGAACGTAGTCGTTTCGCATCTCATCGAGCATAACTGTTCTAAAAAAGCGCAGATTCCTTCCAAGACCTGCTGCTATACCGATTAGCACAGGCAAAGCTACGTATTGGGCCGTTGTCAAATCCGGTGAAAAGAATACCGGAAAAAGTCCCCACTTATATGCGAGAAAGTACTGGCCGAAAAGAATAAAACTAAGATATGGAATACTCATTCCCGCTACACAAATAACCACAGCTACAATGTCCCAAACAGTACCGCGAACAAAAGCTACGACAAGTGCCAAGCTTACCGAAATTATTACGACCCCAAAGAACATCGGCACCGTCAACGCCAGAGAAGGTCCCAGACCTCGCTTGATTTTATCGATGACCGGTTCGCGGTCGCGGGCCCTGCCGAAGTTAAATGTCAGCGCATTCTTGAAGTGGTTTACGAATTGGCTGTCCCACGACAAAAACAGGGGCTTGTTAAGGCCGTACTCCTCGCGGATTTCGTCGATTGTTTCCTGGGTGGCTCCTTTGCCGGCAATTTCAACGGATATGTCACCACCAACGAGGGTGAACAACACAAAGGTCAGCAGAAGCACGCCGAATACAATCGGTATGGTGTACAAAAGCCGCCTTATTATGTATGTGCTCATTTAATTGTCTTCAAAAGTTCTTTATACTCTGCGCGTTTGGCCATATCGATTCTGCGATACTTGCTCAGCCCGTATGCGAAGGCGTGCGGCTTGTAATTCTTATACCAGTCATGATGCAGCACATACGCAACGCGATGGTTTAAGAAGGCCGCGGGACAATCTTCCAGAACTATAAGCTCCATTTTTCTATACAGCCGACGTTTTTCGGGGCCGTCGAGCATTGCTTGCGCTTTTTCATATAATTCGTCAAACTCCGAATTGGAATAGTTGAATTTATTTGGTCCCGGGGCATGGTATCTGCTGTAAAACATTGCTAAGAAATCCTGTGCATCGGGTGTGCTTGCGCTGCTGCCGGAGGTGAACATCTGAACGCTTTTGGTATTGACCTTTTCCAGATAAGTAGGCCTGTCAATATATTCCGTTTCAACTTCGAGACCGACATCACTCAAATTACGTTTGAGGAGCTGCCCGTACTGGCGGTACCACGTATTTGTGCCCGGTAGAGTTATTTTGAGCGTTGGCAGTTTTCCGCCGTGAATTTTCTCGGCCTCCTTCAATAGCTCCTGTGCCTTTTCCGGGTCATACTTGGCGTATCCCTTTTCTTTTATCTCGGGATTGTAAGAGGGCATTACCGGTGGTATAAGGCCGTGGGCAATCAGATGTCGATTGTTGAAAAACAGCTCTATAAACTTCTCGCGGTCTATGGCGCAGCTTATTGCACTGCGAAGCGGTTTGTTTTTATTGAATACAGGCTCTGCCATATTAAAACCAAGCCAGTATGTTGACGGGTCCTTAAAGGTTTTCAGGTGTATGTTGCGTTGTTTCATTGCCGGCGTCAATTCACCGGCCCCGCCCATAACCTCGTCGAAGTTGTCTTTGGGAATTACGGTGGCATCGACTTTGCCCTGCAAAAATAAGAGCCAGGCCGGCTGGCGTTCTTCGATTACGGTCCAGACGACTCTGTCGGCAAAAGGTATGGGCTTTCCTGCATCATCCAGATAGCCAGCCTCGGCATCGCCTAATTCACCCTCGCTCGGATAAAGCTCGCCCCTGAAAGCCGGGTTTCGGACAAGCTCGATGTAGCTGCCGCGGCGCCAAACATTCAGCCGGAACGGCCCGGTACCTACGGGATGGCTTATAATGTCCCTGCCGTAATAATCGACTGCCTCCTTGGCTACGGGCGCTGTTGCTGTATCCGACAGGGCCATGCACAATTGCGGCCAGGGTTTCTTGAGCTTGATAACGAGTTTGTAGTCATCGGGAGCTGTTAATCCTTGAACTTGCCGTGAATAATCGACGTCCATCTCGCTTTTGCACGTTTTTGTGTATTCACGAAACTCATCGAGCCCGGCTATTTTGTTATCAAAGATAGACCAGTTTTGGCTCAGATACTTGATATTAGCGATTCTTTTGAGCGAGAAAACAAAATCTTCAGCCTTCAGCTCGCGTCCTTTACTGTCTGGCACAGAGCCCGCAGGGCGGGAACCAAAACACCGGTCGTCCTGAAAGTAAACGCCCTTTTTGATTTTTATGGTATAGGTGAGCAAATCGTCGCTGATTTGCGGCATGTCTTCAGCTAACAGAGGCACAAGCTCGTACGGACGCTTCAGGAAGTGATATTGATACAGCGGCTCGAACATCTGACTGGCGACTATGACCGAATAAACGTCTCGCATATTGCCGGGGTCGAGGCCTTTTATCTTGGCCGAAAGAACGTGATGCAGCACCATTTCGTTTGGCTCTTCAATCGGCCCTGAGCCGTCACATCCTGCAATAATCAGCGCCGCACCAATTGTCGTTACCAGAAGTGCCAGCCTTACTGGCAGGCGGGTCCGGTAGTGTACCTTCAATTGGTGCGGGGCTGCGGCAGATGTAATTCTTACAAACTTCAAGGCAAAGTCCCTTTTGCTTTAAGCTGTTTATTGTATATCGTTTTGCCGGGTGCGGATTCGAATATAAATTATCAGTAATCAATCGTCAATAATCAACTCTTTTTGGTATTTCCATCGGTCAATAAAATGCCTTTCATAAGCTCTTTTCCCATTCGCCATATTCTAAGTTTTATATTTTTAATGTTTCTTGCCTTACGCAGATTCCAAAAGTAAGATGTGTTGGCAAATTTGAACGCGGTTTTGGGATTTAGATATGGATGCGGGAAAAATATTTGTTGGCAGGAAGGCCGAGCTTGACCAGTTCAAAGAAGTTCTCAAGGACCCAAAGGGACAGGCTGTTTTAGTTGTGGGCCAGGCGGGGATGGGAAAGACCTGGCTGGTCAATAAGATGGCGGGGATTGCGGAGAATCATCCAGATTTAAAATGTGGCTGGGTAAGATATGAAGTGACGCCCACGGACAGCGTGGATTCTATTATGGCAATTATGATGGATAATGCATTTGAGGCTGCGCAGGTCACAGAAGGATCATTTAATGGAACGACTCGACGATTGGAACAATGGAGAAGTCTGCTGAATGTAATCAACATTGGTGATTTGGTAATGAGTCTTAAAAGAGACCCGGCAAAGAATACAAGGGAGCAATTTTTAAAGCGGCTGGAGTTGATTTCCAAGCGGATGCCTGATAATGGGCGGTCGATATTTGTTATTGATCCGGAAAAGTATATGCAGATGGATAGCGACCAGGCGTGGGCTATAGTGGTTAAGGAATTGCCGGACAAGATAAAATTTATATTTGCACAACGGCCGGAAGATGTACTGGTCGAAGGTGAGACATTTGGTGCTTTGGATAATGTATCACAAATACCGGAGGAGAGGTTAGATATTCTGGACGAAGAATCGGTTGATGAGTTAATAAACAAACGCGTGGCAGGATTAAAATATTCTGTGAAGGAGGTCCGCGAGGTTCTTAACAGGTATGAGGGACATCCTTACGCACTTCAAGGCTCTTTGGATTTGTTGAAAGCTGGGATGGAATTGGAGGAACTGCCGGAAAGCCCAGAGCCAACAAAATTTGCACAAGTCCAGTGGAGCAAAGTTTGCAATAGCAGTGATGGTGCGATAGAGCTGTTAGAAGCATATGCAGTATTAGAAGTTGGCGTACCAGATGATGTTGTTGAAGGTGTTAGTGGTCTAAAGTCTTCAAAACTAAGAAAATTATTAGCAGATAAATATCTTGCGGGGCTGTTGCGTGATGAAGGTGAAGGGAAGCGGATATATCATGCGATATTGGCAGATTATGTAGTTGAGCAAATTGGTGAAGCTGAGAGAAAGGATTATCATTCGGGGGCTGTTAAGGTTTATCGTGGGAAGCTGGCGAGGGCCGAAGAGGAGCAGATTAAGCCTGATGCGCTGGCCGCTACGAGATTAGCTGAGCATGTTTTAGCGGCTGAAGGTAAAGAGACGTTTGTGTATGCGTTTGCGAATGAATGCGGTAAAGCACTTATGAATCTTGGTTTAATTGATACATTTATAAGTTTGTCTGAGCGGGCATTGGGTATGGTTGAGAAAGAATCGGAAGGAGAGGCGGCGGTGTTAGGCAATTTAGGGCTGATATGTAGGGAGAGAGGTGAGTTGGATAAGGCTGGAGAGATGCATAAAAGATCTCTGGAGATTGCAGAAAAAATTGGTTGGCTTGAGGGGATGGCAGGTGATTACTGTAATTTAGGGCTGATTTATAGGAGGCAGGGTGAACTGGATAAGGCCGAGGATATGCATCTAAAGTCATTGGAGCTTGCAGAAAAGCTTGGGTTGCAGGAGATGATGGCAAATGGTTACGGCAATTTAGGGCTGATTTATGAGATTCGAGGTGAATTATATAAGGCCGAGGAGATGCATAAAAGATCGCTGGAGATTGCAGAAAAACTTGTTTGTCTTGAGGGGATGGCAAGTGTATACGGAAATTTGGGGAATATTTATTGCACGCGTGGTGAGTTGGATAAGGCCGAGGAGATGCATCTAAAGTCATTAGAGATTGAAAAAAAGCTTGGCCGGCTTGAGGGAATGGCAGCAGATTACGGCAATTTAGGTTTGATTTATGAGAAGCGAGGTGAGTTGGATAAGGCCGAGGAGATGTATAAAAAGGCTCTGGATATCAATAATAAAATTGGACGACTTGAAGGACAAGCAATTCAATATCACAATTTAGCGTCTGTTTATAAACAGCGGGGGGATGTTGCCAAGGCCAAGGAGTACTGGGAGAAGGCGTTGGAGTTGTATAAAAGAATAGGTATGCCACATGAGGTAGAGAAGGTAGAGGGGTGGATTGAGGGGATAGATAATTGACTCCGCCAAAAGACGGCGGATCTTCGATATTTGGAGTAGAAGATGGCACAGAAGATAGTAATTAAGGCGGAAAGCAACGTTTTTGAGGGGGAGTTGAATGATAGTGTGACGGGCAGGGCGATATACAATGCTCTGCCAATACGGGCAAAGGGGCAGCGGTGGGGCGGGGAGATATATTTCAATATACCGGTGAGCTGCGAGCTTGAAGAGGACAGCAGAGAAGTATTGGAGGAAGGGGAATTGGGATATTGGCCGCCGGGAAAGGCTTTTTGCATATTCTTCGGGCCGACACCTGCATCGAGCGGCAATGAAATCAGGGCGGCATCGGCGGTGAATATCGTCGGGAGAATAAAAGCAGACCTCTCAGGTTTATGGGATGTTCCGGATGGGGCGGAAGTTTCTATCGAGAAGATTTAATTAAACGGTGGGGCAAGCCCCACCCTACATTTTCCAATTATCGATAATTATTTTGGTTGTTTTGCGGGTTGGTTGGGTAAAGGGAGTGGTGCGGTGCGTGTGCTGCTGCCGGTTGAGCCGTAGTCGAATTTCAGGGTCGCAGGTAATTGGCCTGTCGTTGTTGCTGTGCCGAGTAATCTGTCGTGCTCGTCCATAATGCCCTGTGCATTTTGCCGCTCGAGGGCCCTTCTTATAGTCAGTTGCGGACTGCCCAGAAGCCGGCCGAGACACTTGTCTTCGGTCTCGACCAGTACTGAGGCCAAATGGCTTTTCTGGGTATCGTTCAAAAGGGCAGCGCCCTTTATGTACCTTTGTATCGCGTAAGAATACAGCTGCGCAAAGCGCCGGGCAATCTCGGGCTTCGTATCGATTGTTGTCGGCAGCAATCCAGCCGGAGTCTCGGAGGGCACGGGTATTTTGCTGCTGAGATATTTCAAGAGTGCACTGTCATAAAGTTCATACTTAACAGTCCAGTCGGCGTATTGTCTAATTCGCAAATCAGCTATTTGGATTAGCAGCTTTTCATTTTCCGGGATGTCCAGGCCGGCCGCAAATTGAGCTATCAAGGCTACTATCTCAGGCGTGCTGTTATCGACAATCCCTTTAAGCTGTGCTGCAATAGCCGATGCCTGCTTTGAGTTTGTCGCGGCGTTTAACTGTGTTATGATGTCGGTATTGGTAAGGCAATGGACGGCCCAGTAACGAATAACCATATTCTCATTGTTTAGCATCGCGATAGCCAGGTCTGTCAACCCCAGGTCCTGGAGACCATCCATCAGAATCAAAAGGTTAATCGTTACTACGGTTATGCGCTCCGGGCGTGGCAATTGTTGAGCATCTCGAAAGCCTGCGGCAATATGTCTGCGTGCCGACTCAGAAAACTGTTGGGCGTATTGGCCCTGGGTGCTCTGCCTGCTGAGGATGACTGTACGAATCTTTGCTATGTCTGTTAAATCCCTCGTTTGGACCAATTCTTGTATTGCCTGAGCAAGAAAATCGTCGATAATTTTTAAATCGCTACTATCGAGCACCGACTTTTTGAGCACATTGTCAACCTCTCTGGTAGAGACGGCTACAGTGCCCGAATTCATCAGCAAAACAAAAAACGCCACCAGAACAGCGAAAATCAGCAATTTTATCTTCATTTTGCAAACACCCTAAAAATTGCTTGTTTTGGATTAGACAATCCACAGCCTGTACCAACATCCAACACCCCCAGTTTAACTTTTAAGCCAGGCTTTGTCAAGTGAATTTGTCCCCGAAGTAAAAGCCGAAAAATATTGCCTTTGGCAGGGTGCCTTTTTACTTATTAACTTTTTCTATAAAAGATGGTAAAATTGGAGTAATATCGTAAAAATCAGTATGTTAACGGCGATTGAAGCCGGTATTTGAAGGGCTCTCTTATAGAAAAAAATGCCGATGCTATATTTGATTTTTCCTTAACTAATTAATCCGGATATAACAGGGCGACAGTTTGTTTTTCGCCCGATAATAGACGAGGTGCGAGAATGGTCGAGTCATCGTCACAACTTGTTCGTATAGACCCTTTTCGCCTGCGTATGGAGCGCCGCGGGCAGATGGTTACGGATGCAACCATTTTCGCCTCTAAGGCCGTCAAGCTCGAACCTGATGCAGTCCGTCAGCTTTGTGATGCAGCGTCACTTCCGCCGGCTAAAAAGGTTCTGGCCACTGCTGATATCCACGTTGGCTTCGGCGTACCTATCGGGGCCGTATTGGGACTGGACAGTGCAATTATGCCTCCTGCCGTCGGGTATGACATAAATTGTGGAATGCGGCTGCTGCGTACACCCTTTTCAAAAGGCGACATTGATACCGATAAAATCGCGGTCGATATAGCCCGCGAAATTCCGCTCGGCGAGGGCAGGGAAAATTTGCAGTTAAACAAAACCGGGCTCGAAGACGTTATCAATAAAGGTGTTGCCGCCGTGCCGGCCCTTGTGCAAAGAAGCGGTCACCGGGCCTGGGAGGCTTTTGACCCGGACCAGTTCGCAAATGACCTCGAAAGAATCGAGGAAAACGGTCGCCTTCCGTCTGACCCGGGCGCGGTGCCAAAAAACGCGATCCAAAAAGGCATTAATCAGCTCGGCACACTCGGAGGCGGAAACCACTTTATTGAAATCCAGTACGTCCAGGAAGTTTTTGAGCCGGATTTAGCAAAAGGCTTCGGGCTTTTCAAGAACCAGCTCGTTGTAATGATACATTCCGGCTCGCGTCGGTTCGGCTATGAAATCGCCGATGAATATATGAATGTCGCCGCCCGCAGACCGGAGAATGCCGACCGCAAGAAAATGCTCTCATACCTGCCGACCGAGAGCGGTGCCGGCAAAAACTATATCGCTGCAATGGCCGCCGCCGCAAACTTCGCATTTACCAATCGACACATTATGGCTCTGCTTGTAAGGCGCTGTTTTAACAGGATGTTTGGCCCAACGCCGCTGTCGCTCGTTTACGATGTCGCTCACAATATGGCAAAGCTCGAAACCCATAGCGGCGCCCGGCTTTGGGTGCACCGCAAAGGTGCGACCCGGGCCTTCGGTCCGAAGCAGATGGCCTCAAGTATTTTCGCCCAAACCGGCCAGCCTATAATAACCCCCGGCTCAATGGGCACCGCAAGTTTTCTGCTTGTCGGAACGGGTGATTCCGAGGAGTCTTTGAGTTCGGTCAACCACGGTGCAGGCAGAGTGATGAGCCGCACCGCTGCTCGTGGAAAGGCCCGTAAAGGCAGGATTATTACGCCGGCTTTGATTAGCGATGAGCAGTTCAAACGGAGTATGGAGGGTATAAAACTTATTACCGGCGATAAGCGCAAAATAAAAGAGGAAGCACCGGACGCCTACAAAGACATCGAAGAGGTCGTGCGAATTGTTGTCGAATGCGGATGGGCCAAAGCCGTCGCCCGAATGGTCCCTTTAGCCGTCTTAAAAGGCTAAGAAGTTTTGTCTGGCTCGTTTTTCTGTAAAATGCTTTTCCTGTGCGATTGTTTTTTAGTAGTCCTTAAACTTTCTCATCCATTGGGGCCAGTCTGTGGCTGCTGCGCCGCCGGCTTTGGTCCAGATTCCTGTTGTGTCGAACCGACGATGCCATTTCAATGTCCACAATTCCTTGAGTCCGACCTTTCTGACAGCGAAATTTAAAAAGACCATATTTGTCGGCCCGTTGTGCCGGTCAATGCAGAAACGCCTCATACACATACCACCTGCGTTCTCTGTCTGACCGTTATACTCCGGAGGCGTATTGGTGGGCAGCGGGTGCCCACCAAGGTAGAAGCAATCCAAAAAGAGCGGTATTCTGTCCGAGCCTTTGACGTTGATGGTCTTGAAGTGGTTCTCGGCCTCATAACCCCACAAACTTTCTCCCGCCGGGTTGTAAAGCCAGTTATTTATCCCATAGCTGGTGTAAAATCCATCTCCACCTCCCACGTTAGTTGCTTCCCAGGCCATAAAAGGATTCTGTCCCTGTCCCCAAGGTTTTCTGGCCATTGGGCACCATCGTATTTCTTCATCCTTGTAGTATGGCTCTGCTGCAAACAGCCAGTGCCCTGCCTGCCTACCGGCTTCAGACCGTGTCCCATCAGGGAAGGAACCATCATAATCGCCGGTGTACATCGACCAGATAACAGCCCAGTGGTGCAGGTTCATCTGACAGGCGGTTGCCCTTGCCTGTTTCTTGACCCGGGCCAGTGTTGGCATCAATATCGCCATCAATAGGGCAATGATGGCAATCACAACCAAAAGCTCTATTAAAGTAAACCCCGTTAGAAAACTCCGGTGTCGTTTCCGGACGTCTGTTTGGCTTCCCGCGAAGCGGGGTCCCTCCCCGTGTCTTTCGGGCAATCCTCTGCTTTCCTGATTGGGAATCTTTATTTCTAACGGGGTAAAGCCTTTTCGTTTGCGCATGGCACTTGCCCTTCTCTTAAAGAAGGTTCTTTCCAGCCGAGAATTTTCACCAGAGATAATGAGTTTCACTGTTATGCTTGTCTTCCCTAATTATAACACTCTCGGACGTGTTAATGCAACACTTTGACAGTAAGAATTATGCATTTGGTACTAATCAAAGCAATCCAATTCGGGAAGTCCGGGTTAAGAATTCTCTGCAAAAATACCGTAAAAACAACAATCCAGCACCAATCCCGTTGTGTCCAGGCTGTGCTAAGATTTGCCGGTTTGGAGTCGGGATTGGTGCTGGACATTTATTGTCTGATGCTTTATGCTAATACAAAGCAAAATCGGGTGGTTTTTGCAGCTGAATGATTTCGCAATTGTTTGTCGGAAGGTGAAAATGGCTAAACGCCTTGTTGTTCTTATAGCTTCGCTGATGGTACTGGTCTTTATTGCCGGTTGCCCCCTGGTAGAGTCTGAACCTGTTGAGCCCTCGAAAGCTGAAATCCTCAAGCCCGAACCTGCTAAGCCCGAACCTAATGATACCGAGCCTGTTGGATTTGAGCTTGTTGAGGTTACACCTGCTCCGAGCGAGCCCAATCAGATCGAGCCGGATAATGTTGAACCTGTATATATCGAACCTGAGGAAATCACTCCTGAGAAGGCCTGCCCTGAGCGTAGCCGAAGGGTCGAATCTTTAGAGCCTGAACCCAATGATGTCGAGCCGGCCGGCGTCGAGCCTGAGCAGCCGGGAGTTGGGCCTGATGAGATTGTGTCTGCTGAGCCGGAACCCAATGAGGTCGAACCGGCCGGTGTTGAACTTAACAACGTCGAGCCTGCTCAGGTCGAGCCTAATGAAGCAAAGCTTGAACCGGTTGTATCTTTTCATGACAAATGTGCCGAGGTCCTGAAGAGCTTCGTCGATGATGACGGAATGGTTGACTATAAAACGCTCAGACGAAAAAGGCTCGATCTAAAGGCCCTCCTTCAGGAATTTGATAATCTTGATCCAAATGAATATAGAACCTGGCCCAAAGAGGACAAAATCGCCTTCTGGCTCAACGCATACAACATCCAGATGCTGAAGATAATTACTGACAATTATCCCATCGAATCTTCGCGAATCCTGCGCCTTTACCCAGGCTGGGGCCCTAATAGCATCCTGCACATCAAGGGGATATGGAGGAATTACAAATTTCTTGTGATGGATGAGGAATTCACCCTTGCGGAGATTGACAGGCGGTTTTTCCGAAAAGAATTTGACGACCCCAGGGTATTTTTTGCCATATCCAGGGCCAGTCTGTCGAGTCCGCTGCTGCGAAACGAGCCGTATTATGGGCACAAGCTCAACGAGCAGTTGGACGACCAGGTCAGGCGATTTCTATCGAGTCCGCTGGCATTCGGGACAGACAAAGAAAAAGGTAGAGTTTATTTATCTTCCTTATTTCAATCATCCTCGTATGGCAGAGAGTTCATTAGTAAGTTCGCCATAGATAAAAAGTTCAAAGACCAGGAGCCGGCGACTCGGGCCGTCTTGAATTTTATTACAAATTACGTTTCTGACGATAAGGTATCTTTCCTTGAAGTAGGAAAATATTCTGTTAAATTTATGAAATATGATTGGACGATTAACGATGGTTCATAGTCTGTGAACTACGAGCTGCGAATTATGAAATATTGAAAGGACAAATTAGAAATGGTAAAAAAATCGACCCACAGCAATCCTTATTTTGGCACCGACGGATACCTTTTCACAAGTGAGTCCGTGACGATGGGACATCCTGACAAAGTGGCTGACCACATATCCGATGCAATTCTTGATGCGATGCTCACGCAGGATCCGAAGAGCAGGGTGGCCTGTGAAACGCTTGTAAAGGCCGACATGGTCGTTGTGGCCGGTGAGATTACAACAAAGGCAGTTGTTGACATTCCAACAATAGTACGGCGAACGATAAAGGAAATAGGATACGACAAGCCTGAACTTGGTTTTCATTACGATAATTGCGCCGTTCTGGTGTCAGTCACAAAGCAGAGCCCCGATATCTCACAAGGTGTAACCGAAGGTATAGGCATGCACAAAGAGCAGGGAGCCGGCGACCAGGGAATGATGTTCGGCTATGCTTGCAAGGAGACGCCCGCACTTATGCCGATGCCGATTCAATTGGCGCGCGCAATAACAACTCGACTGGAAAAAATGCGACAGAGTAAAAAACTACCCTGGCTGCGGCCCGACGGCAAAAGCCAAGTAACCATTGAGTACCAAAATAACAAACCTGTACACATCAATACTGTCGTTGTATCTACTCACCATGCCCCCTCTGTTCCTGACCGGCAGTTGCGAAAACAAATAATGGAACAAGTCATCCTGCCTGTTCTGCCAAAACGCCTCGTAGACAAAAACACAATATTCCACATTAATCCGACTGGTAGATTCGTGGAGGGCGGCCCAAAAGCTGATTGTGGTGTTACCGGCAGGAAAATCATCGTCGATACCTACGGCGGAAGGGGCAGCCACGGAGGAGGTGCCTTTAGTGGAAAGGACCCCACGAAAGTTGACAGGACTGCAAGCTATACGGCCAGATATATAGCCAAGAACGTAGTTGCGGCCGGTCTGGCCGATGCCTGCGAAGTCCAGTTGTCCTACGCTATCGGAGTAGCTGAGCCGGTCTCGGTCCTTGTAGATACCAAAGGAACGGGAAAAATCAGCGAGCACAAGTTAAGCCAAATCATAAGAAAACTTTTCCCCTTGACCCCAAAGGCAATGATTAGACACTTAAAACTCGCTCGTCCAATCTTTGCCGAGACCTCTTACGGGGGCCACTTCGGACGAAATTTGCCAAACTTTACCTGGGAAAAAACCGATATGGCAAAAAAACTCAGAAAGGCTGCCGGGTTGTAAGGCTGGCCATATAATTGCCATAATCTGTATAATCGCGGGTATTTTTCTGGTTTTCCACGATTTTTTGTAAGTTTTCTGTGCCTCAGGGGTCTAATATAGAAGGTCATGGCCGATACGATTGATGACGAGCATCTCGTCAAACAGTTCAATCGGGGTGACGAATCTGCATTTGACAGGATTGTCGAGCGATATTCGTCCGATATTGCAGCACTGGCCAATCGATTGCTCGGTTGGTCCGGCGAGGTCGAAGATGTTACGCAAGACATCTTCCTCGCAGCATTTCTCGGCCTGAAAAAATTCCGCTGCGAATGCAGCCTTAAAACCTGGCTCTTTACCATAACGGTCAATAAATGCCGCAGCTACCGATATAGGCGAATACTCCACAGGCGGCGAATTTCACAGGCTGCCGATAAAGCATTTTTGATATCGGCCGGCGAAACGGATAAGACGCCGATGGACAGTGAGACCTTCGAGAGTGTTCGTCGTGCTATACAGGCTTTGCCTGCTAAATATCGCGAGCCGGTCGTACTAAGGTATCTGCAGGAGCTTCCGACTGACCAAATCAGCCGAATCCTCGGAATATCGAAAAACGCTTTGCAGGTCAGGCTAAACCGCGCCAGAGCGCATCTAAAAGAGGAACTGGCTGAACTAACAAAGGAATAGTTATGACAGAAGACAAAATGAAAAACCTGCTTCAGGAAGCCGACCGTATGGCGGGCTTGTCCATCCCCGTTTCTGTCAATCTCTCCGCCGTTGTCCGACGCCGTGCGCATCGCAGGCGCTTTGTGAATTTAGCTGCACCACTGGCCGCGGCCGCCTTGGTTCTAATCGCTGCCGGCATCTGGAGTCTTGCAATCAGGACCACTGAAACAACACAGGAGAAGCAGAAAATCGCCTTGCTCGAGGCCCAGCTCAAACAGCTATATGTAAGAACTGATGCCGCACTAAATTTAATACAGGACGTGCTTGAAAAGGATCAAAAACAACAATCGCTTGATGAGCTCGAAGCCCAGCTTGCGAGCATCCCGGACCCCCTCGAAGAAATCCAGAAACAGGTTGACAAAACCGCCTTTATCCTCGTCTATCAGGCCGACCGTTTGTACCGCGAGCTAAACCGGACAGATTCCGCCGTCGAGACTTATAACCGCGTCATCGAGCTTTTCCCCAAAAATCGATGGGCCCAGGTAGCCCGGCAGAGATTATCAGAAATCGAAGAGCAACGGAAAATTTAACAAAATGGAAAAGAGTTATGCAAAGTATCCCTAACCTCGATTTTGCAGAAGACTTAAAATGTAAACAAAAGGAGAGTTGAAATGGAAGCCACCAAACGCATCGTTGTCTTGTTAGTTTTGTTACTTTTAATATCAGTTCCGGCGCAATCAGCCAACAATCCGGCAGCGGCTCAGATTTCAAACACGCACACTGCGAGCTGTTTAGTCAAGATAACATTCGACCCGCTTGTGTTGCCGCTTGATGATATAACTATAGACTACCTGCTGCACAGCAGCAGCATCGGTGGCAAGGTCGCTCGTGAAGTACTTAATATCTCACCGGATCAGGTTTCTGATATCTTCAAAATCGAGGCGTTGGCTGGTTCTGCCCGCCCGTCATGGCTCGGCCGCGCAGAGACAGGCAGGATACTGACAGAGGATAGAAGACAGAAGACAGAAGGCAGAGGACAGAGAACAGAACTTCTGTCTTCTGAACAGCTGAGTTCTGCTGAACAAACGATTCTTTTCCGTCTGTCGGTTGAGCAGCTTCCCAACGATGTAAAGCCGGCAGCCGAGGAGTTTATGGTTGCTCTTGTTGACAGCCTTCGGGGCACTCTTGTTAAAGTTTTTGAAGACTATAAGCTTAGATTCAATAAACAGCTCCAGCTCGCAGAGCAGGAAGTCACCAGTGCCGAAAACGACCTGCGTGAAAAGCAGAAAACTCTCAGGGAAATTTCACGCTCCCGCGTCCTTGACCGTGACAGGATTCTCGCCGATATTTACCGCCTGCGTCAAGACGTTCAGGCTGCCAAGATGAATCAGGCCTCCAACCAGGTCATTATCGATGCTACGACCAAGCGAATAGCTGATATTCAGGCCAAGATAAAGCAACAGCTTGAGAATGACTCAATCACCATGGAACTCCAGAACATAGTCGAAATGAGCAACAAGTTTGTCGTTGAAGCAGAGAAACAAGTTCAAGCAGGTAAGATTTCTTCTCTTCAGCTTGACGAACTAAAGGAGAAACTCGCCAGAGCCAGAATAGAGATTGCACGACGCCAAGAACAACTCAGCAGCTCTGTAGGTGGTAACCTGATAGAGACTCTCAATAAAGAATTAGCCGACCGTTCGATACAGGCAACTCAAGACGAGGCATCCATTCGGAGCCTGGAGGAGCAGCTGGTCGAGGCGGAATCACTGCTCGCCAAAGCCGACGATTATGAGCTGCTCTCGCTCAAGGCCGACATCGCCAAACAAAACCTTCAGGAATCAATTCTTTGGCGCGATAGAACCAGCCGACAAATTCGTTTTCTACAGTCGCCGATGGTGTCCATCCTCGGCGGTGAATGACATTTTAAGTAAAGGCGGTATGCCCGGAGGCCCGCTACCACTCTCCGGCGGGCCCCGGGCAAAAACCAAACATCAGCAAAATTAAAACCCGTTTTCACAGTAGGGGCGGCCCTGTGTGGCCGCCGTAATCCATTATCTGCTTAATGTTTGAAGTGTCGTTTTCCGGTAAAGACCATCGCGATGCCGTGCTTGTCTGCGGCGGCGATGACTTCATCGTCTTTTTTCGAGCCGCCCGGCTGAACTATTGCAGTTACGCCTGCCTTGGCGGCGTTGTCAACATTATCCGGGAATGGGAAGAACGCATCCGAGGCCATCGCACAACCGTTCGACTCGTCACCGGCGTGCTTAAATGCAATCAGACCGGACTCAACGCGATTCATTTGACCGGCCCCTACACCCAAAACCTTCTTGTTTTTGACCAGCACGATTGTATTGCTCTTGGTATGCTTGGCGACAAGCCAGGCGACCTTCAAATCCTCAAGCTGACTTTTAGTAGGCTTGGCTTCTGTCGGATACGTCAAAACATCCGGCTCCCAGCCAACCAAATCCCGTTTCTGTAAGAGCAGACCGCCGATTACGCAGCGAACATCAAACTCACCGCGGTTGATGTTAGCTCTGTCAATCGGCCCTGTTTCCATCAGCCGGACTCTGCCGCCCCAGGCCTTGAGCGTCCTGATTATCTCGACCGCATCCTTATCAAATTCCGGTGCGATAATCACCTCTGCGAAGAAGCCTCCGGCCCCTAATGCCTTGCCGAATCGGCTGTAAGATTCCATAATCGTTCGGGCTAATTCAACGTCCACTTTCCTGTTCAAGGCGATAATACTGCCGAACGCACTGACTACATCGCCTTCATAAGCCTTACGGTATGCCACGCAGATATCCTCGTCGATCGCACAACCGCACGGATTAAGATGCTTAACAACAACCGCAGCAGGCTCGGAAAATTCCTTCACTAATTCAAACGCTGCATTAGTATCCAACAAATTATTAAAGCTAATGTCTATACCGCCTTCCAATAAGGTACCGCTGCTGACCGAAGTTTCACCGCTCGGCGGCAGCTTATAGAATGCTGCGCTCTGATGAGGATTTTCGCCGTAGCGCAGAGACGCCGTTTTGCTCAGCGCTATTGAAACTTTCTGGGGATACTCCACATTTGCCCTGGCGTTAAGATACTTTGCTATCGCTGCATCATACGAAGCTGTCAGACTGAACGCGACCCGTGCACATTCACTTCGCAGTCCCTCGCTCGCAGCGCCGTTGTTTTTCTCCATTTCTTCGATGACTTTATCGTACTGCTCGGGTTGTGTTACGACCGTTACGAACTTATGATTCTTTGCAGCCGAGCGAAGCATGCTTGGCCCGCCAATATCAATATTTTCAATCGCCTCGGCCAGAGCGCAGTCCGGCTTGGCAATCGTCTGTTCAAAAGGATACAGATTTACACAAACCAAATCAATCGGCTCGATATCATGTTCTTTCATGGCTGCCGTATGTTCGCTTTTGTCACGAAGTCCCAACAGTGCGCCGTGTATCTTCGGGTGAAGCGTTTTCACTCTGCCGTCCATCATTTCGGGAAAGCCCGTAACCGACTCGATACCAATAACATCCAGGCCTGCTTTGCTGAGCTTTTTAGCTGTTCCGCCGGTGCTGATTATTTTAACTCCCATTTTGCTGAGCTTCTTAGCAAAATCGACCACGCCGCTCTTGTCAGAAACACTTATCAATGCCGTCTTGATTTTTACGTCCATTTAGAACTCCTTTCTGTTGGAAAATTTCCTCATATTCGTTTGTTATTAGTCCCTCGCATTCCATATTGCACCAGTTTGGCGCTGCACTTCAATGCCATATTTTTGGAACTACGACTATTCAACCGGTTGTAAGCAGGCAATTCGGCCCTGTTCATCGGCGATATAGATTTTCGAGTCCGCTATATTGGCTGCGTATCTTGAAACCTGTGCAAAATTGACCGAATACAGTTTCTTTGCACTGAGGTTGTCCATTACCACCAGCGTTCTGTTCTTTGTAATTACGTAGGCCTTGTCATTTGCCTCAGCTAACAAATCAGCACCTCCCGGCACCGACCACAACGGCGTGCCGCCTCCTTTGTCTATCGCCGTTACACCTTTCCCGGGGACATGCTGATAGACGATTCCTCGTGTAACACGAGGGGCATTTTCAAGTACACCAGCCGTCTGATACTTCCAGGCAAGCTGTTTTCTCAAAGGTAAGCCAACGATATCAACTCTGTAAACGTTTGTGTCCTTACTGGCAAAAAACAGGGATATTCCATCTTTGATGATGGGCCCGGCTATACCACCGGCTGCATCAAATTGCCACAGCCGTATGGGTCTGTTCGGCATAATGCTTATCACATTGCCCGCCGCTGTGGCAAAGATGACAGAAGTCTCATCAGCGATAATAGAAGTAATCATCGACTCGTTATCAGCAGAAACCTCAAAAGTCTGGACCTTATCTTCGGCACGCAATACATGCAAACGTTTGTCAACTCCGCTCAGGTAAAAATATGAACTGTTGCGGGCGGCAGGACAAACTATACTAAAGCCCACATCTACGGCCTTTCGATGAGCCCCCGAATCCGGGTCAATCTCAATCACTTTAGTGCCGGTTATTGATATAAGCTCATCGCCATAAAGCTTCAATCCCACAACCGGCAGGCCTTCCGGTGCAACGACTTTGCCGAATATCATATTTCCGTTTTCCCTGTTCAGACAGACCGTATAATTCCGGTCCGAGATTGCAAAGATCCGGTTACCGAAGATAAGCAGCTGCTCTAAGCTCTCGTCCTTTTTAATCGGCAGCTTGTTTTCCCACAATATCTTCAACTTGGCATGTTCGAGCAGTTTCGGTGAAACAAGCCATTGCGAGCCGCCTTGGGCTGGGACCCCGCCTTGCGGGAACCCTGCAAAGCTCCTCTGCACAACACAAAAGACCAAAAGACACAAGACACAAGACACAAGATAAAAGACACAAGACCTGGGTTTGGAGTCTGGATTCTGGAGTCTGGAGTCTGATTTGCTTTTCAATATTCTTGCCATTTCATAAACCCTCACAAGTAGTTCGCAGTTCATCGTTCATTGTTCGTAGTCTATGAACTACGAACTCATAACTATTAACTAATTTATTACGGTAGTTCGACATAGTCAGCCAAATCGACATTATTTTCCTTTTCGAATTTCTGCATCTGGCCGATACGCTCGATATCGTCTTTTATTCGATTTATCAGCTTAAATATATACGGCTTACCCGCTAAGCGGTTTTCCAGGTCATCGAGCATCGGCTCCCACGTCCCATCGTACAATTGTGCTTTGAGAATGACCAGCATACGATGTTCATCGCTCAGGCCGGCGACAAAATCGCCCACGACCTTGCTGACGTTCGTTTCACAGCCTTTATCGCTATTTTCGCTCGGCTCATCCATCCCACACCTATTGCTCGAAGTTGACGAATCACTACTCCAACAGAGCTATTGCTGCCTGCCTTGCTTCAATAGGTGCTGGATACTAACCGACATTATCAAAAATTGCAATAAATTTTCACAAATTAACCCAATTCCTATTTGATAAGGAAATATATATCTTTTTAAACCGGATTTACTATTTGGGTGATGAAGAAAACAGAAAAGTTTGATAATATAGAGCTAATGGAGCTCACTTGATGCAACTTTCTTTTTCATTAAGGAGCAATGTCATGCAATTCAGAAAGAGATGGATTATAGCCCTAATAGCAATCGTTTTGGTAGTGGCAGTCTATCTTGTGTTCAATTTAGTGCGGGGCATCTCTTACTACAATCGTGGGATTGCCTATTACGCTAAAGGCCAATATGACCAGGCCATCTCAGAATTCACCAAGACCATTGAGATAAATCCAAAACATGCAAAAGCCTACTACAATCGTGGGCTGGCCTATGCTAAGAAAGGATTATATGACCAGGCCATCTCAGATTACGACAAGGCCCTTGAGATAAGTCCAGGGGATACTAAGGCCTATCTTAGTCGGGGTGCTATCTATTGTGACGTTAAGGGCGAATATGACAGAGCCATCTTAGACTTCACAAAGGCCATTGAGATAAAGCCGAGGTATGCCAAAGCCTACTACAATCGTGGTGTTGCCTATAAAGCTAAAGGCCGGTATGACGAAGCCATCTCGGATTACAATAAGGCTCTTGCGATAAATCCAGGACATGCTAGCGCCTATCTCAATCTCGGGGCTATCTATTGTGACATTAAAGGCCAATATGACCAGGCCATCTTATTCTTTACAAAGGCTATTGAGAAAAATCCAAGGTCGGCTTTTGCCTACCACAATCGTGGTGTCGCCTATAAAGCCAAAGGCCAATATGACGAGGCTATCTCGGATTATAGCAAGGCTGTTGAGATAGATCCAGTGTATGCTAATGCCTACAGAAATCGTGGCAATCTCTATTATAAAAAATACATGTATGACCAGGCCATCTCAGATTACAGCAAGGCCCTTGAGATAGACCCAGGAGATACTGCGGCCTACAACAATCGGGGGATGGCCTACTACAGGGAGGGAGAATATGACAAAGCCTGGGAGGATGTCCATAAGGCACAAGGTCTGGGACATAAAGTTCGTCCAGGATTTCTCAAGAACCTTCGTGAAGCTTCGGGAAGAGAGAAATAAACATCGGAGCTGATAGCCCCCAAGGTGATGTACGTGGTAGATTTCAAACTTTCGCAGGAATGACAAGCACAGGTAACTCGCCATGACCAGCTGTGCCAGAGCCACGGCTCGGCAGGTGCGTCGCGGCGGGTCGGCAATCAATTACTAAAATTGGTGTTAACGCCCTTAAATATGCTTTGTACTTTTATTTTGTGGGCCGAACATTGTGCTTGAAGAAAATGCAGCTCTACTTGCCTTTTCGAAATGGTCTGAATAGTCCTAACAGATTAAAATTCCACCAGCTTTTTCTGACCGGAAATATCCCCCTTTCCACAAGGCCCACTTCACCGATAGTGTAAAACGCATGGGGATTGAATTTCTTGATTAGCTCGACCACACTACGTACCTCCCGACGCGGCACAATCGTGAAAACTACCTGTACCTGACCACTGGTACCATGCCCGTCAACGCTGGTAACTCCATAATTTTCAGCTTTAAGAAATTCCACTAATGGCGCTGCATCTTTTTTGGTAATCACTCTTATCAACACTATTCCTAAGGACAGTTTTTCGGCTATGTAAATGCCCACAAAGTTACCTATAGCAAAGCCACCAGCGTAGGCAATATAACACGCAGGATTGGAGAGGTTCTTCATTATCTGGCCGATAGCCAGAAGCCAGATTAGGATTTCAAAGAAACCAACTACAGGCGCGAGATATTTTAATCCTCTCGATACGAATATAACGCGCACCGTCCCCATACTCACGTCGATTACTCTTGCCACGAATATCAACAAAGGTATGACAATCCACGTATATACCCACGAGCTGGCCAACAAATCACCCATATTGATTCATTCTCAAAGCTATTAAATCAAAATTCTATATGTGTACAATTTTCGTTTCTTGTTTATATATAATTACGGATTCATCGAGACCCTGTTTCTGATGTTCTCTAATTTTCCAAAGCATATAAGCTCATCGTTGAGCAGAATTTTCATATTTGCCGGCGGATTGGGTATTGTTTCGCTGCCCCTTACGGTCGCCAGCACCATAATATCTTGTTCTCTGAGCTGTGACTTTGCAAGGGTCTTATTAAGCACAGGGCTTCCTGCATTGACAGAAATTCGTGAAATACCATATCCGCCGGTCGCAAGCAGCAGCTCCTCGAAGGATACTCTTTGAAAGATTTCTTTTTTGATGATTTTTTTTCTGAGAATATTTGTCATTTTCCTGACAAAATTTTCATGTGTGAAAATCCGATAGATGCCATAGACAACAACTATAATAATGGCCAGGTTTACCCATACTACTAAAAAAGCTGGAACACTAAACGGCAGAAATGATTCGGACAACTTGGAAAGTATGGTCTCCTGGGGAACAAGGGAGCCGGCCAAAGTGGCAATCATAATAACGAGACCGGCGTTACCTAAAATTATCAGAATTGAAGCGATCTTGCGCCTTTGTTTGTTGCTGGTAACCAGCTCTGCCTCTTTTGTTGTGAATCCGGTTCCGGAAAAGCACGACAGCGCCTGGAATTTTGCCAAAGACCACTCAAGCCCCGTCAACTGAAACGCAATCGCACCGATTCTAACCACTATGAATGATACAATTAACGTTAGAATAAACAAGATTAACATATATTTTTCTCCTCAAACGACAGAAAGCAAAAAACGCCCCCATAGTTTTATTTAAAGCCATTTCTTCCTTCTAAAGTAAAAAAGCATAATAACCGCAATCGTAATCATAACCAGCCAGACGGCACCGTAGGCCCAACGCACTTTAAGCTCCGGCATATATTCGAAATTCATTCCGTAAATCCCCGCCACGAATGTAAGCGGAATAAATAAGGTGGCAATAATCGTCAGCACCTTCATAACGGCATTCATTTTGTTACTGAGACTGGATAGATATATGTCAAGCATTCCCGAAACCATATCGCGGAAACTTTCTATAGTGTCTATAATTTGTATAGTATGGTCATAGACATCTCGTAGATATATGTCTGTGGTTTCCTTGATAAGTGAAGATTCACTCTTTTGTAATCCTGCTATTAGCTCTCTCAATGGCCAAATCGATTTTCGCAGCGATATCATTTCCCTTTTAAGCGTATGAATCTGCTGGACGGTCTTTTCCGTCGGGTCACCAACCACCTCTTCTTCCATAGACTCAATTTTCTCCCCCAATTTTTCGAGAATGACGAAGTAGTTATCGACTACTGCGTCTATCAAAGAATAGGCCAGGTAGTCAGGTCCCATTTTTCGGATGCGTCCTTTTGAGTTTCTGATTCTTTCTCTTATCTGGTCGAAAACATCTCCGACGCGTTCCTGAAAGGAAATGACATAATTCGGCCCCAATATCAGGCTGACCTGCTCGACTTCGACCGACTGGTTCTCACCACTAAAGCTAAGCATCTTGAGTACGATAAAAATGTATTTTTCATAATCCTCGAACTTAGGCCGTTGGCCCGTGCTCAGGATATCTTCAAGTAAAAGCGGATGCAGCTCGAAGCCTTTACCGAGCTTTTCTATTAATTCTATATCGTGGATGCCGTCGATGTTTATCCAACTGACGGTAGGCGTGTCCTTGAGTTTTAGGCATTCCTCGATTTTTGTAACCTGTTTTTCCTGAAAATTCTGCTCGTCATAGTCGATGAAGGTAATTCTCACAGACTCTACTTTTTTTTCGCCGACATGAACCAGCGTACCCGGCGGCAGACCGGCCTTACTCGAGCGTTTCTTGGTTGTTCTTTTTTTCACTGCCATTTTTCTTTACCCCAAAAGTCCTTAGTATCGTAAACGGAAAGCTAACCATCTGCCGCAGGCCCTCGACGGAAGAAAGTGTTCGTACCTGGCTTCTAACCTCTGTAAGAAGCTCTCCAAAGACAACTTTTCCTTCAACTTCTCCGACTTCTTTTATCATAGATAAACGATGAATTGAGTATAATCCAATTATAAAGGCAATAGCAAAGAAAAAGTCCCACTGCTGGAGATTAAGTGTGGGCAGGCTGAATTCTCCCGTTGGGCCTTTATAATTAAGTACCCAGTCTAATTGTCGGTTTGCAAAGAAGTCCGCGAACCTACCGCCTAAAATCGGTGCAATTCCGGCTGCAATCGAGTTAACAATTGTATTAGCTGCAAGATAGGACGTTGCCTGTCCCTCCGGCGCCAGTTTCATGCTGATATTGCCCGAGGCCAGAGAAACACCCGCAGAGGAAAGCCCTATTACAACGTGTATAATTATCAACAACGGAATGGTTAGAAAGTACTTTTCAGGCATTGTGGTAAAGGTCCAGGCGAGAATCGAAAGTATAAATAAAGGCCCGCAGATGGCAAGCACCGACTTGTTGCTGAAACTGTCTGTAAATTTTCCCCAGATTCTAAGAAAAGTGAAGTTCAGCACCTGGCTGAGAATGGAAAGCCCGATGATAAATGACATGCTCAGCCCTAATCTTTTGAGCATATAAACCATAAAGAAAGGCGCAGCCAGATTTACCGCAAAATTCCAGGAGCACATAAAAACAATAAGCTTTCGAAAATTCTCATCTTTAAAAGGCCTGGAAAGCAGCTTCAAAATACTGGATTTCTCCACAACGACGGGCATGCGTTTCTCAGGTGTTTTATATAAATAATATAGCCCAAGGGCGCCGGCCGCAAAACCGGCCAAAAACAGAATTGAATAGCCATACATCTCATATTCGGCAAACAGCTTTTTCCAAAGGTCTAAATAGACCGCTGCGCATACGCTGAGCGCAATTCCCACACCTGTGGCGATTCTCATTCTTTTCGAGAAGAATGCCCCCAAAATGTTTTGTGGTATCAGGTCCCGCATCCA
>JBGVTO010000382.1:0-37098 GCA_041862635.1 Phycisphaerae bacterium | reverse complement strand
ACAATATGGTCGATAGTTTAAATATCTTTGCAGGTGAAGTTACCCGCGTTGCCGGAGAGGTGGGCACAGAAGGAAAACTTGGAGGCCAAGCAGCGGTGCCTGGAGTAGCTGGCACATGGAAAGACTTAACCGACAACGTAAATATGCTGGCAAAGAATTTATCAGACCAGGTAAGAAACATCGCTCAAGTTGGCACTGCAATTGCTAATGGAGACCTAAGCCAGAAGATTACAGTTGAGGCAAGTGGAGAAATAGCAGAGCTAAAAGAAACACTTAACAAGATGGTTGATAATCTCAACGCCTTTGCCGGCGAAGTTACACGAGTGGCCAGAGAAGTGGGCACTGAAGGTAAACTTGGCGGTCAAGCAGCGGTGCCTGGAGTAGCTGGCACATGGAAAGACTTAACCGACAACGTAAATATGCTGGCAAAGAATTTATCAGACCAGGTAAGAAACATCGCCGTAGTTACCACTGCAGTAGCCGATGGAGACTTATCTCAAAAGATCACAGTTGAAGCAGCAGGCGAGATAGCACAATTAAAAGACACCATAAACAAGATGGTTGATAATCTCAACGCCTTTGCCGGCGAAGTTACACGAGTGGCCAGAGAAGTAGGAAGTGAAGGCAAGCTCGGAGGCCAGGCGGAAGTTCCCGGGGTTGCCGGCATCTGGAAAGACCTAACCGACAATGTTAATAACATGGCCAATAATCTCACCAACCAGGTTAGAAATATTGCCCAAGTTGGTACTGCAATCGCCAATGGAGACTTAAGTCAGAAGATTACAGTTGAAGCAGCAGGTGAGATAGCGGAGTTAAAAGAGACTCTAAATAATATGGTGGATAGTTTGAACGAGTTAGCCAGTGAGGTCGCAAGGGTTGCCCGGGTAGCAGGTTTGGAAGGACAGTTGAGCGAACGGGCAAAGGTTGAAGGAGTTTCCGGCAGTTGGAAAGAGATTGTGGACACTTTGAACAGTTTAATTGATTCAATAGCCAAACCTGTTCAGGAGGTGATAAGACTTGCCCTTGCCTTATCTCAAGGTGACCTTACGCAAAAATATACCCTTGAAGCAAAAGGGGATATTAAAACTTTGACAGATGCTCTTAACAAAGCCTTTGATGACCTTGGAGCAGCTATTCGACTGACAATGGATAGCTCCACGAAGGTATCCACTGCATCTCAAGAAATAGCTGCCTCATCGAGTCAGGTAAATACCGCCTTAATGCAGTCAGCAAAGACAACCACACAGATAGCCGAAGGAGCAAAAGACCAAACCAAAAAATTAGAGTCAAGCACCAAGGCTGTAGCAGACTTATCCAACTCCATCCAACAGGGTGCATCCAACGCAAAATCGGCGGCTGAAATCACTCAGGAAGCAGCGAAACTTGCTCAAAAGGGCACTGAATCCGGTAAGCAGGCAGCGGATGGATTAAGACGCATAGATGAAATGGTGAAGACTAACACCGACACAGTTAAAGAATTAGACAAGCGTGCCAAAGAAATAGCGGTAACAGTAGGTACTGCCAAAGATATTGCCGACCAGACAAATCTACTCGCTCTAAATGCCGCAATTGAAGCAGCCCACGCCGGAGAAGCAGGACGAGGCTTTGCCGTTGTTGCTGATGAGATCAGGAAATTGGCTGAAGGAACCAAACAAGCAGCGACACAGATTGAGGAGATGGTTAGTACCATAGGAGAAGCAACTACTGAGGTTGTTGGCGGTATGACCACTGGAACGGAGCAAGTTAGTGAGAGTATTGACATTGTCAATCAAGCGCTCGGTGTATTAGACCAGATCGGCGCTGGTGCCCAGGAAATTACAGCCAAGGCCCAGGAAATCTCAGCCGCGACAACTGAACAGACCGCAGGTGCCCAGCAGGTGGCAAAAACTATAGAGGAAATAGCCACAACGAGCGAACAGGCCGCAGTAGGAGCCGGACAGATGTCCACATCTATTCAGCAGCAGACAGGGTCTATGCAGCAAATGACAGCTTCGGCCCAAAACTTAGCCACTCTATCAGAGGAGCTGAGAACCTCACTGACAAGGTTTAAGACAACTGCTGAGGAAGTTGTAGAGAGAGAGGAGAAATAAGATGGTTTAGCGTATAGCGGATGGTAAAAACCAAACGATGTATGCTGACCGTTACCTGTTAAAAATTAGGAGATGAAAATGGCTGAAAAAGACATAATCTCAAAAGGCAGCCGAATGCTGCCGCATCAAAAGAAAGCGACACCCGAAAAAGAGGCAGAGGCTCTTCAGTTAATTGTGTTTAACTTGGGAGATGAGGAATATGGTGCAAATATAAATCAGGTCAGAGAGATTATAAGGACAAGAACCATTACACCAATACCGGATTCTCCCGATTTTATTAAAGGCGTAAGTAATGTAAGAGGCGAAATCCCCGTGATAATAGACCTTAAAGCGCGCTTCTTTTTGCCCCAAGATGAAGATGTTGAGAGTAAAAACATAGTGATAACCGAGCAGGAAAAGAACATCTTCGGCCTTCTGGTTGACGAAGTTACAGAAGTGTTAAGAATACCCGAAACTGATATCAAACCTACCCCGGAACTGGTAACCAGAATAGATAGAACATATATCAGCGGCATGATAACTATTGAAAATCGCCTGATAATCCTGCTTGATTTAACTAAGGTCCTTTCCGAGGAAGAACTTGCCAAATTGGCTGAACTGGCCCAAAAGCATCGTGCAGCCAAAGAAAAACAAGAGATAAAGAAGGAGGAAAAACGCACCGCCGAAGTTTCGGTGGAAGTCTCGGCAAACGCCGAAGACGAAGATGCAGACCGCAAAGCCACAGAACCACAGCCTGTCCAAGTAGAGGACAAATAAAAAAATTACTGTACGCTAAACGTTAAACAATGAGAGATATAGATGGCTAAAAAGATATTAATAGTAGACGACTCACTCTTTATGCGAATGACACTTAGGAATAATCTAATTAAAGAGTATGAAATAGTAGAAGCTGACTCAGGGGTTGAAGCTTTAAAGCAATTCCAAAAAGAAAAACCGGATTTAGTCCTGCTGGACATAATCATGCCACAAGGTGAAGAAGAAGGCGTCAGAGTTCTTGAAGAGATTATGAAAAGCTATCCTCAAGCCCAAGTAGTCATGATTACCGCTGTCGGGCAGGAAGCGATAATAGAAGAATGCAAGAAGCTCGGCGCCAAGGACTATATCGTCAAACCCTTCAATGAAGAACGGGTCAATGAAACAGTGGAAAAATATCTTAGTGTCGTTCATAGTCATTAGTTCGTAGACTCCGGACTATAAACCCCAAACTCCGAGCTGGATTATGCCTATAAGGGTTCTTGTAGTTGATGATTCTCTTTTTATGAGAACGCTTGTTTCGGATATGCTCAATTCCGATTCTGAGATTGAGGTAATCGATACTGCCCAAAATGGACAAGAAGCCGTAGATAAAATACTTAAAGCCAAACCTAATTGTGTCACGCTGGATTTGGTAATGCCCGGCTGGGATGGCTTAACAACCTTAAAGCATATTATGAGCGAATGCCCCGTACCTGTGGTCATCCTTTCAGCCCACAGCAGGCAAGATGCTGATGTTACAATAGAGTGCCTCGAGACAGGAGCTGTCGGTTTTGTCCTTAAGCCTTCCGGTGAATTGTCGCTGAATATTGAAAACGTAAAACACCAGCTTTTGGAAGAGGTAAAAGCAGCTTCGCAAGTTGAACTTAAACAAATTAACTTACTTACCGCCACAAAACCTCAAAAGCGTAAGCAAAAATTAGTTATCATAGATAAGATTATTGTTATCGGGGCCTCTACCGGAGGCTTACGGGCCCTGGAATCTATTTTACCGTCTCTACCTACGGATTTTCCCGCACCGATTATTGTGGCTCAACATGTGCCGAATATGTTTTTTACAGAAAGTCTGGCTGAATGTTTAAATCGCGATTGTGAATTAGCAGTGAAAGTCGCGGAGGATAACGAGATTATAAAAGCGGGTAAGATATATCTTGCTCCGGGTGGCTCTCATATGACACTTTACCCATTACCCAATCGAGAGGTCACTCCACATATCAATGAAGCAAAATCTGATACTCTTACTCCTTCGATTGATTTGGCTATGGAGTCGGCGGCCAAAATCTTCGATGGAAATGCTGTTGGTATTATCCTGACCGGAATGGGCTGCGATGGACGGGAAGGGATGAAAGCTATTAAAGAAGCCGGCGGCAGAACAATCGTTCAGGATGGTTCTTCGTTGATATTCGGCATGCCCAAAGCGGTGATTGATGCAGGATGCGCTGATAAGGTGTTACCCGCCAGTGAAATCGCCGAAGCGATGATGGAATGCGTTTTGCAAGAGAGCATAAATGTCTGAAGACTTAAGCAAATACAAAGATACCTTCTTAAGCGAGGCGAAAGAGCACATCTCTTCGATGGAAAAGTCCCTGCTTAAGCTCGAGAAGAAACCAACCAAGACCGAATTCTTAAGTGAAATCTTCCGTGAAGCCCACACCTTAAAAAGCATGGCAGCTACGATGGATTACAATAATATGACTAAACTGTGCCACGCAATCGAAGATGTGCTGGACGCGATAAAAACTAAAAAGATAACAACAGATAAATGCATCGATGTGCTATTTGAATGTTTTGACACCTTGGAATTGAGCTTAAAGGAGATTACCGCCGATGCCGAAGAGCTTGATACAGATGCATTAGTACATAAACTCCAAACGCTGATTACACAAAAGGAAGCTACAACCGATTATGTAGATAAATCTGCCACATCTGCGGCCGCAAAGGTTGAGAGCATCGAGGTGAAGGTTGAGCGGCTGGACTTGCTTATGAATTTAGCGGAAGAATTGCTGATTAACAGAATGAGACTCGATAGCGTAAAGGAACAGCTTCAGAATCCGGAGCTCTCAGCGGCAGTAGATACCTTGGGCAGATTAGTTTCCGACCTGCAGTACAACGTAATGCAATCAAGGCTGATTCCTATAGGTTTTGTATTTAGCAGATTCCCACGAATGGTCAGGGATTTGGCAAAACAGCAAAAAAAAGAAATAAGCCTCGAAATGCAGGGAAGCGACATAGAACTGGACAGGGCCGTAATAGACGAGATAGGCGAATCCTTGGTTCATCTCTTAAGAAATGCCGTTGACCATGGCATCGAGACGCCGGAAGTAAGAAAAAAAGCCGGCAAACCTGCTCAAGGGACAATAAGAGTGATTGCTAAACGAACTAAAAGTTTTGCGATTATTGAGGTTTCCGATGATGGCCTGGGTCTGGACCTTGAAGATATAAAAAGGACAGCAGTAAAAAACCAGATTCTTTCTCCCCAGGCAACAACAGAAGAATTAATGCAATCAATCTTTTTCGGTGTGAGCACCACCAAGACAGTTACAGCGGTTTCAGGAAGAGGTTTTGGCTTGAATATTGTCAAAAAAAAGATTGAGTCTCTCGGAGGCTCTGTAAAGGTGGAATCAGAGCCCAAAAAGGGCACGACATTTATAATAGAGATACCATTGACCCTTGCTATCATAAAAGCACTTTTCATCGAGGCAGGCAGCAGAACTTATGCAATCCCTTTGGCGAGCAT
Organism: Phycisphaerae bacterium; assembly: GCA_041862635.1. Classification (GTDB taxonomy): domain Bacteria; phylum Planctomycetota; class Phycisphaerae; order Sedimentisphaerales; family Anaerobacaceae; genus NIOZ-UU13. The sequence goes on along the minus strand of JBGVTO010000382.1, from coordinate 31,518 downwards.
AGAGAGACTGGTTACTGTAGATAGAGAACATATAAAGGGGATGTTGAATTACGAAGCTATTGTTTTGAATGAACAAGACATCCCTATAACCAGATTGGATACGCTATTTAACGTGCCAGCTTTAGGACTCCAAAGACAGCCAATAGCAATCGTCAAAAAAGGTGCAGAGCAGCTCGGTTTGGCGGTCGATTCTTTCACAACAACACAGGAAATAGTCGTTAAGCCGTTGAATAAGCTAATAAGAGAGAATAAATACTTTTCCGGTTCCACCATCATCGGTTCCGGCGAAGTTGTGTTAATTCTGGATGTAGCTAATTTAATGCTCACAAAAAGACAGATTGTCAATAGTAAACAGTATTTGACAGATGGTAATCCGCAACCAACGCCCAAATACCAATAATTAAAGGGGATTTTATCATGGGAAACGAATTACAAGAAATAGACCTGTTAAACCAGGTAAACGATGAAGCTGCGGCCAGCGCTTCCAGGGCTTTATCAAAGCTAATCGATAAGCCAGTGGACGTTGGGATCTCCAAGGCGGACGTCAAAAGAGTCGAGGAGCTCAGCCCGCTTATCGGCCAAGAGGAGGTGGTTGCAGGGATTTATTTGCCCGTTACCGGAGATATTAAAGGAGCGGCTCTGCTGATATTTCCCAAAGAAACCGCTTTTACTTTGAGCGATTTATTGGTCAAAAGAGAGCCTGGGACGACTCGTAAATTGGTTGAGTTGGATAAATCCGCCTTAAAAGAGGTAGGAAACATTATCTCCGGCAGCTACCTCACAATTCTCTCAAATGTGCTGCAGATTAAAATAGTCGAGCATATACCAAACTTCAGCTTTGATATGTTTGGTGCGATAGTGAGCCAAATCATTACCGATTTTGCCCAAAAAACGGAAAACGCATTAGTAATTGAAATTGAATTTATCTTTAAGCCGGAAACGCTTAAAGGATATTTCCTTCTCCTCTTTGAGGTTGAACAACTCAAGGCGATGCTCGGTTCGGTCGGGGGGGGAGGCATTAAAGACCTTCTTCCTTGAAGTTCCAGAGAGTACTGAGAACAACTGAAATGTCAGATATTGAAGTACATATGGGTGATATAGCAGTTATGAAAGGTGCACACAACCTGATAACCTCCGGCGTTGGCTCCTGTTTAGTCATTACACTCCATGACGCAAAGCTTCAAATCGGTGCACTTGCCCATACAATGGTTCCATCGTCTGCTAAACGAGAGACAGAATACGGGCAGCGTATGTCTGCCCGCTTGTCCTCTAAGACTTCGTCTGATGGGCAGGCATGCTTGGTGAAGGAGCGGGTTTCAACAAAAACTAAAGAGACAAAATACGTCGATGTCGCCATAGACCAGATGCTAAAAGGATTGGAGGCCAATGGTGCAAAAAGAAAAGATTTAGAGGCAAAACTCATTGGCGGTGCGAACATGTTTCCTTCTATCGCCTCAGACGATATTGGCAAAGATAATGTCCTGAGTGCAAAAGATAAACTAAACGCCAAAGGAATAAGAATAGTCGGCGAATGCGTGGGCGGCTCTCAAGGCCGGTCGGTAGAATTTTCTCCTACCACAGGGATTGTCACCGTCAAGATTAAATTTTAGCGTATGGCAGATAACGGTTTGAAAAACCCTGTAAGCTAATGGGTAAGAAGGATAAAAAAATGGAAACAAAATATATTCTAAAACTTTACATCACCGGAAATACAGACAATTCTCAGACGGCGACAAAAAATTTGAACAATATCCTTGAGGCAAAATTAAAACGCCTTTACACGTTAGAGATAATCGATGTTTTAAAGAAACCGGAACTTGCGATAGAGGATAAGATTTTAGCTACTCCAACACTAATAAAGGTTTCCCCTGAACCGGCGAAAAGGATTATCGGTGACCTATCAGATAAGGAAAAAGTCTTATCTGGCCTTGATTTGTATGTGCAGTTGGAAGACATGATGCCTGAAAGATTGCAAAGTATACACGAAAAAGCCTGCCTACAAACTTCAGACGCCTTGGCAAGACTAATTGGCAAACAGGCGGTTGTCGATATAGCCAGCCAGAAGGTAAGAAGAGTCGAAGAACTTGTCCCGCCCCTTAGCCCAGACGAAACAATTGCGAGAGTATGTTTACCGGTTAATGGCGGAATCAAGGGGATAGCTTTGTTGTTGTTTTCCCGCCAAACAGCTTTTCATTTAAGTGATTTATTAATAGGGAAAGCTCCCGGCACAACTAACAAGCTGGATGAACTTGACGAATCAGCCCTGAAAGAGCTTGGCAATATTGTCTGTGGCAGCTATTTCACAACTCTTTCAAACCACACCGGGATCAAGATGATTGAGCATATCGCCCAGTTTACTTTCGATAAAATACCGGCCATTTTAGAACAAACCATGACAAAGTTTTCTCAAAACCAAGATGGTGTATTAGCAATAGAGACAGAATTTAACTTCACTATTCCAACGCTTAGAGGGCTTCGTTTTAGAACTTACTTTTTAGTGCTCTTTGAAACCGCCCAATATGAGGCAATAGTAGATTCTCTAGAGCAGGTAACGGTATAAAAAATTAGGATTTGGCCCAAAATTTTCGAAAAATTGCAATTTTTCTGCCATTTCTGCAATAAAAAAATAATTTTTCAATAATATTGTCCGGTTTATTGTCCAATATAAGCGGAAAGAAAAGTAAGCATTAGGAAATAAAAAATGCGTCCACGCCAAGAAGACATTATGTCAAGGGTACCAAACACCCACTGCGGGTGTCCGAGGGGCTCATTACGAACTCAACTTTCCTGTGCATCTGAAATTTACCCTGAGAACCAAACCATAAACATGGAGCCGCGATCGCCAATCCTGGTGCATTGCGATACGGCAGAACGATTAAACTATTATACTATTATTAACATTAACAATAGTGTTCGGCACTCGTTTTGCGGGGGTAGAAAACATTTTTTAATTTTATCTATTTTAACTTGCGCTTTTAGTAACGCCATGTTTCAATGCTCTTTATGAGCGTTAAGAAACGAAAAATCCGAACTTCTGACCTACAAGGTTTCAAGTACTTTAAGAAAATATCATCCATGTTGGAATATCTCCACGAAGCCGGTTGTGATAGAGACCGGGCAGGCAAAATTTAAAAAACACAGACAGGTCAGATTTGGTCTGTGTACTGAATAATGCTGATAAACAGTGATTAATGCAAGTCAACATAGGGAGCAATAGCAACGTGTGGAAGCTCTAAGTACGAACCTGAAAAATAGGACAGAGCTTTTCAGAAGAATTGGGCCGGAAGCTGCGCAGAAAATGTCTAAAGCCTTGCAGAACCTTACCGGCGAAGATCTTAAAGTTGAATTCAGCAGTGTCGAAACTTTTAAGCGGAATGCAGTATCTGTTGAGACGAACAAAAAATGTTTCGGCTCTTATCTGAGCTTTACAAGTTCATCTTCCATACCAGCTCTCGGCGGCAGCAATCTTGAAGGTATCGTTGTGGCAGCCTTCCCAGTGGCCGGCACCAAGACTTTAACCGAATTATTATTGTGACGATATCTTAAAAAACCTAATAAGGAAAAGGCAAATGATACGATGAAACTTTCAGCCTTTAAAGAGGCGGTTAATATTTTGGTTTTGACTTACATTACAGAAGTAGCAAACACCTTAAAGGTAAAGCTCCAGACAGGAGTACCAAAATTTGCCTGTTTCCGTAACGTAGAACTTTCAAAACCCGCCCTGTTGACAAATGGTTTAAGCCAGGATAGTTTAGTCTCCGTCGGGCAATTTAGCATAAATGTTGCCAACACAAAGAGTTATAGTGGGGCACAACGACCCAAGGAATCATCCTCGTCGTTTATTAAAGGCCGCTTTATTGTTGTATATTAGTCGAAGCGAATAAGTCACTGCGAGATAAGATAGAAATGGCAAAGACGATATTGATTGCTGATGATGATCCGAATGTGGTCAACGTCCTCGGAATAAGGCTAATAGCAACTGGTTATAATGTAATAGCTGCTTACGATGGGATCCAGATTATAGAACTCTCACGTCAGGAAAAACCTGATTTTATTATTCTCGATATTAAGATGCCTTGTGCAGATGACTACAGTGTTTTTAAAAGCCTGAAGACTTCTGCAAACACTATGTCAATTCCTATAGTATTTTACTCTGGCCTTCCGCCCGAACTTGTCCAGGAGAAAGCAGCTCAACTTGGTGCTGGTACCTTCATTTCAAAGTCGGACGCCCCGGATGAAATCCTCGCCAAAATCACAGAAATCCTCGACCAATCGCAAAGCCAGCCGGTAAAACAAATATAGTGAACGATTCCATCAGTACTGCGCTGATAAAGGATTACGACCAGCATCAGTCAACGCTCGTATCAAATTAGCTAAACGTGTATTCTCTTTGGCGGTGCAAAGAGGTCAATTACAACAGAATCCTTTCAATAGAGTTCCTTTGCTAAAAGTTTCTAAAAAGGTTGTTCGGTTATTCGAACAACAGAGAAGGTTTATATTTCGTAAGAAATGTGAATTTATTTCAGTCTATATGTCCTGCTGTTGGCATATTGAGGTATCTCAGGTGAAAAGGAATTAGTCTTCTTATTTCATCGTCTGTAATCTTTTCGTCGATTTATCTACAAATTTTGAATTGAATCACATCTGAAACAGAAGTAAACTTTTCTTTATGGTCAAATTCATACCGAATATTCTGACTTTCATGCGGTTTGCATTAACTTTCGTCTTCCTCGGCATGATTCTGTACTCACCATATGCCACAAACAAGCCATTCTTTCTGGACATTGCCTTTGTCTTGTTTGTCATTGCTGAGTTAACGGATATCGTTGATGGCAAGATAGCTCGAAAATTCAAGGTTGGGAGCAAGTTGGGGCGAATGACAGACCCACTCGCCGATAAAATCCTCGTCTGTGGCGCCTTTGTCTGCTTTGCGATAATTGGTGAGCCGAGACTCTTTGGTTTCAGTCGAGGAGCATTAGCAGCTATTCACTGGATTGTAGCTAGCATACTCATCATTAGAGAAGCTTATGTCACCGTAATACGCCACATAACAGAAGCCCAAGGCTTTGTCTTTCCTGCAGTAGCCACGGGCAAGGTCAAGGGTGTTCTGCAGGCCTTTGCCATCGGCACGGTGATTATTAAGATTGCTCATGTTCAAACTGCTACCTGGGGATATTGGTTCACTACCGTGACTTTTGTGCTCATGCTAGCTTTCACAGTCATATCGGGCTTCGCGGCAACTCGGCGAAGTTGGTGGAAGAGAGCTACTCATCTTTAAGAGATCTTTATGCCACACTTGTGCTAAAATATGTTGAATACAAAACTTTGCCTGATTCAACGCATGACCGATCCAACAATGATCTTACAATTGATAGGTTCAGAGGTCTTACGAAAAGTGAAACATCCTCCCAACAAGTAAGAAAGATGAAAAATGAAAGAGAGGAAAGGATATTATGTATATGTGGTGTTGTAAGCCCGAAACTCACTGTAAGTTTAAAAGGCTCTAACTTAGTTCACGCCAGCATCAGAGCCAGTCGCCAAAGAAGTGCCCAAGACCATTATAGTCGATGTCATTGTAGTCGACGAGGCCGTGCTGATCATTATAACCAAGGTCACTAAAAGTAGTTTGTCAGGCATTGGCAAAGCAGGCATGGTCAAGGAAGTTTACAACCCGGTTTTAGCCCGATTCAGCTGGGCTCCAAAAATGTTCATCTGCACCAACATCGACTCGATTATAGTTTTTTTCTTCGCTTCAAAGAGACGAGGCTCGCCGTCGATATCTGCCTCTTCATTTGGGTCTATGAGGTTTGGGTTGCCCGACTCGATGCTAATGCCCGACTCACCATATGCGAGGCCTTTAGCCATCTGATTGAGGCAAATCCTCAAATATACGCATTTGATATCGCTCCAGAGCGAACTTGTTGACCGCAATATCTACTGGTATTGGGTATTTGCCATTCCAGCAAGCGGTGCAATAGTGGTCTGCTGGTAGCTTAGCACAAGACAGCAGCCCTTCCAGCGACATATAACCGACGCTGTCAACTTCCAGGAATTCTCTGATTTGCTCAAGGTCGCGATTATTTGCCAGCAATTCTTCTTTGGTAGGGAAGTCCACGCCATAAAAACACGGATACCTAAGCGGCGGACAACTGACCCGCATATGGATTTGCCTCGCACCGGCTTCGCGCAAAGTCCTAATCTTGCCTCTCGTGGTGGTGCCACGAACTACAGAATCGTCCACAACGACTATGCGCTTACCCGCTATAACTTCTTTTACCACCGCCAGCTTGAGCTTAACCTCCAGCTCTCTTACTTTCTGCTCCGGTGAAATAAATGTCCTGCCAACGTAATGGCTTCTTACCAGTCCCATATCGAATGGTATCAGGGTCTGCTCTGCATACCCTATTGCTGATGATGTGCCGGAGTCCGGCACAGGTACTACAAGGTCTGCATCAGCAGGGTGTTCTGTAGCAAGGTGTCTTCCGAGCTTTTTTCTAAACTCATGCACATTTTCACCAAAAATAGTGCTGTTTTGCTTGGCAAAATAGATGTGCTCAAAGATACAATGAGCCGGCGTGACAGTTCCCAACTGGACAAAAAATCTGCTGTGTAGCCCATCTTTATCCAGCCGAACGATTTCGCCGGGTGCGACTTCACGAATGAACTCGGCGCCCGTAGCATCAAAGGCACAAGTTTCGCTGGCGACGATATAATTGCCATCTTCGGTCTGGCCCAGACACAAGGGCCTGATACCATAAGGGTCCCGGGCTGCTTCAATACGGTCGGCAAATAAAAACAGCAGACAGTAAGCTCCTTGTAGATGATTCAGTACATGCGCTAGCGGGTCAGGCTTCGCGACATGGCTTGGTTTGGCAAGCAAGTGAATAATTACTTCGGTGTCGATTGTAGACTTGAAGATACTGCCATGTCTCTCGTACTCATCCCTGAGCAATGATGCATTTATAAGATTACCGTTGTGCGCTATCGCCACTTGACCCTGGGAGTATTCGCACAAAACCTGCTGGCTGTTAATGGCCTTAGACGCCCCCATGGTCGAATATCGCACGTGCCCGACGGCGATTGGATTAGCCATTTTTTTTAGAAGACCCGAACCACTGCGGAAGACCCTGCTCACAGTTCCCATACCTGTGTAGCATTGGATAAACTCACCATTGCTCGAAGCGATTCCTGCTGATTCCTGCCCACGGTGCTGGAGACTGTGTAAGCCAAAATAGGTCTTTTGGACAGCCTCAGCATCACCGAAGATAGCGAAAAGACCGCAGTTTTCCCTTTTTTCCAAAATCATTTTTGTACCCGTACCGCGGTGTTCTAAGTTCAACCTGCGCCATTAGGTATATTTAGTCGAGTCTCAGATCATGGTCTTGTTACCCTTGCCAAAGGCAATCACAATACTATTCCCATTCGATTGTTGCCGGTGGTTTACTGGATACATCATATACAACGCGGTTAACTCCCCGAACCTCATTTATAATCCTGCCAGATATGCAGGCCAGCACCTCATAGGGAATCCTTGAGAAATCAGCCGTCATAAAATCCGGTGTCTCAACCGCCCGAATGGCAATAGCGTTCTCATAGCTTCGCTCATCGCCCATTACGCCGACTGTTGAGATAGGCATAAGTACTGCTAAGGCCTGCGATATTTTCTTATACAGCCCTGCTGATTTTATTTCATCTATTAGTATTTCGTCAGCTGACCGCAAGATTTCCAGTCTTCGAGGTGTGACCTCGCCGATTATTCTCACCGCCAGCCCGGGGCCGGGGAAGGGATGCCGCCAGACAATGTCTTCCGGCAGTCCAAGATACTCGCCAACAATCCGCACTTCGTCCTTAAAGATGTCCCGCAATGGCTCAATCAGCTCAAAACCTATTTTAGCTGGCAGAGCCCCCACATTGTGGTGCAGTTTTATATTTGCCGCAGGGCCACCATCCTTAGAGCCTGACTCAATAACATCAGGATAAAGTGTCCCTTGGGCAAGAAACTTCGCATTGGGGATTTTCTCCGCCTCGGATTTAAAGACCTTGATGAATTCGGCGCCGATTATTTTGCGCTTTTGCTGTGGGTCTGTTACCCCGGCAAGTGCAGCTAAAAACTGCCTCGACCAGTCAACGATTCGTAAATCTATATGAGAGTGGTCCCTAAAAGTTGAGACGATATTTTCGCGTTCATTTTTTCGAAGCAGGCCATTGTCAACAAAAATACACACCAATTGATTGCCTATCGCCTTGTGAGCCAATGAAGCAACAACCGAGGAATCGACTCCGCCGCTCAAACCACATATCACCGTAGCATCGCCAACTTTGTCGCGAATCTCCTTAATAGTTTCGCTGATAAAATAGCTCATCTTCCAGTCGCCGTTGCAGCCGCAAATGTCATACAGGAAATTTCTCAAAATCAGTGCGCCCTTTGGAGTGTGCGCAACTTCAGGATGAAACTGAACGCCGAAAAACTTCTTCTGCCTGTGTTTCACAGCTCCATATGGACAAGTCTCCGTTGTAGCAAGTGTTTCAAAGTCATTGCCTAATTTGCCGACCTGGTCGCCATGGCTGGCCCAGACGGTGGTTGAATCCGGCAGATTTGCCAATAAATCACTCCTGTCGGTTATAGATAGCTTTGTTCGTCCGAACTCGCGCTTTTTTGCAGGGATAATCTGGCCGCCTAAGATTTTACAGCCGAGCTGCATTCCATAGCAAATACCCAAAATCGGCACACCCAAGTCGAAGATTTTCTGGTCGCATCTTGGTGCGTTTTTGTCATATACACTTGCAGGCCCGCCAGACAATATCAAAGCCTTAACGCCTAACTTTCGTAATTGCTCTGCTGTTATGTCTGCTGAAAAAATTTGGGAATATACGTTGTATTCGCGAACGCGTCTTGCAATCAACTGTGCGTATTGGCTGCCGAAGTCTAGAATTGCTATTGCTTCACGACTCATAGAAATCTCAAACGATTGTCACGAAAAAATTTTGCAAGTTTTTAAATGTTCATATTAATTTTCAAAAGTTAGTGTACCAAGTAGTTCCTTACGGGGATGCCACGGTCAGCAAGGTATTTTCTAATTTGTCTTATAGTGTAATTACCGAAATGCGTGATAGACGCTATAAGTACTGCGTCTGCACATCCGTCAACGATTGCATCGTAAAGATGCTCGGGTTTTCCTGCACCACCGGATGCAATTACAGGGATATTGACTGCCTTACTAACCGCTTTATTAAGTTCATTATCATAGCCTGCCTTCGTACCATCGGCATCCATACTGGTCAGCAATATTTCACCTGCACCCAATTCTTCGCCCTTGACTGCCCATTCAACTACGTCAATACCAGTTAGCTCGGAGCCGGCTTTTACACAGACATGCCATCTGTTCTGCTGCTCTTTCGACCGGTGGGCATCAATGGCAAGGACCACACACTGACTTCCAAAACGCTGGGCAGCTTGTGTCAGAAAATTGGGGTTTTCAACGGCTGCAGTATTTACCGATACTTTGTCGGCACCGCTTCTTAGAATTGTATCCATCTGCTGGACTGTCTGTATGCCACCACCTACGGTGAACGGAATAAAGACATACTCTGCAACTTTTTCCACAAGTTCGACAATCGTTTTGCGAGAGCTAATGGTGGCGGCGATATCCAGAAACACCAGTTCATCAGCACCTTCCTCACTGTATCTTGCACCCAGTTCCACAGGGTCACCGGCATCGCAAAGATTGAGGAATTTGATGCCCTTTACGACCCTATTATCTTTAACATCTAAACAGGGGATAATTCTTTTCGTCAACATCCGGTATTTTCCCTTTTGCAGATTTCCGCAAAATTCTGGAGGACTTTTAAGCCAGCCTTTCCACTCTTTTCAGGGTGAAATTGCACGCCGTATATGTTAGCTTTCTGCACCGAAGTAGGCAAATCAAAGCCATAGTCTACATAAGCGATTTTGGCTTGGTTGTCGGTGATGTCAGCATAAAAAGAGTGTGCGAAATAGAAGTGCTTTTCTTTTCCAAGGCCTGCAAATAAATCCATATCTTCCAGTAGCTTCACCAAATTCCAGCCCATATGTGGAATCCTCCTGCCGGGCGGGATGAGAACAACCCTGCCCTGGACTAATCCCAGCCCATTGTGCAGGCCATATTCGCTGCTCTGGTCAAAAAGCATCTGATAGCCCACACAAATACCAAGTACTGGTTTGCCACTCAAAGCAACTTTCTTTATCAGCTTGGAAAGAGCCCCTAAAGCATTGACAGCGTAGCCAAAGGCAGCGACACCAGGCAGAACGAGTCCACTTGCACTTTCAATGGCCGCAGGATCAGAGCTAAGCCTTACCTCACAGCCGATATGCCGAAATGCATTGCAAATGCTCTTGATATTTCCCACATTGTAGTCGATGACAACTATCATGAAAAGCAGTCTTGCCTAACGCCGTTTTACCTAGCTTTGCCATTGGTTCATCAACCTCGTAAAGGCTTCAAACAGGTAATTCGAATCATGAGGCCCTGGTGAAGCCTCCGGATGATACTGGACACAGAACGCTGGGATACTTCTGCAGCGAAATCCTTCAAGGGTCTGGTCATTGAGATTAATGTGCGTTAGCTGGATGTCCTTATCCTTAAGTGAGTCTATATCTATACAGAAACCGTGATTCTGGTTGGTTATTTCTATCTTTCCGGTTTGAAGATTCTTGACAGGGTGGTTAGCGCCGTGATGCCCAAATTTAAGTTTGTATCTCTTCCCTCCAAGAGCCAGGGCAAGCAATTGGTGGCCGAGGCAGATACCGAAGATAGGTACGCGGCCGAGCATTTTACGAATTTCGTTTATTGCGTAATCAACGCCGCTGGGGTCTCCCGGCCCATTGCTCAAGAATACACCATCAGGTTTTTGCGATAAGGCAGATTCGGCAGATATATTTGCTGGTACCACATAAACATCGCAACCATGGGAACGTAGCAACCTCAGTATGTTTTGCTTAATGCCATAATCAAAGGCAACGACCTTATATTTTTTGGCTGGCTTTTGCTGTCTACCGGTTAATAAATCAGTTACTCCTTCATCCCAAACGTAGGGCTTTCTGGTTGTTACGTCTTTAACTATATCACGGCCCAAAAGACCTGGATATTTTTCGAGCTGTTTGCTAAGCTTCGAAATACTAAGTTCTGTTGAAGAGATTATGCCCTTCATTGCTCCTTTTGTACGGATATGCTTTACAAGCTTTCTGGTATCAATACCCTCAAGGCCGATAACATTATTCTTCTTTAAGTAATCATCCAGCAAGTATTTGTTTCGCCAATTACTCGGATAATTGCAGTTTTCCTTGACGACAAAACCACTTGCAAAAACCTCCCTCGATTCGATATCTACTTTGTTCGTACCGTAGTTACCAATCAGCGGATAAGTCATTGTTATTATCTGTTCATTATACGAAGGGTCGGTGAGGATTTCCTGATAACCGGTCATACTTGTATTAAAGACAACTTCTCCACACTTTTGGCCACTCGCGCCGAAGCAATTGCCTTCGAATACAGTGCCATCTTCAAGTAACAGAACAGCTTTCAACTTTAATTTGGCTCCTATCTATAATAGCGTTGAATTGGTTTTACACTGATTTTTCTTTCCTTTAAAGCGGCAATGGCTTTTACCACTGCAGCTGCACCTCTTATGGTTGTAACGTAGGGCATCTGTTTGTCCAGTGCGGTCCTTCTTATCGAGAAGGAATCCTTTATCGACTGTGCTCCGATTGTAGAGTTAATGATCAGGTTAATTTTACCGTTTATTATCCAGTCGACTACGTTCGGTCTGCCTTCGGTCATTTTCAGCACGAACTCAGAAGGTATATTGTTTTTTATAAATTCAATACAGGTGCCTTTTGTGGCAATGATCTTAAAGCCCATTTCCAACATTTTGCCTGCAAGTTCTACAGTTTTTTTCTTGTCGCTATCTTTGACACTGAAAAGCACATTACCCGCGGTAGGCAGATTGTTGCCAGCTGCGATTTGTGATTTTGCAAAAGCTATGCCGAAATTGTCCGAGATGCCCATGACTTCGCCTGTAGATAGCATCTCAGGGCCCAGTAGGGTATCCGTGCCAGGAAACTTCAAAAATGGAAATACCGCTTCTTTCACGGCAAAATGCTTAGGGATTATCTGTTTTGTAAAGCCAAGCTGATCCAGGGTCATACCGGTCATGACTTTGGTTGCAAGTTTTGCCAGAGGAATGCCGACAGATTTGCTTACAAATGGCACAGTCCGTGATGCGCGGGGATTGACTTCAAGTACATAAATTTCATCACCTTTTACGGCGAACTGTATATTAATCAAACCCTTTACTTCCAGCTCAAGTGCCAAAAGTTCGGTCTGCCTTTTGATTTCTTCTAAGAGTTTGTCACTGATAGAGACGGGTGGCAGCACGCAGGCACTGTCGCCTGAGTGAACTCCTGCTTCTTCGATATGCTCCATCATTCCACCAGTTACAACTTTTCTACCGTCACAGATAGCATCTACATCAAGCTCTGTCGCATCATCGATAAATTTGTCTATTAGGATGGGATGTTCACCTGAGGCCTGAATTGCATTTTTAACGCACGACTGTAGAGCCTGCTGGTCATAGACAATTTCCATTGCCCGGCCGCCAAGAACAAATGAAGGACGAATCAACAATGGAAAACCTAATTTTTGAGCTATTTTTAGGGCCTGGTTGTATGAAGTGGCGGTTCCGCTTAAAGGCTGGCGTAATTTGAGTTTGTTGATAAGTTTATTGAAACGCTTCCTATCTTCTGCCCGGGCAATGCTGTCGGGGCAGGTGCCTATTATTTTGACGCCGGCTTCTTCCAGCGGTACTGCCAATTTCAAAGGAGTCTGGCCACCAAACTGGACGATGATGCCGTGGGGGTTTTCTTTTTCAACGATGTTCATCACGTCTTCAAATGTTAAGGGTTCAAAATAAAGCCTGTCGGAGGTGTCGTAGTCAGTGCTCACTGTCTCTGGGTTACAGTTGACCATTATTGATTCGATACCTAATTCTTTTAATGCCATAGATGCATGGACACAGCAGTAATCAAATTCGATTCCCTGGCCAATACGGTTAGGTCCTCCGCCAAGGATAACAATTTTTCCCCTTTTTGCTGGATTGGCTTCGCATTCTGTTTCATATGTGGAATAAAAATATGGTGTGTAAGCCTCAAACTCAGCACCACAGGTATCAACTGCTTTGTAAACAGTTTGGACATCAAACTTCTGGCGATGCTGCCTGAATTGTTTTTCCGAAATGTTGAGCATTGAGGCAAGGTATTTATCACTGAAGCCGTGTTCTTTAACCTGCCGCATCAATTTGCTGTTGGATTTGTCAAGAGGTGTGGACCTTATTTTGCGTTCAAGTTTTACGATATCATTGATGTTATTCAGGAACCAGGGATCAACTTTGGTTAGGCTGTAGATTTGATTGGTTGAGAACTTTCTTCGATATGCTTCTGCAATGTACCAGATTTTGTCCCAGCAGTTGGATTTTAGTTTTTCTCGGAGTTGCTCTGTAGATATTTGGCCATCAATATAATTTGTTCCCAGTGAATAGCGGTCTATCTCAAGGGAACGAATCGCTTTTTGCAAAGCTTCTTTGAATGTCCGGCCAATTGACATGGCTTCGCCGACGGATTTCATCTGGACGGTTAGCTCAGGATTGGTATTGGGGAATTTTTCAAAGGTAAAGCGAGGGCATTTAACAACACAGTAATCAATGGTAGGCTCAAAACATGCGGGAGTTTTTTTGGTAATATCGTTCGGGATTTCATCGAGTGTATAACCCACCGCTAGAAGAGAAGCAATCTTTGCAATGGGGAAACCAGTAGCCTTTGAGGCCAGCGCTGAGCTGCGTGAAACCCGCGGATTCATTTCTATTACGTACAATTTGCCATTTTCAGGATTAACAGCAAACTGAATATTTGAGCCACCAGTCTCAACACCTATCGCTCTGATAATTTTGATAGCAGCATCACGCATCAACTGGTATTCTTTGTCGGTAAGGGTCTGTGCAGGTGCGATGGTTATGCTGTCTCCTGTATGGATGCCCATTGGATCGAAGTTTTCAATGGAGCAGACAATCACCACGTTGTCTTTTTTGTCTCTCATTACCTCCAGCTCGAACTCCTTCCAGCCGATCACGGATTCTTCTATCAAGACCTGGCTTTTTGGGCTTAAGTTCAGGCCCCATTGGATGTATTTTTCATATTCTTCGGTGTTATATGCGACATTGCCACCTGTTCCGCCGAGGGTGTAAGAAGGCCTTATGATGGTAGGAAAACCAACATATCCGATGATTTGCTGTGCCTCCTGCCATGAGTGAGCATAGCCACTCTTCGGGACTTCTAAGCCGCAGAATTGTATAGTGTCTTTGAATTTGTCTCTTTCTTCAGCTTGTCTTATTGACTTCAAGTTTGCCCCTAAAAGCTTGACGTTGTACTTTTTCAATACACCTCTTTCAGCCAGTGCAACAGCGGTATTTAAGCCTGTCTGGCCACCTAATGTTGGCAGCAGGTTATCCGGTCTTTCCTTACGAATAATCTTTTCCACTATCTCGGGTGTGATAGGTTCTATATAGGTTCGGTGTGCCATCTCCGGGTCTGTCATGATTGTAGCAGGGTTGCTGTTGACCAGGATTACCTTGAAGCCCTGCTGCTTTAGGACTTTACAGGCTTGTGTGCCCGAATAGTCAAATTCGCAGGCTTGGCCTATTACAATAGGGCCTGAACCAATTATTAGTATCTTGTTAATATCTTTACGTTTTGGCATTCTTTGGCTTTTTCTAAACCTGTCTAATTCCTATTTCCAAAACCAGCGACAAATGGGTTATTCCGCATAACAATTCGTTATTGGCATTCTTCGATCTTTACCGAAAGCTTTGGGGGTAATCTTAATCCCAGGAGGGGATTGTCTCCTTTTATATTCATTCTGATCCACCATGTTAATAACTCGACTAACGATATTTTTAGGTAAACCATTTTTGACTAATTCAGAAGCTGGTTTGTCTTCTTCTACATGACCCCTAAGTATCCTGTCCAGAAGACCATACTGTGGAAGAGAATCTGTATCTTTTTGGCTTTCTCTTAGTTCAGCGCTTGGGGGCCGTCTTATCACAGTAACGGGAATAACTTCACGATGATGGATCTTATTTACATATTCAGCCAGTTGATAAACCATTGTCTTGGGTACGTCCTTTAAAACCGCAAACCCTCCGGCAGTGTCGCCGTACAACGTTGCATATCCGACCGCAGTTTCGCTTTTATTGCTTGTGGTCAACACTAGATAACCATACTGGTTGCTAAGCGACATCAATATGCAGCTGCGGATTCTTGCCTGAAGGTTTTCATAAGCTACTGTGTTTTTGTTCCACCCCGGTATTTTAGCAAGCAGCCTGTCAAATTGGTAAAGTGCTGGCTCAATTGGCATAGCATGAAACTCAATATCAAGATTATCCGCTAATATCTCTGCATCTTTTACTGTGTCCGGGCTATTAAATTTTGTCGGCATGGTTACGCCGATGACATTTTTTGATCCTAGGGCGTTTACCGCTATTACCGCGGTTAGAGAAGAATCTATGCCGCCACTTAAGCCGATTATCACTTTGGAAAAGCCATTTTTATACACATAGTCTCTGGTCCCAAGAATAAGTGCGTTATAAACTTCAGCAATGGGAGCTATTGGTGCATGACATGCATGCTCTGTACGGGGAGCAATAGCTGTAAGCTGAGCTTTTTTGCCTGGGGTCACTGATAAATCTGCCAGCAATATGTCTTCTACAAATGCCTTGGCCTGACAGACGACGTTGCCCGATGAATTCACAAACATGCTTCGGCCATCGAAAACAAGCTCATCCTGACATCCAACAAGATTGCAGTATGCGACCGGACATTCAAAATGTTTTGCACATTTGCTTAAAACCTCCTGCCTGTCAAGGATTTTGCCAATATGGAATGGAGATGCCGAAAGGTTGATGACTATATCTTTCTGTGGGTTGCTTTTTGAGAATTCTCTAAGCCAGTCAAGTTGCCATATATCTTCGCAGATTGTAAGCACTGCTGATACTCCATCGAATCTTGAGATAGTGGGTTCCTTACCAGACAGAAAGTATCGTCGCTCATCGAACACGCCATAATTTGGTAGAAGACACTTGTGATAAACCTTCTTTACCCGACCGTCTTTTAAGACCGCGGCGGCATTGAAGCAACTGCCTTTGCTTATATCTGCGAAACCAGCAACGATGGTGACATCAGGGCAACTCTTCGCCAAATGCTCAACAGCTGCTTTATTGGAATTTAAAAATTGTTTTTTGAGCAACAGATCTTCAGGCGGATAGCCGCACACCGACATTTCAGGAAATATGACAATGTCTGTGCCGAGTTCATATGCTCTGATGCTCAACTTTTTCATCTTGTCGGTATTCCCTTTAATATCACCGACCGAGGGGTTAAATTGTGCCAATGCTATTCGCATACTTGCAAGACCACATCTTTTAGGCGTGTTCCTGTAACCAGTTATCAATCGCAGTTGCAGCTGCACGCCCGTTATCGATAGCTTTAACAACTAATGAAGTTCCGGTAACGGCGTCCCCTGCTGCAAATATACCAGCTTCACTTGTCTGATAATTATTCACTGCAATATTGCCAGAGTCGCCTAGCTTCAAGTCGAGGTTCTTTACAAGTCCATTATGTGACACGTGAAGAAAGCCCATTGATAAGATCACCAAGTCCGCATCGAGTGTGAAATCGGTCCCCGGCAATTCTCTGGCCTTCAAGTCGCCATCTTGCTGTTTCCATTCCAACTTACAACAGTGCAGTTTTTCAACTTCGATTCCTGCTCCTGAAAATTTTTTCGTCATTGCACTCCAGAGGCGCTGGCAACCTTCCTCATGGGATGAAGAAGTTCGCATAATGCGCGGCCAGTCCGGCCAAGGAGTATCGGGAGGCCGGGTCTCTGGTGGTTCGGGCAAAATCTCCAATTGACAGATTTGCTTGGCTGCCTGCCTGCGAGCCGTACCGACGCAATCGCTTGCAGTGTCTCCCCCACCTATTACCACAACGGTCTTGTTTCTCGCTGTGACTATTTCGGACTCATCTGGTGGCTCACCTGAGCAAAGCTTGTTCTGTGTCTTTAGATAATCCATCGCAAAAAGGATGTTCTCATATCCTCTGCCAGGTACATTCAGGTCTCGTGGTTGACCTGCTCCCATCGCAAGACAGATGCAATCGAACATCTTTTTCAAATAACGGACAGATATGTCTTCCCCGACATTGACGCTTGTTTGAAATTCCACACCTTCGGCGTTTAATTGCTCAAGACGGCGATCAATAACATGTTTTTCCAGCTTAAAGTCTGGAATGCCATAGCGTAGTATTCCTCCAATCTTCTCATCTTTTTCAAAAACTACTACATTATAACCTGCCCTTGCCAGTTGTTGTGCAGCAGCAAGTCCAGCTGGTCCCGAGCCTATCACCGCGACGCGTTTACCCGTTTTCGCGGCTGGCAACTGGGGCTTAATCCATCCTTTTTCAAATCCAAGTTCAACAATCTGATATTCGATATGCCTGATTAATACGGGTTCATCATTGATCGAGAGTGTGCAGGCTGCCTCACACGGTGCAGGACAGACCCTTCCAGTTATTTCCGGAAAATTATTTGTGGAATGAAGAAGTTGGCAGGCCTGCTCCCACTTACCTTTATAGATAAGCTCATTAATCTCGGGTATGCAGTTTTTCAGCGGACAGCCGACACCGTGGCAAAAAGGTATCCCGCAGTCCATACATCTTGCAGCCTGCTGGTGGATATGGTCCAGAGTAAGCGGCATGTCAAACTCAGCAAAGTCATGTATTCTTTCTTCTACCGGCCGGTGGGGCACTTCTTGACGTTTATATTTGAAAAAACCTTTGTGCTCACCCATGGAAAACCTCCTCTGTAGCTGGTGTTGTTTCGGTATGTCGCTGTTCGGCCTCACGCATTTTCTCTAGGGCTTTGCGATAATCTATGGGCACAACTTTGACAAATCTTCCCACCATATCCGGCCAAGCATTGAGGATATATCTGGCACGATCGCTGCGTGTCCATTTATAATGACGGTCAATCAAATCATATAGGATTTTCTTATCTTCTTGTTTCCAAACAGTCTCTAGTTCAACCATGTCGAGATTGCACAATGTATCAAACAGCTGCATCTCATCGAGCACATATGCCAGGCCACCACTCATACCGGCAGCAAAATTGCAGCCTGTCTTTCCGAGGACTACGACTAGGCCACCGGTCATATATTCACAACCATGGTCTCCAACACCTTCTACAACAGCGGTTGCCCCACTGTTGCGGACGCAAAATCGCTCCCCAACCATTCCGTTAATAAAAACCTCTCCTGATGTCGCACCATAAAGCAAAGTATTTCCAGCAATAATATTCTCATGGGCGATAAATGGTGAGCCGTCTGGCATTTTAACGATAATCCGACCACCGGAAAGGCCTTTACCCAGATAGTCGTTGCCTTCGCCAATAAGTTTCAAAGTCACACCGGATGAAAGGAAAGCACCGAAGCTTTGACCTGCGGAGCCGTGGAAAACAAGTTCCAATGTATTTTCGGGCAGCCCGTGGACGCCATATTTCCGTACAATGTAATTGCTCAGGATTGCGCCAACCGTGCGATTGATGTTGCGAATCGGCATCTCTATAACCAGCTTTTCTCCGTTCTCAACCGCCGGCTCCACTTTCTTTAAGAGCTGCCAATCAAGATGATCATCGAGCTTACTATTTTGTCTGGAACTTAGCTGTAGCTGTTTTGCATCATTAACATTTGGCTGGCGCAAAACCATCGAGAAATCCAATCCTTTCGACTTCCAGTGGTTAATCGCCTTGTTTATTTTCAGCCGGACTACTCTTCCAACCATATCCTCAAATCTTCTAAAACCCAGTGAAGCCATGATTTGTCTTACTTCCTCAGCCACAAAAAACATAAATCGTTCGAGATATTCAGGCTTACCGGCGAAGCGTTTTCGCAGTTCCGGCTCCTGGGTGCCGATTCCAAACGGACATGCATCTTCGTGGCATTTTCTAAGCAATGTACAGCCCAGCGTGGCAAGGGCAGCGGTGCCAAAACCAAAGCGGTCAGCACCTAATAAAGCTGCGATAACGACATCTCTGCCCGTTCTCATTTGTCCATCCACCTGCACTTTTATCCGACTGCGCAGACCGTTCATTACCAGCACCTGCTGAGTTTCAGCCAAGCCGATTTCCCACGGACAGCCTGCGTGCTTAATTGATGACAGTGGACTTGCGCCCGTTCCTCCATCGTGACCGCTTATTAGAACTTCGTCGGCATTGGCTTTTGCAACACCGGCAGCAATAGTCCCTACGCCCACCTCAGCAACCAGTTTTACTGAGACTTTCACTGTTGGGTTGCTGCACTTAAGATCATATATAAGCTGAGCCAGATCCTCGATAGAGTATACGTCATGATGAGGTGGCGGAGATATTAGCGTCACACCAGGGGTCGAGTGACGCAGCCTCGCTATTTCCTCGGTAACCTTATGAGCCGGCAATTGTCCGCCTTCGCCCGGTTTTGCACCTTGGGCTATTTTAATCTGGAGCTCTTTTGCATGCGCAAGATAATTTAATGTCACACCAAACCGTCCACTGGCGACTTGTTTTATGGCGCAGCTCTTGGAATCGCCATTCGATTCTGGAATATACCTTGCTGCATCTTCGCCTCCCTCGCCTGTATTGCTCATTGCCGCAATACGATTCATGGCAATAGCAAGACATTCATGCGCTTCTTTGCTGATCGAGCCATGACTCATCGCACCAGTGCAAAACCTTTTTACAATTTCGCTTGCTGGCTCAACCTCATCGATGGATATTCCTTTTCCTGGAGTGAAATGAAAAAGTCCACGCAGCGTGCACAGCTTTCGGGCCTGCTGGTTTACTGCTTTTGAATAATCATCGTAGGCCTGTTGGTCATTGTATTTGACGGCGCGTTGTAGCCGTGTTACTGTCACAGGATTCCACAAATGCCTTTCCCCATTATGTCTGAAATGATATTCGCCACCGAAATCCAACTCCTGGACCCCAAAGGGGTGCTGTTGAAATGCTAAGTTGCAGCGGGCGATCGACTCTCGCACAATCTCCCGAAGTCCAATGCCGCTGATCCGGGAACTTGTTCCGGTGAAATACTCATCTACGAAGGAGCGGTTTAGCCCAATTGACTCAAACAATTGTGCTCCGGTATAGCTGCGCAACGTGGATATACCCATCTTGCTCATAGTTTTCAGAATGCCTTTCTTGACGGCAGCTATGTAGTTGTCCGCAATCTGTGAAGCTTCCATATCAGCAGGCAGTTCACCTTGCCTCTGCAATTCATTGAGAGTTTCGAGCGCTAAGTAAGGATTTACCGCATTGGCGCCATAGCCACATAGCAGACAAAAGTGCATAACTTGCCTTGGCTCACCACTCTCAATGATTATTCCTGCCTCACCGCGCAAACCTCGATTAAGCAGACCGTGATGAACAGCAGAAGTAGCTAAAAGTGATGGAATTGGAGCCTTTGTACGAGAGACGTCTCGGTCGCTGATTATTATAAGTGATGCGCCTTGTTCAATTGCCCGCACCGCAGAATCTGAAAGTGAACCCAATGAAGATTTTAGTGAGCTTGCCGGGTTGCGGACATTTGCGTTAAAAACCGCTGAGATGGTAGTCACTTTGAGACCATCTCGTTGTGTTGTGCGGAGCCGCTCAATATCTTCGTTGGCCAAAATAGGATGTGGTAGCTTTAGCTGTCTGCAATGCTGAGGGCTTTCGTCGAGTATATTAAGCTTCTTACCCACAAAGTTCATCAAGCTCATAACCAAACCTTCCCGCAGTGGATCTATGGCGGGATTAGTGACTTGGGCAAAAAGCTGCTTGAAATAATCAAATAACAATTTTGGCCTATCAGAAAGCACTGCCAGTGGGGTGTCGTTTCCCATCGAGCCAACAGGTTCCTGAGCGTTTAGTGCCATTGTCACCAGGATCATTTTTACCTCCTCTCGTGTGTAGCCGAACAGCCGCTGTCTCTGTGCTAGTTTCTCGGGGGCGGTCTTGATTGGCTTAGGTGCATCAAACAATCCACGCAGTTCGATCCTGTTCTCATCCAACCATCTACGATAGGATTTCTGTCTGGCAATCTTACTTTTTGTTTCATTGTCAGAAATTATTCTGCCTTCGGTGGTATCCACAAGAAACATATGGCCTGGACGCAGACGACCCTTTCTGCGAACCTTTTCGGGGGCAAGCTCTATCACTCCAGCTTCGCTGGCCATAATAACCAATCCGTCTGTGGTAACAAGATACCGGCATGGTCTAAGACCATTGCGGTCCAAGGTGCCTCCAACAATCCGGCCATCGGTGAAAAGAACAGCGGCAGGGCCATCCCACGGTTCCATTATAGATGCGTGATATTCATAAAATGCCCGCTTGTCAGTGCTGATGTGGTAGCTTGGCCCGAAGGCCTCGGGAACCATCATCATTATTGAGTGCGGCATACTTCGGCCCGCACGTACGAGCAGCTCAAGTACACCGTCAAAGCAAGCTGAGTCGCTTAGCTCCGGGGTCAGCAGTGGAAAAAGGTCACCGATATTATCATGGAAGGCCTCGCTTGACATTTTTTTCTGCCGAGCCCACATCCAGCTGCGATTGCCGCTAAGCGTATTTATTTCCCCATTGTGAGCTATACAGCGGAATGGTTGGGCAAGCTGCCAGTTTGGAAACGTGTTTGTGCTGTAACGCTGATGTACTATTGCAAGGGCAGAGGCAACGCGCTCATCGGCAAGGTCTGGGTAATATGCAAATAGCTGCCAAGCCATAAACATCCCTTTATAGCAAATTGTTCTGCAGGATAATGAGGTGACATAGAAATCTTTACCCTGTTGGCCAAATCTTTTTCGGACCATTTTTTCCGTACGTTTACGAACAAGATATAATCTACACTCGAGGAGCTCATCTTTCAGACCCATGCCGTTAACAAAGATTTGTTTGATAGTAGGCTCTGCCTCCAATGCAATTGGTCCAAGGCAGTCATTAGATGTCGGAACATCACGCCAGCCCAGCACTTTCATTCCATAGTGACCAATTGCATCTTCTAATACACTATCGCATTTTGCACGAAGCTCGTTATCTTGTGAGCCAAACACCATCCCAACACCATACTTTGACGTTGCAGGTAAGGTAATGCCGAGCCGGCTGCTCTCTTCCCTGAAAAACTTGTGCGGAATCTGGAACAGGATACCGGCCCCATCGCCTGTAACCTCATCGGCACTGGCTGCGCCTCGGTGATGCAGGTTTAGCAGTATCTCTTTGCTGTATTCCATGATGGAATGGTCACGTTGCCCATTAATATTCACGACCGCACCAATCCCACACCCATCGTGCTCCCGTCGGCTTTCATATAAACCCTGATTTTCTAAAATTCGTGTCATTTTTAACTGTCGTAATACAAGTTAAACTCATACGGATGTGGTCGAAGTGCAAGAGGCTCCAGTTCTTCTTCGCGTTTCCATTTAATCCAGCCCTCGATCAAATCCTCGGTGAACACACCACCGGATGTCAAGAACTCGTGATCCTTTTCCAAAGCCTCGATTGCTTCAGTGAGCGAACCAGGAGTTTTTGGATACTTATCCAGCTCTTCTGCTGTCATTTCGTAGATATCCCGGTCCAAAGGCTCGCCTGGGTCGATTTTATTTTGGATGCCATCTATTGCTGCCATAAGCATCGCCGTCCAAGTAAGGTAACCATTACAAGTCGGGTCGGGACATCGAAACTCAAGCCGTTTTACCTTCGGGTTAGTCGAATACATCGGTATGCGAACCCCAGCGGAGCGATTGCGCGCACTCATCACAAGATTCACCGGTGCCTCAAAGCCGGGCACCAGGCGACGATATGAATTAGTAGTCGGGGCTGCGAAGGCCAGTATCGCCGGTGCATGTTTGAGAATACCACCAATTGAATAGAGGCCAATTTTACTAAGACCAGCATAACCACTATTAGCATCTGCAAATAGAGGTTTGCTGTCCTTCCAAAGTGAAAAGTGCGTGTGCATACCGCTGCCGTTATCCTCAAAGACAGGCTTGGGCATAAATGTTACGGTTTTCCCATTGCGTCTTGCTACATTTTTTACTATGTACTTAAACCACATAAATTGGTCTGCCATTTTCAGCAGTTCATCAAACTGCATATCGATTTCACTTTGGCCGGCGGTTGCGACTTCGTGGTGATGGGCCTCAACGACAATACCGACCTTTTGCATTTCGGCTACCATCTCTCCCCGTAGGTCATGGTATGTATCAGTGGGACTGACGGGAAAGTATCCGCCCTTAAAACTTGGCTTGTATCCGAGGTTCGGCTCTTCAAAGCGAGCGGTATTCCAGGCACCTTCCACTGAGTCAATCTCGTAAGAGCCTTTGTGTTGGTTTTGTTCGTAGCGGACCTCATCGAATATGAAGAATTCTGGCTCTGGTCCTATGTAGCATGTGTCGGCAATGCCTGTTTCCTCAAGGTAGGCGGTTCCTTTCCGTGCGACATGGCGTGGGTCTCGGCTATAATCTTCTTTAGTGATAGGGTCAACGATATTGGCTATGACACTGACAGTTGGTTCTTTGAAGAAGGGATCTATCACTACTGCTTCAGAGTCCGGCACAGCCAGCATATCCGACACATGTATACCCTGCCAGCCACGTATGGACGAACCATCAAAGCCAACACCTTCCTTAAAGGTGTCCTCATCCCAAGTGTCAATTGGGAAACTGCAGTGCTGCCACGTGCCCAAAAGGTCGGTAAACTTTAAATCAACCATTTTCGCATTGTTTCTTTCTGCGAATTCAAAGAATTCTTTTGGTGTCATGTGGTAACTCCTTTCCAATTAGTAAAAGTGATACTGATATTTATCCGATTGTTTTTCCCCCGCTCACCAGTAGGAATTCTGACACATGCTGGCAGATCAAAGACAAGGACCTTGCCGTCACAACTGAGCGAGCGGGCCCTGCGTTGAATTCATACGAGTCGAACCAAAGAATAAATGCTCCCAGTGGAATTTTGTGGCCTGCTATGACATGAGGCTTGCCATCAAGCGCTTACTTGCCCTGTCTTGACAGGAAATACCCAACGTCATCGAATCAGAGTTGTCATAATCCACAGGGACAAAAATCCCTTGAGATTCGATGAAGAACTAAAGGACTTCGATTATGATGTGGCAGGGCTCTGGCACAGTAGTCCACTGAGTTGACCCTCAATGATTTTTTCAGCTTCCTCTCTATAGGCATCCATGACGTAGGGGATACCAGAAACCTGGGCCGCTTCGGGAGTAAGAGTCATCAAATCATCTCTGCTAATTGTGGAAACCTTGAAATTCCTGCTGCCGGCCATCAATTGCTGCAGGCCAACTCTGAGCTTGTCAATGAACGTGTACAGACCTATTGCCCCCAGCGGTATTTCCTTAACAGTGTCCTTGCCATATTTGGCAACGAGGTCCTCGTAGTAAATGAAGATTTCCTCAACTGTCGCGCCAAACGCTTTGACCGCTGCAGGTAAAGCATCCGCACCCTCTTGCAGCCACAAGCCGATGTTCTTACCAACCATACCTGGAATCATCAAAGCCCGGCCCATACAAACGGCCTTAATATAAGGAGCACCCATTGCCAGCACCTTGAAAATGTGGTCTTCGGTGCTGAAACCACCAGCGATTGCAATATCCGGCACAAATGCGCCTCTAGCGGCAAGTTTCTCGCACAATTTGTAAGTCATCGCCTGCAGATAGAAAGTGGGCACACCCCATTCCTCCATCATCCGCCACGGACTCATTCCCGTTCCGCCCGGTGCGCCGTCAATAGTCAACAAATCCAGTTTAGCGTCTGATGACCATTTGATCGCCATCGCCAATTCACGCATTGGGTATGCGCCAGTTTTTAGCGTCACCCGCTTAGCGCCGAGATTGCGCACACGCTCGACCTCCTTCATAAAGCTTTCCTGGTCCACGAAGCCAAGTCGCGAGTGCCTTTCAAAATGCTTCAGAGCTCCATCTACGAGAGCTTTCTGGTGAGCCTCAACGGAAGGATCAGGAGTAACCAAATAGCCTCTTTTCTGCAACTCAAGGGCGCGTTCGAGGCAGTCAACCTGAATCTCACCACCGATGCACTTTGCGCCTTGGCCCCACTTAAGCTCGATGCTTTCAACACCAAGCTCACCAATGACATACTCAGCGACGCCCAGACGGGTGTCTTCCACATTCATCTGGACGACCATATCGCCGTAACCTTCATACCACCTCCGATATTGTTCGACGCGTTCGGCCATGTTCGGCGCCTTCTTGATCTTGCCCTTTGAGTCAAGCTCCAGTTCTGGATCAATTCCGCAGACATTCTCGCCGCAAACTATCGTTATACCGGCTACAGCGGCCCCTGCTGCGAAATGCCCCCAGTTCTTGCGGGCAATATCCGTCGAACCTAACGCACCTGTGAACACAGGCATGCGCATCTTAACTTTTGTTCCACAGCCATACTCGGTCTCGGTGTCAACCATCGGAAACAGTGTGTTGTCCGGGGTACCCTCTTGGCCTTCCGGAAGGCCTTTCGCACCCAGCGCATAACCCTGTATATTGAGGTGCGAATAGTCTATCGGGTAGTTCTTGTCAGCACCTGCCGTAAGAGTGCCAAATGGGCCAGGGTAGATCACCTCTCGGCCACGGAACGAAGACTTGAAAATCTCACAATTGCCGCGGCAACCTTCAATGCAGCGAGTGCAGATTCCCGAGACCGGCGAAACGTTTCGTGACCGATTGACGGTCTGCGTACATTCGTTGGCGTTTGGTCGTTGCAAATTCATTTTTTAACTCCTTGAACTATTAGACTGAGAATTCCAATATAATCATCAAACTGTTTGTTAAGCCTTCCGTACTGTTTTAAGTTACAACTCCATCTGCTCGCTTCACAAAAGCTTTTGACGCTATAATGTTGAGCAATCTCCGTGCCAGGAGGGGGTGAAATATATAAGTCGTTTGTTGACAATGGGATATGACGATTTTACTGAATTGGTTAACGATGAGAATGCAACATATTTGTAGGTTTAGCTTAAAAAGCTGCATATTTGTCATCAATTTTCTACAGCTTTCAGCAAATCTTCGAAATTATTTGCAAAATAAGCAAAATGGTCAAAATAGTGTAAGTCTTTTATTTACAGGAGATTAAAGTGCTCTAGCAAGGTTTACTCGATGGGGCGATGAAAGAATATAATTGCATCAACAAACAGATATGCTACAATTTTGCGTCGTACAGGTATTATTACAGACGAACAAGCTGGAAAACAAAGAGCGTGAAAGGAGGTATAATAAAGAGCTATGCGCGTCTCATCTGGACAATCAGTGCGGCGCATCACGCAGCTTGAGACACTTTACAAAATCAGCCAGATATTTCCTGCTGGAACAGGCCACAAACATGGTCTTGCTGAAGTGCTAAATGTTCTTGATAGCAAACTTGGCCTTAACAGAGGCACAATTACCGTTCTGACACCGAGCGGCGATGAGGTTATGATTGAAGCAACGCATAACCTCTCTGAGGAGTACAGTCGCAAGGTCCGATATCGCATAGGCGAGGGTGTTACTGGAAAGGTTATGGAAACGGGAAAAGCAATGATCGTGCCAAGGGTTTCTCAAGAACCACTGTTCTTGAACCGTTTTGAGAGATGGAATGTTACCAAAGAAGAGCTAAGTTTCATTTGTGTTCCGATTTCTATTGATAACGAAGTTATAGGGACCATTTCGGTAGATAGACCATATGATGAAAAAGCTCCATTAGAAGAAGAGATGCGCATTTTGAGCGTTGTAGCGAGCATGATTACCAATAACATGAGGACTCGGCGGGAGGCTGCGATTCAGAGGCAACTGCTTGAAGACGAAAACATATGGTTGCGTCACGAGCTGGAAGGAAGATTTCGACCAGAAAACATAATAGGCAATTCCAATGCTATGCGTGACGTTTATCGCCAGGTCCAGCAGGTAGCAAAAAGTGACGCTACTATTTTGATACGCGGCGAATCGGGCACTGGTAAAGGGCTGGTAGCTCATGCAATTCATTATGCCAGCTTACGCGCTAAGAGTCCTTTCATAAAGGTTAACTGTGCTGCTTTGAATGAGAACTTACTTGAAAGCGAGTTGTTTGGTCATGAAAAAGGAGCTTTTACGGGAGCAATCCAAAATCGAAGAGGAAGGCTGGAAGAAGCTAACAATGGGACTATATTTCTTGATGAGATTGGTGATTTTTCGCCGGCCACTCAGGTTAGACTTCTTCGCGTTCTTCAGGAGCGCGAATTCGAGCGAGTTGGAAGTAACCTTACCCTGAAAACCAATGCGAGAATTATCACGGCAACAAATCGTGACTTGGAAAAGGCTGTCGAGGATGGCGGCTTTCGCCAGGATCTTTATTATCGAATAAATGTCTTCCCAATATTTTTACCTCCGCTGCGCGACCGCAAGGATGACATTCTCTTACTGGCAGATCATTTTGTAGAACTTTATTCCAGAAAGATAAGTAAGGATGTCCGAAGAATCAGCACTTCCGCTATTAACATGATGGTATCATACCACTGGCCTGGCAATGTGCGCGAATTAGAAAACTGTATCGAAAGGGCGGTACTTTTAAGTAACGACGGCGTTATACACGGACACCATTTGCCACCAACACTACAGACATCCGACGCATCAGGCACTATTGGTGTTGGTTCGCTGAAGGAAAGGACCAATTTGTTTGAGCGTGACCTAATCATTGATGCTCTGAAGCGCTGCAATGGCAACCTGGCAGCAGCGGCGCGTGACTTAAAAACCTCAGCCAGGATCATAGGATACAAAGTTAAAGAATTGGGTATAGATTATAGGCGATACAGAAGCAAGAAAGGATAATTTTATGGCAGCGTGGGCGAGTACTGGCTTCGGTGGGTTAGATAAGCTACTTTGTGATTTGAAAAAAGGCGATAATGTCGTATGGCAAGTGGATCGTGTTGAAGATTACCGTCACTTTGTGACCCCTTATGTGGCGCAGGCTTTACAGGATAAACGTAATATTGTCTACCTGAGATTTGCGCAACACCCACCACTTGTGGAAAATCAGCCAAACATTACTGTCTATCAGCTTAAAGCCGATAGTGGATTCGAGAGTTTTTCCAAACAAGTCCACGCCATAATTCTCGAAGAAGGTAAAGAGACTTATTACGTATTTGACTGTCTTTCGGATTTGCTAAGCGCATGGGCAACCGATTTGATGATTGGCAATTTCTTTATGGTTACGTGCCCTTATCTTTTTGAGCTAGATACGATGTCGTACTTTGCCATATTGAGGAATTATCACTCATTTCAAACGATTGCTCGTATTCGTGAAACAACACAGCTATTGCTGGATGTGTACAATTTTGATGGAAGCTTCTATGTCCACCCATTGAAGGTATGGAACCGGTACTCCCCTACAATGTTTCTTCCCCATCGACAGCAGGGAGAGAATTTCTTGCCGATAACAAGTAGCATGGATGCTAGTAAGGTGCTTTCCCACATTTCAAAAAAAGGACGGAATAGCTCAGTAAGAGCTTTAGACTACTGGGATCGTCTTTTTATGAAAGCCGACAGTTTAATGCAAGCCCCTTCCGACTCCGAGGAAGTTAGGAGGCTGGTGGGTGAACTTTGCAGGATAACGGTTGGACGTGAGAAGCGGCTCTTTAAGCTTGCGCAAGACAGTTTTTCTCTTGAAGATTTATTGAACATAAAAAGCAGACTGATAGGCAGTGGGTTCATTGGTGGAAAAGCAACCGGGATGTTGCTTGCTCAGAACATTTTGTCGCAGGATAGGTCTTTTAATTGGAGTCAGTATCTGGAGCCTCATGATTCATTCTATGTTGGCTCAGATGTTTTCTATAGCTATATAGTTGAAAATGGTTGGTGGAAGTTGCTTATGGAGCAAAAGACAAAAGAAGGTTACTTCAAAGTTGCTCCTGAATTGAAGGAAAATCTGCTACGAGGCAAATTCCCCAACCAAGTTCGCGAACGTTTCCAGGAAATAATCGAATATTTCGGTCAATGCCCAATTATCCTGCGCTCAAGCAGTCTTCTCGAAGATTCTTTCGGTAACGCTTTTGCTGGCAAATACGAAAGCATATTCCTTGTGAATCAGGGCGATCCAGACCAGCGATATTCTGAATTTGAAGAAGCAGTGCGCAGAATTTATGCAAGCACCTTGGATGAAAATGCCCTTACCTATCGTTTGCAAAGAGGACTTGACCGGCAGGACGAGCAAATGGCGTTGCTTGTACAACGGGTATCCGGTTCTTATAAAAGACACTACTTCTTCCCGGACCTTGCTGGCGTGGGAGTTTCTTACAATACCTTCGTATGGAAACCAGAGCTTGACCCAAAAGCTGGTATGCTCCGACTGGTTTTCGGCCTCGGTACACGAGCAGTTGAGCGTGCGGAAGACGACTATCCCCAAACAATAGCTCTTGACCAGCCACTATTAAGACCCTATGCCGACAGGCAGGATGCAAAGAAATTCTCACAACATAAGGTTGACCTGCTTGATACTGAAGAAAACCGGTTAAGAACCGTTGACTTCACTGAAGTACTCAGTGAGAACCTCGATATAAGATTAGACCTCGTGGCAAGTCATGACCGCCACATTCAGCAAAAAATGAAAGAACTTGGCATAGAGGGTCAGCACACCTGGGTTTTGACATTTGAAAACCTGCTGGCTAACACCGAATTCACACAAATAATACAGAAAATGCTCAAAACCTTGGAAAATCGTTATCAGTATCCTGTAGATATCGAGTTTACAGTAAATTTCGTCGGGGATGGTACATTTAAAGTTAATTTAGTCCAGTGCAGACCGCTACAAACAAAAGGTATAAAGTCAGGAATACGAATCCCACAAAATATTAAAACTAAGGACATCCTTTTTGCATCACACGGTTATACCATGGGGGGTAGTATCTCGCAGCCACTCAAAAGGATCATCTATGTTGACCCTGAAAAATATGTCGAACTGACTATTTCACAAAAATACAGTATAGCCCGGCTGATAGGAAAGCTAAACAGCCAGATAGACAGCAAACAAGTAACTCCAACCATTTTGCTTGGACCCGGCAGGTGGGGTACAACAACGCCAAGTTTAGGTGTGCCGGTCAACTTTTCTGAAATCAATAGGGTAACGGTGCTAACAGAGATAGCCTATGCAGGAGGAAACTTGATGCCCGAGCTCTCTTTTGGGACCCATTTTTTCCACGATCTGGTGGAAAGTGACGTCTTTTATGTGGCTCTCTTCCCTCAGAAGGAAAGCGTGGCATTGAACAAGGAGCGGCTTTTGAAAATGCGTAATTTGTTGGCCGACGTTTTTCCTGGCGACAGCAAATATGAGGATGTTGTTCGAGTCTGTGATGTTGACTCGGAACAACTGCAAATTATGTCTGATGTGGTATCCCAGAGGGTCGTTTGCTTCTTCACCTAATGACTTTGTTGCCTATCTACGCTCTCAATGGTACCGCTTTGTAGTAGCTGCATTTCATCCTGTTTTCTAGTACAACCAAACAGCCAAGAATACCCCTTTCCTTACAACTACATGTATCCCTCAACCGGCAATTTCGTAGACTTTGTGTGTAACCAGACGAAAACAAATAGCCCGATGATACAATTCCTCTGGACCTTGTCTTTGTGAGTCTCGACTACTTTGTGGATACGCTCAAAAATGTTCTTGAGTCAGTTGAACACTAATAAATGCCACCAGTTAAACACGACATGCAGGACATAACCGCTGGATCAACCCACATTCCTCAAATTATGGCTCGTTTTTGCTTGACTTTGTCCGGAAGAAGTGGTATGGTATGATTGAAAGGTTCAGAATTTGTGCGTTCTATGAAAACAGACTTTTACTTGCACAGTACCTCTTTTCCAACTGCGCAGGGGCAAAGCACTTTGATACCAGAGCACACACGAGCCTATTAAGATTGGCTTCCGTCTAAAGCGCGTACGGACTCTGCTGGCCCACCCACTTCATGTATTGGGCGTTGAGGGCAAGTAAAAAATGTTACGCCAAATCCACGAATTATGGAGGTTGCATCCTCGTTGCCAAGGTCGAAACTGTGATTTATTCACAGTCCTGATACTCCCCAAAGTGTTGCTGAGCAGTATTGATCCTGTTTCACGTTACCGTACTGTCAAACCAGCAATTTCCGCTTGAGATTTCCTGCCTATTAATCTACTGTTTCTTGTCCACTTTCTTAAAGGGTTTCAAGGTACTAGGCCTGAATTGTATATCAAGGGCTTCGACTTTTTGGCCTTGAAAACCATAGCCAAGTGGTTGGCCCTCTAGTTTCTTAAGCAGTTCGTCATCGTAGATCTTGAAATAGATGCCGTCCTTTGTGCCTCCGTATTCAGGAACTTTATAATCGCCGATGAATATATCGACCGGGATTGCCCCGCTGACATCAATATTCC
>JBGVTO010000381.1:0-18003 GCA_041862635.1 Phycisphaerae bacterium | reverse complement strand
TTGGTAAATGGCGGAGGTTGCAGCAGACCGCCGGGCCGAAAGGTACTTTTTCTGTTGTGGCAATTGACCATCGCGGTCCGCTTCGTCTTTCGCTGGGAAAAGAATCACCTCAGGGCAAGACAAATGAGGCATTAACCGCCCTGAAAAGAGATATTGTACGGCACTTGGCACCGGTAACATCTGCGATTCTGTTGGACCCTGAAACGGCTGCCGGGCAATGTGTGGCGGACGGCTCGATGCCCGGTAACACCGGGTTGATTGTTGCTCTGGATACCGGCTCGACCGGCGACCCTTTGAATCGTACGACAAGTCTGGTTGAGAGCTGGTCGGTTGAGAAGACAGTTCGTATGGGTGCTTCAGGTGCGAAAATGCTGCTTTACTATCATCCAGAGGGCCCGGAAGCAAAGGAACGTGAGATGCTTGTTCAGAAAGTAGCCCAGGATTGCGCGAAATATGACATTCCTTTTTTTCTTGAGCCTTTATCGTGCGCTTCTGACGACTCAAATAAGCCTTTACCGCCCGAACAAAGACGTAATGTGGTAATTGAAACCGCGCGCCGTCTGGTCCCGTTGGGTGCTGATATTCTCAAAGCGGAATTTCCCGTGGATGTGAGCATCGAACCGGATGAAAATATCTGGCGCGATGCCTGTGAAGATCTGACACAAACAAGCGAGGTCCCCTGGGTATTATTGTCCGCCGGTGTTTCTTACGATACTTTTTTGAAGCAGGTGCGAATTGCCTGTGAAGCGGGTGCCAGTGGTGTGATGGCGGGACGGGCCGTCTGGAAGGAGGCGGTAACACTGGATAGTGTTGCGCGAAACAATTTTCTAAAGAATGTCGGGTATGAGCGAATGCAACGATTACAATCACTTTGTGAGGAGCTGGGACGGCCTTTTACTGAAGTTTATGATGCCCCAGAGCTAAGTTACGATTGGTATGTATGAACCAAATAGTCAACATCGATTTTCTTGAGATGGGCTTTAACAAATATACAACAACCCTATGCCGTTTCAGATGAAATCCCTGAGTGGTTTAACCATTCTCGGTCCAGTATCTCTCGGTAACAATCTTGTCTTCCGTGAAGAAGTTAATAATCGCCTTGCCCTGAGCCTTGATATCTGAGAACTGTGAGGCCTTCATCCCGCCGAAAGGCAGATACGCTACAGGTGCCGGGATGCCAACGTTTATGCCAATCATCCCGCACTCTGTTTCGAGCTTGAACTTGCGGGCGTAATAGCCGTTCTGAGTGTAAATCGATGCGCCGTTGCCATACTCAAGGTCGTTGATGATTTTTATTGCCTCGTCGAGAGAGTCGGCCTTGAGGACCACCACTACCGGGCCGAATATCTCGGTATTGTGAATTTTCATCCCCGGCTTTACATCCGTGAAAACGGTCGGGCCTATGAAGTAGCCGTTCTCACAGCCGGGTACCACGATATCACGTCCATCAAGGGCCAGAGTAGCGCCTTCCCTTATACCGGTTTCAATCATATCAAGAATAAACTGTTTTGACCTGGCTGAAATTACCGGCCCCATGACCATGGGCTCATCGGCCACCTTAGGGTCCAGCGGATTGGCAACCAGAACGCTTTTGGAAGCATCGATAAACTTCTCACAGATAGTTTTGTACATATCGTTTCCAACACCAACTATCGCCGAAGCCGCCATGCAGCGTTGTCCGGCACAACCATAACAGGAAGTTATCATGTTACGGAGCATATCGTCGATTTTAGCGTCGGGCATAGCCACAAGATGGTTTTTGGCTGACCCCATTGCCTGACAGCGCTTGTGGTTTTGAGCACACTTTTCGGACACGATTTTACACGTGCGCGTCGTTCCAACTAAGGAAACACCTTTTACAAGTGGATTTTCAACAAGGGTTTGTCCTACAACCTTATCTCCGTTGACAAGATTAAAAACTCCTTTGGGCAAACCAATTTGGTCTATATATTCGGTAATCAGCTGCATCGTCAAAGGCACCTGTTCCGAGGCCTTGACCACATAAGTGTTACCTGTAGCTATAGCATAAGGTAAAAACCAGAATGGAACCATTGCAGGGAAATTAAACGGCGCTATCATTGCAAAAACACCCAACGGCAGCCGAATTACTTCACCATCAATGTCATAGGACGCACCTATCAGCTTGTCTCCCTGCTGCAGCACAGGCATATTACAGGCAACTTCAATATTCTCGAAGATACGCTTCATTTCAGCCCGTGCATCCGGCAGGGACTTTCCCATCTCCTCGACAAGTGTCCGGGCGATTTTTTCTTCATTTTCGCGAAGCAAAGTGTCCAGCTGGTATAAAGGCTGAACCCGGCGGGCAACCGGAGTTTGACTCCAGGTCTTGAACGCCTCGGCGGCAGCATTAATAGCTCGATTAGTTTGAAGCGCGGTTGACAGGGGCGTTTTACCAATGATCTGTCCTGTACTTGGGTTCTCAACATCTAAATAGCTGTTGTTCTCAGGTGTAACCCACCGGCCATTAACATAATTCTTGACGGTCTTCAAAGTCATTATCCTGTCCCCGTGAAAAACTCGATCCTACTTGTCTATTGCTGGACTTACATAGACTTGCAACACGGTTCTAATTGTACTATCTTAACAGTATGAGTACCACAAGAAACCTCCTGCCATATCTTCATACTTTCCTGTATTGTGTCCTTGATATCCTGGGATATGCCCTGATTTTCCTTGGGATCATCTTCCGCCTTAGAGCGGCAGTTGACTTCGAAGGGTGGGCACCCTACATTCGAAGAGGTTGCTTGATGATATTTGTTGAGAATTTTATTTCCCAAACTGCTATTGGTATGGTTAAATCTTTACAGGATGTTGGTGATATTGAGACATTTGATTTGAGGATTTCGAAAAAGTCGAAATGAATCCCGCCCGTCGAAGACGGGACGGGATGAACGACTTTAGAAAACTTGTAAGCAGGAACAACAATGTTGCCGTTTGAGAAAGCTCTTAAAACCGTTTTGGATTCGGCTCGGCGGCTCGGCAGTGAGCGTGTTGATATTACTCGTGCGGTAAACCGGATATTAGCTGAGGATGTCAAATCGGACATTGACATGCCGCCTTTTGACAAAGCAACTCGGGACGGCTACGCCTGTCGTCGAAAAGACCTTGCCAATGAGCTTACGATAATCGAAACGATTCAGGCAGGGACATCCCCTCAAAGGGCAATCGAGCCGAACCAGTGCTCCAAGATTATGACAGGTGCCGCAGTGCCGCAAGGTGCAGATTGCGTCATAATGGTTGAGTTTACCCGCGCCCCTGCCGCAGGGGCGGGGTTTACCAAAAATCCGACAGCAAATACCGTTCGCTTTATCGGTGAAAATACACCTGACCACATTTGCCTAAAGGGTGAAGACGTCAGAGCCGGCGAGGTTGTTCTGCACAAAGGTAACCGTATCAGGCCGCAACATATTGCGGTTCTCGCTTCGGTTGGTTGTACACAGCCGGTGGTTTCGAAAAGGCCAAGGGTCGCGGTTTTCGCAACGGGTGACGAATTGGTTCAGCCGGCGTCCAGGCCGGGGCCGTCGCAGATAAGAAACAGCAACGTTTTTCAGCTTGTTGCGCAGATTGAAAGCATGGGTGCAGTCGCGAAAAATTACGGCATCGCCAAAGATACAGACGACGCTATTGACAAGATGTTCAAAGAGGCAGTGGATGAAAGCGATGTGGTCATTGTCTCCGGTGGCGTTTCTGTAGGAGATTTCGACCTCGTACCGGGGGTATTCAAGCGAAACAACATTGACCTTCTATTCGAAAAGGTCGCCGTAAAGCCCGGAAAGCCCACGGTCTTTGGTGTATCAGAAAAGGTCTATTGCTTTGGATTACCCGGCAATCCGGTGTCGACATTCGTGCAGTTCGAACTTTTAGTTAAGCCTTTTCTTTGTAAGCTGATGGGTCATGATTACAAACATCCCGTTAGTCAGATACCTCTGGGCGAATCCCTAAGGAGAAAGAATACTGAAAGGCAAAGCTGGATTCCTGTTGTGATTACAGATGCCGGTACATTGAAACCTGTTGAATATCACGGTTCGGCCCACATTAATGCGCTGTGCATCGCGGACGGTCTGGTCAGTATTGGCGTTGGTGTCGCAGAAATTGAAAAGGGAACGATTGTTCCGGTCAGGCTGATTTGAACGAAAAATAGTTTTTTAGGTCTTGTAATTGATGAGTATTGATTATCTTAGAATTTCCGTTACTGACAGATGCAATCTCAGGTGCATTTACTGTAATCCTCAGGGTGATTGCGGATGTATTGAGTCCAGGGAGATTTTACGATTCGAAGAGATCGAACGTATCGCCAGATTATTTGCAGAATGCGGTATAAACAAGTTTCGTCTTACCGGTGGTGAGCCGTTAGTTAGAAAAGATATTGTCGAGTTAGTTGACAAGCTCGCGACGATACCGAACATTGATGACCTGGCGCTTACAACTAACGGCGTGCTTCTTGCACCTCTGGCTGCACAACTTAAGGCCGCAGGCTTACAGCGGATTAATATTAGCGTGGACTCGGCAGAAAGAGAAAATTACAAAAAAATTACTGGATTCGACCTGCTGCCGAAAGTAACCAAAGGTATTTACAAAGCAATAGAAGCTGGGCTGAAACCCGTTAAGATTAACAGCGTTATAATAAAAGGCCTTAACGATAGCGAAGAGCAGATTTTGGCACTTGCAGCAATGGGCATTCATTTACCGGTCACTGTGAGGTTCATAGAGTACTGTCCAACCGGCAAATATACGAATTCAGCAAGTGATTATTTACCTAACAGAAAGGTTCGTGCTATTATCGAGCGCAAATATGGACCACTTTTCAGTGTCGTTATGGAGCACAGCCCTGGCCCTGCTTTGAACTTCAAGTTTAGAGATTCCACCGGAGCTGTAGGTTTTATAAGCGGTCGCTCTTCAACATTTTGCTTCTCGTGCAATCGGCTTCGGTTGACCAGCGACGGAAAGCTTATGCCATGTTTGTATTCGGCTCATACCTACAATCTTAAAACACTAATCCGGAACCGAGCAAGTGACCGGAAAATGCGAGATTTACTGAAAAGGATAATTAGCGAAAAGGGCAGCTATACAAAACCGAGCTCGCTTAAAGAAAATTTTTCTATGCGCAAGGTTGGAGGTTGAGAATTGTGGCAAACAATGGTGGTATGGTAGATGTAAGCGACAAAGATATTACAATAAGGACTGCAAAGGCAAGCGGCTCTATTCTTCTTGGCGAGGAAGCTTTTCAAACTGTCAAGCAAGGCACTTGTATCAAGGGCGATGTGCTTGAGACAGCAAAAATAGCGGCTATCATTGCGGTAAAATCTACTCCGGCAATAATCCCGATGTGTCATGTAATCTTGATTGAAGCCGTGGAGGTTGATTTTACTCTGAATGAAATGAACAAATCGGTTAATGTAAGTGTAACTGTCAAATCCTCAGGCAAAACAGGTGTTGAAATGGAAGCTCTTACAGGGGCAACCGCAGCTTGTCTTACCATTTATGATATGCTCAAATACACCGGCAAGGCAATGACAATTACCCAGGTAAAGCTGGTTGAAAAAACAGGTGGAAAAAGTGGCGACTACAAAGGGCCGGATTAAAGCAATATCGGTTTCAAAGAAAAAGGGTATGCAGAAAGTTAATGTGCCCAAGGCCGAGCTGCAGGCCGACTTTGGTATTGTCGGAGATGCTCATGCAGGTAATTGGCACAGGCAAGTAAGCTTACTGGCTGTTGAGTCCATAGACAAGATGGCTGCAAAGGGCGCGAAAGTCGCGCCCGGCAATTTTGCCGAAAATATCACCACAGAGGGTATTAACCTGTTCGAGTTATCCATTGGCAGTAAACTCAAGCTCGGTGAAAGTGTCGAGCTT
Source organism: Phycisphaerae bacterium (assembly GCA_041862635.1). Classification (GTDB taxonomy): domain Bacteria; phylum Planctomycetota; class Phycisphaerae; order Sedimentisphaerales; family Anaerobacaceae; genus NIOZ-UU13. The sequence goes on along the minus strand of JBGVTO010000381.1, from coordinate 12,129 downwards.
GAAGTTACACAGTTTCGGAAGAAATGCCATAGTAAATGTGTAATCTTCGAACAAGTGGGCGATTGCATTATGCCGCGAGAGGGTGTCTTTGCGAAGGTAAACAAAGCCGGCTGGATAAAGGTCGGTGACATTATAGAGGTCATTACTGATAATGATTAGAGTAGCTATATTGACGGTCAGCGACAGTTGTGCGCAGGGGAAACGAGAGGATATAAGCGGACAAACCATCAAAGATATGCTGCCCGAAGACAGCTTTGAGATATGCCGGAAGAAAATTGTAGCTGATGACCGCGAGAAAATAATCAATGAACTTCAGCATTTTTCAGATAAAGCAGACATTGACGTAGTGTTTACTACCGGCGGGACAGGGCTGGGGCCGCGCGATGTTACGCCGGAGGCTACGGCGTCTGTTTGTGAGAGAATAATTCCCGGTTTGGGTGAAATGATGAGGAATGAAGGTCTTAAAAAGACCCAAAATGCCATTCTTTCACGAGGTATAGCGGGAATTTGCAACAGGACGATTGTTATCAATTTGCCGGGCAGTCCCAAAGGTGTGAAAGAATCGTTGGAGATAATTTTAGAGGTCTTGCCCCATGCTGTTGACATGATGCATGGCGGCGGACATTGATAACGGAAGTTACTAAATCTGATAGTCATATTAAGATTGTCTGCCGATTCTCCAGTTTATTGTACAGAACTCCACTTACCCTCCTGGCCTGACCGGCGATTCTTGGATTTCACTGATTCCGACTTCCTATATCCTTTGGATGAGATTTTCGGGTGGACAGGTAGTTAGTATCTGTTGCGGAAAACGAAAATCGACAATGTCACCCCTGCGAAAACTGGGGTCCAGAGCGAAAAACTGGATTCCCGCTGGAGTTTATCCCGCACACGATGCGGGGCGGGAATGACAAATACTGTTTCCGCAACAGGAGCTATTTAAGCGCCGGTGAATGACACAAAAATGGCGCATACCCAGATGTTCATCTTGGCCAACTCTTATTCATTATGTTATCATTTCCGGCGGTGAGGCAGGGACAGCCAGAAAAAGATGTCTCCGTGAGACACTTGAAAATGCAAAAACAGACAGATCCAAACAGATTGGATGGTACTAAGGGATGGAACGTTTAGAACTTCTTGACTATGCAATCATGGCCACCTATATGCTTTTTGCCCTTGGCACGGGGATTTACTTTTCCAAAAGGGCCTCGCAAAGTTCCGAGAATTATTTTCTCGGCGGCAGGTCCCTTCCGTGGTGGATGATTGCCGTCTCGATGGTCGCTACCAGTTTCGCATCGGATACGCCGCTGGTAGTGACGGAAATAACACGCACGGACGGACTTCAACGAATCTGGTGGGTGTTTGTCGCCGTGCTGGCGCTTATTGTAGGGATATTCCTCTTTTCACGGCTCTGGCGGCGTGCGGCTATTATCACCGACGCACAGTTCTACGAGTTACGATATGAGGGCAAGTCTGCGGCATTTCTACGCGGATTCAGGGCGTTTTTCGCCGGCATCGTACAGAACCTCATCATTATCAGTTATCTAATTTTTGCCATGAGCACCATTATTGAGACTATGACGGATATACCTGAGTGGTGGGCTATCGGTCTCTGCATGTTTGTAGCGCTGGTCTATTCGACATTTTCCGGTTTCTATGGGGTAGTCGTAACCGACTTTATCCAGTTCTTCATCGCAACTTTCAGCATGATAGCCCTTGCTGTTATCGCAGTGATGAAGGCCGGAGGACTTGGCTATGTATTAGATACAATCGCCGCCACTGAAGGTTACGGCCCGAGAACGCTTTCCATTTTTCCCGATTTCAAAAGCTTCGACCTCGACCTGGTAAAGCTGCTGATATATCTGTTCGTACTGTGGTGGATTGATGCCAGCGGCTATAATATGCAGCGTATGAGTGCCTGCAGGAATGAACGTGATTCGGTTCTGGCAACGATATTCTACGCGATCTTTCAAAGCTGTCGGCCTTGGATATGGGTAGTTGTAGCACTTGTATCTATCGTGCTTTTCCCGGTACTGACCGAACCTTATAATGACACGCATGCATACCCTCTGGTAATGAACGAATACCTGGGGTATGGCCTTAAGGGCCTGCTTGTTACAGCCTTTCTTGCTGCTTTCATGTCAACGATTGATACGCATCTTAACTGGGGAGCATCTTATATGATGACGGATGTGTACCAGCGTTTTATGAAAAAAGATGCAACGCAGCGACATTATATGATTGTGACTAAGCTCGTTGTTGTCCTTATGATGGTTGCAGGTGTAGGCATCGCTGTGTATATTTCCTGGCGAGGACTTACGGTTTCAGCGGTGTGGGAATTTTTTGCTTTCATTATGGTTGGGAGTGGCATGATCAGTGTTGCCCGCTGGTTCTGGTGGCGGATAAACGCTTATACGGAGATTACAGCACTTTCTCTGGGCCTGGTACTTGGGTTTGCCAACCCCTTCATTCCCCCAAGCGTTGTGCTATTTGGATACCCCTGGCCTGAGATGCCCTTTGAAATCAAGATAGCTTTTTTGACAGGTATCGTTGTGCCGGTCAGCATAATAGTAACATTCCTCACACCCGCTGTCTCGAAAGAAAAGCTCGAAGAGTTCTATCGCAAGGTCCGGCCGGGCGGCTTCTGGGGTGTTCTTGGCAGTGACATCCGAGAGCTGCCCGGCAAGGCATTGTCTCTATCTACAATAATTGATGTCATAGGCGGAATCATGCTCTGTTACGGCATCTCCCTTGCTATCGGCTACTCAATACTGTTGAAATTTGACAAGGCAGGGATCTGCTGCCTGTCGGCTGTCATAGGAGGATTCATTGTTGTCAGGTGGTACAAAAAAGAGGTTAAAGTGCTGGCACAAAGTGGTGGTTTCAGGAATGACTCAGCACAGAAAGCTCAACCACAGGACTGATTCTATGAGTATATTTACCGGATTTATAGTATCTGCAATCGCTCAATTATTATGTGAGTTGGATTCTTAGAAATATTATATGATTTCCGTCGTGATATTCGATTTGGACGGTCTGTTAGCTGATACAGAGAAGCTGCATCAGAGCGCCTATCAAACAGTCTTTTCCGAGCTGAATATATTGTAAAAATTATACCCTATCCTCTTGAAATCCAAGTAAATCTCTGATATGATGAAACTGGTTTGTCGTTGTAGAAGCTTGTATCGAAACTGAAGGCTGGAAGGAGCGAGATTCGAGTTTCCAGGGCGAGCATCGATACGAGCCCCGTCCCGTCTTCGACGGGCGGGACGAGTATCGACAACCTTAAACGTAAGACTAACAAAAGTAAAGGAGCCAGATAAAACTTAAAAAATATGAGCAGCCGAAAAGTGCAGAAGTCATTCTGAGCTTGCTAAATGGAAAATGTCAGTTGAAATAAGAACCTGGAACAACCGGGAGAAGTTAGGAGATTTGAGGAATGGTTGATAAGCTTACACGCCGTCAGTTCATTCGGGATAGTGCTGTCGTTGGCGCTGTCATCGGTGCCGGGATTGCACTTTCCGACAGTGCCCGCGCGGCAGATACTCGCAATATCCTAAACTACAGCTCCAATATGGAATACCGCCGATGTGGCAGAACCGGCCTCATGATTTCCGCTGTTTGTCTCGGCGGTCACTGGAAGCGTCTCGTCAAAATAATAGGCGGCAGCGAGCCGGAAGGCTGGATGACTACAGACATCGACCGCCGGGACTTCCAGAAAAACCGCTATGATGTCGTCACCCGTTGCATCGAGCGCGGCATCAACTACGTTGACGCCTGCTGCCGCGAAGAAATCCTCGCCTACGCCAAGGCCCTCAAAGGCCGTCGGGACAAGATGTACTTCGGCTATTCCTGGCACATCAAGGAAAGCCGCTTCGAAGAATGGCGCTCGGCCGAGAAGCTCAAGCAGGGCCTCGATGAAGGAATGAAAGAAGCCGGCCTTGACTACGTTGACCTATGGCGAATCAGCCTCCTTGTAGAAAGCAGCCGCCATACTGCAGCAGAGGTCGAGGAGGCTGCCAAAGCCCTCGATTGGGCAAAGAAAACCGGTCGTGCCCGCTTCATCGGCATCTCATCACACGACAGGCCCGACCTGAAGAAAATCATCGAAAAGTACCCCGACCAGATCGAGGTCATCCTGACCCCATACACCGCTAAAAGCAAACTCATTACCGATGAATCAGGACTCTGGGCCACTCTCAAGAAATACGACGTCGGCTGGTTCGGCATTAAGCCTTTCGCCAGCAACTCTCTGTTCAAGGGTGACAGTTCGCCGAACAGCCCACACTCTGAACGAGACAATCAACTCGCGCGTCTGGCCATCCGCTATGTCCTCTGCAACCCGGCCATAACAGCGCCCATCCCGGGGCTTATTAGCGTCCAGCAGGTGGACAATATTGCCCTTGCCGTCAAGGAGCGTCGCGAGCTCGACCTGAAGGAGAAAGCCGAGCTCGATAGGGCAATGGATGATGCCTGGGCTTCACTGCCGCCCAACTATCAGTGGCTCAAAGACTGGGAATATGTCTAATACGCGGTGCTCCCCTCTGCCTCTCATAAGGAAAATAAATGAAAATAGATGATGGCTTTTCCAAAATAATTATAGTGCTTCTTACGCTTACCTACTCAACTCTTCTAAGCTGTACACCCACAACCGAGTCTGAGCCGGCCGACATCCAAGCTGCTCCTGTTACTGACAATGAGGCCGAAACCACAGGAGGACCTCCACCCCTTGTAGTCGACACAAGTGCTCCGCTGCTCCTTGACGAACCGACCGAAGAGGAAGAAGCTCTTGCCGTTGCAACCACCCAGGCAGCAATCGAAAACACAGCCTGCTTTGTGTGCCATGCCAATTACAAGACCGAGTCTCTTGCTAACTGTCATGTCAAGGTTAACATTAGCTGCGTCAATTGCCACGGCCAATCTTCCGCACACCAAAACGACGAAAACAACATTACCCCTCCTGAGACCATGTACTCTGCCGACAAAATTGATTCCTTCTGCCGAAGCTGCCATAATGCTCATGATATCCCGCCCAAGACGATTATCACTCGCTGGCTGAAGCGGAAAGCGGAAAAGAACGACCCTTCTTGTCAAGGCTGCCATGAAAATAATGATGTCCCGCCCGAAAAGGTCGTTGCTCGCTGGACCCAGCGGGGCCTCGACAAAACCGACCCTAATAGAATCGTTTGCACGGATTGCCACGGCGACCACCGAATGAAGGTCCGCACCGTCATTTGGGACAAGAAAAGTGGTAAACTCCTCCGCACAAACATAGGAGATTAAAGAATCCCCATCCAAGCTCTGCTGAACCGAACCATTATTTCGATTGGAGGAGACCACATTGGCTGCTATAATATGAATTCGAGAATATTGTGAAGCTGGGAATAATAATTCGGTAGCAAGGCGCCTTGTTTCGGGCAGAAACTAACAAATAGAAAACACGAGCTGGACATGACAAACAGAACAGCAGGACAGAGCATTTCTTTGCTTTTTGGCATATTATTGACCTGCGTGGTGCAGGGACAGGAGTGGACGCGGTTCCGCGGCCCGAACGGCCAGGGAATAAGTCAGGCCCGAACGATTCCGGTCAAATGGACAGAGAAGGATTTCAACTGGAAGGTGAAACTGCCGGCAGGAGGCCACAGCTCGCCGGTGATCTGGAAGGATAAGGTGTTTGTAACCTGTGAGAATCCTGAGTCGGCTGGAGGTATACTTTTGGCCCTTGACGTTTCCGACGGCCATACTTTATGGAAAAAGCAATATAAGCTCACCGCCTATAGCCACCATCGAGATAACAACTACGCTGCTGCTACACCTGTGGTAAATGCCGACCACGTTTACGTCCTCTGGCAAACAAGTAAGGAGGTGATTATTGCCGCCATAGACCACAACGGCAATGAAGTCTGGCAGCGCACTTTCCCAGGGATTTATTCCCGGTTTGGCCCGGGAACATCACCCATGCTTTTCAATGATATCGTAGTTTTTACTCATGAGCATTGGGAAGGTGGTAAAGAATACCAAAGCTCCTGGATAGCCCTCGAGAGAAAAACGGGCCAAACGCGCTGGACGAGAGAGCGGGAAAACAGCCAGATATCCTATTCAACACCTTGTGTTTATCCACCGGAAACGGGCGAACCTCAATTGATTTTTACCAGCCAGGCCCATGGAATAACCGGCGCGGACCCCCACACAGGAAAGGTAATATGGGAATTACAGTCGGTATTGCCGGCTCGAGTTGTTAGTTCGCCGGTTATTGCAGGTGATTTGCTAATCGGTGCTTGCGGCAAAGGTTCGGCAGGAAAACAGCTGGTTGCCGTTCGAGCCGGCTCCGAAGGTAATTCCAAACAACCCGAGGTGGTTTACACATGCACTGGCAAGTCCGCACCGTATGTCCCCACATCCTTAGCTAAAGATGGTCTGCTCTTTACTTTTCATGACCAGGGAGATGTTTGTTGTCTGCGTATTGACACCGGTGATGTGCTTTGGTGCGAAAAGCCGGGCGGTAAGTTTTACGGCTCACCCATCTGGGCCAACGGTGTACTGTACTGTATCAACAGAGAAGGCAATGTTCTCGTTATTAAGGCGGCCCCGACCTACGAGCTGTTGGCGGTCAATTCATTAGGTGAAAAGAGCCAGGCTACACCCGCGGTCGCCGGTGGTAAGATGTACCTGCGCACATACTCACATCTTATCTCGATTGGGAGCAGGACGGAATAACCCGCCTTAGAGCTTTCTCTCAGCACTGGCCTTGCCTATAAAATACAAAGTGACCAGTCCCATTCCGGCATAAGCAGAGGTGAGCTCAGAGGCACTCTGTTCGTTCGCCGGTTATCGTGGCAAAAGAACGTTCATATCATCCACCAGTGTTCGGGACTAACGGATTTAAGTCTGAACGACCTTTGCCCTTCCGGCAGCGATTCCAGCAGCTCCCTGGCCTTCTTGCCGATGGCCTCGGCAGCCAAATCGACATTCTTTTCGCCCACTTCGGTCGATGCGTGCTTACGAGGATCCAACCCACCAATCCCATCCGGAGGTTTCATTTTGGGAGCAAGGGGGCCTGTCCCCAGCTCGGAAATGTCCACAAGCCCGGGATAAAAGAACATCATGTCCGATGTCTCCCATTTGGCAGCGTGGTCTGTGTTTGATTCCTCACCCCGGCTGAGCGATATTTCCCAAAGCCCGATTCCGGTAACGCTGCCGTCCGCCACCACCGGCTCGAGCGCCTTGTTAATCATATCAATTTGTTGTTTAACATTATGGCCTGAAACGCCCATGATTACACGAAAGCCGGCGGCTTTAAGACGCTGGAACAAGTCGGTAATCACCGGCACAAGGTGGTCTCGATTGAATCCACTGTGAAAGTACACCGGAGGATATACCACGCCACCGAATCTCTCCGCACACTTGACGAGAATACCGTGAGCTTTCAGTGCATCCGTGCCGAGCGGCAGGTGTCGGCCATGCCACTCGATGCAGCCGAAGGGGACATAAACCACAGGAAAGCGGCGGGCGGCGGCTTCCAATTGACCCGGCCGCATGAACTGCATTTGCACAGCAGGTGAGAGTTTACTCCCTTGTGTCCCTTCCACATGTGGTCGTTCTCCGACCTTCACCAACTGCTCAGTCTTGGAGCGGTCCTTACCACAAACTTCCAATGCAAAAAGACAACTCACAGCTACCAGACCAGCTGAGCCGAGCAATAGCCCAAAAACATTAACAGACCTTTTTCTCATTCTTCAGCCTCCTTTTTCAAATATCAAACTATATTTATATGGTGTTTGTATAAATCCAAGATTTTCCAAATAAGCTGCCTGGCGACATTCTATAACTTCAGATAAGCCATATTACCAGACTTACTCCGGAACTGCTAAGGTTTTGTGCTATTATCGCTTCTCTTGCTCACTGAAATTTCCTGGATAGTCCCGTTGGCAGAAAAAATATATGCACTTTGAATTGTACACAGAACATATTGTTTAATATTTCAAAAAGTCAATAACTTATGTTAATCTATCTGGTGAACTTTCGCACTTTTGATAATGTGTTAACCTGGGCAATTTGCCCTGAGAGACCGATTCGACGACGAACGGATTATTTTTAGCATGTTCGAGAGTTTTACCGAACATGCATAAAATACAAAATCGCGTGTAACTGTTTGTTTCATAAGGTTTTCCTTAATAAAAAGTGCGAAACTTAACTATCTGCAAGGACAGCATAATGGTTGGGATGATTGTTAAAATACTACTAATACCGGATGTCATAATCATTTTTATGACGTCGTTAATGTTGCTGAAATTCAGGGATTATTTCCTGGATACAGTAGAGTGAGATTATGAGAATGATAAACGAGACAAAGAGAAGTTTTGGAAAGTTCCTGACGTCGGCGGTCGTTCTGGTACTGATGGTGCTGACCATGTCCGCTCTGGCGCGACGGCAGCCGAAACCACTTGTCGGCTTTCCGGCCGGCCCCGAAATGGACGAGATCGTGCCGAAGCGCTTCATCGTTGACCCTCCTACGATCGAGAACCTGGGCTTCCGGTGGTACATCGAGGGCGATAGCAATCGGAACGCATCGGTCAATGTCGCGTTCAGGAAGAAGCCAGAGGCGGAGTGGAAAAAGGCACTGCCGATGCTACGCGTTCATCACGAGGTGGTGAACCAGGTGTACGGGCCGTACCGCACGGGCAACCTTTTCGCCGGAAGCGTGCTGTTTCTGGAACCGGCGACGACTTATGAGGTCCGATTCACTATGTCCGACCCGGATGGCGGCGCACCGGCGGAGCCGAAGATTGTCAGCGTGACAACACGGGCCGAACCGAGGGCATTCAACGGTGGGGACACAATAGAGGCTACTCCTGAGAAGGGGCTTATGGCGGCCTTCAAAGAAGCGAAGCCCGGTGATGTGATTCTGCTTCGCCCGGGTATCTACAGGGGACCGTTCGAGCTGCAAAAGTCCGGAATGGCCGGAAAACCAATTGTTTTTCGCGGCCCGGCCGATGGCGAGGCGGTCCTCGAAGGCGAGGGCCTCGGCAGCAAGTCACGGATAGTCACGCTCAACGGAACACATCACCTGCATTTCGAGAGACTTACCTTCCGCAACGCCCAGATGGCCGTTTACGCCGTAAAGCCTGGCGGCTCTGAGGGCCTCGTCGTTCGCCAATGCAAGATTCACGACGTGGTGTACGGCATCAACACCGGTAGTGAGAATTCGAGGAACTGGTACATCGCCGACAATGATATCGTCGGCATCAACCCAACCTGGTACCCGCGGCCGCGGAAAACCTATATGAGTCCCGGCCATACCGGCGTCAACGTTTACGGCCAGGGTCATGTGATCTGCTATAATCGTATCACAAGATTCAGCGATTCGGCCGCGATATACAACTTCGGCCCGCCCGTGGATGACGTGATGAAGCACTGCGTGAACATTGACTTCTACAACAACGACCTCTCCTGGGCGCAGGATGACACTTTCGAGGCGGATTACGGCTGCCACAACGTGCGGTTCTATCGCAACCGCTGCTATAACGCGCACACCGGCATGTCCACCCAACCGTTCTATGGCGGGCCGGTCTATTTGATCCGCAATGAGCTCTACGGAATCACCAGCCTCAGCTATAAGCTGAACAACTATCCCGCCGGCATCGAGGCCTACAACAATACGTCATGTTGTGCCGGAGAAGGTTTTCGTCCGCCGGCCATCTGGCAAAACGGCCACTTCCGAAACAACCTGTTCATGGGCGGCCGGCAATACGCGATGGAGTCCGGCTCGCCTACGGCCTACAGCACGATGGACTACAACGCCTACCGCCGCAACCAGCCCGAACTGCTGTTCAGATGGAAAGACCACAACGGGAACGTCGCGCAATATCAGTCCATCGAGCAATTCTTCAGGGCAACCGGGCTCGAGGAGCACGGCATCCTTGCCGACTACGACATCTTCGTCAACGCCGGCCCGCCGGAAAGAGGCAGGACCTGCGAACCCGGCGACTACGACCTGCGGTTGCGCAAGAGCACCAAGGTCGTCGATGCAGGCATCGCCCTTCCGCAGATCACCGACGGTTTCGCCGGTAAAGCGCCGGATCTGGGCTGCTACGAACTCAGTCAGGAACCGCCGCACTACGGGCCGCGGTTTTTTCGAAAGGCTCTCAACGCCGAAACAAGAGGCAATGAAAGATAAACAAAATAAGGGCCCCTATACATTGAAAGAAGTTGAAATCACTGAATGAGTTTGATAATGCGGGACCAGTACAATCATTTTCAAAAGAGACATCTTTTATCTGAATGAGTGTACATCATCCGCCCACCCCGGCCACAGACCTAACGGTTACTCAGCAACGTGCTGGTTGGCCGGGTAGTGTGTATCAAGCCACACCAGGTCAACGTTAGGCGGATTGAACAGCATTCCCTTGCCAAAACCCCTGGCCGCAGCTTCCGATCGACTGGTACAGTAGATAACCGTCCGCTTGTCATCCCATTTCTTGCGATCTGCGTGACCATCCATGAAACTAAATGTGCAGGCATTGCTGTGAAAGATGCCCAAAGGATCCCACATAGTGCCGTTGTGTGGAATATACGACCATGCATGATGATTATGATTGCCTGCTGAGCCGTCGTATATCTCTTCTACGAAGAGCATTTTGGTGGCCGGGCTTTTGAAGCTTATCAACTTCTTCGGGTCGGCACTTTCAAACGCCCGCATATAATCCGTGAGAGAGTAACTGCGGTAAATCAGAAATTCCGGCTCCATGCCCAGGCTTGTCCCCCTTGTTATTCGATTGTCACCCGGGCAATGATAGGCACCCACATCTTTGATGTACTTGTACAGGACTCCTTCCTTCAGTCCATTGTACCGTTGCTCGCGCGTAACGGGTCCGCTGGCCTTAGGGACAATATTGCCTCCTGAGTAATCAAGGGGCGGCATAACCCATGGGGGCACACCGTTGACGGTCTCGTGAATCGCCCGCCCCCCACAAACGGTGCCATCGTTCTCGTCGGAATACGCGATGTAGGCCAGGGCAAGGCTCTTCTGGTTCGCGGAGCATGAGACTCCACGGGCCTGCTCACGGGCAACATTGAGGGCGGGCATTAAGATTGCCATCAATATGGCAATTATCGCAATAACAACCAATAGCTCGATAAGTGTAAAACCGTTTCGCTGAACCATGTTTTGTCTCCTTCACTTACAATAAAATATGTCTTTGGGTTCCCGCAAGGCGGGGTCCCTCTTATATAAGCCGCGACTCGCAATTTATTGCTCATGCTCACATTCTACCAGATAACCAGCAAGGCAACTACACAATTATATACCCTCTGAGCTATAGAATCAATATTTTTAAAATTTCTCGATGAAAATTGGCTTTGATTGGGTTTGTTTTCACCAAGTGTCCAATTGCTTATATTTTCATATATCTCTGTATAATAGATGTTTACATCCATTTTGGCTCTTTTTAAATTGGGTTTGTTTTTTCGGACTGCGAAATCATCATTTTTTCTGTAATCCTTTGTATCATAGACATTTGCAATCCGCCTACGGCGGACAAGATTGGGTTTGAATTGGGTTTGAATTGGGTTTGTTTTCACCAAGTGTCCAATTGGATTTATTTTCATAATCAGTTGTATCATAAACATTTGCAATCCGCCTACGGCGGACAAGATTGGGTTTGTTTTGCATAAAAAGAGCTGATTTGTAGAGGGTTCTCGACAGATGTAGAGGGGCCGAGGAAAGTTGACAGACGACAGAGGACAGATGACAGACGACAGAATACAGACGATTGATGATTGATGATAAGATCTTGTTTCATAAGGAGTTATCTGGTAGTCTGAAATCCGAAATAATAAATCCGAAATCCGAAACAATCTCAAAATCTAAATGACACAAATTCAAAACCGTGTTTTTGCGTAATTTTGCTTTTTCACTTTTGAAATTTCAACTTTTTTGGCGTGTATCTGCTGATACGAAGACGTGCGGTTCTGCGCTAAATCTATCGCCTGCCGGCGGTTTATGTTAGCCTGCTGGCTAACAGGTGGTTATTTTAACAATATTACAAACAAAAGTCAATAAAAAAATGGCAAAAAATGAGGGTGGATGGCCGAGAAAAGGAGAATATCGAATCCTTCGGCCGGGCTCAG
>JBGVTO010000380.1:0-3783 GCA_041862635.1 Phycisphaerae bacterium | reverse complement strand
GCCGTGGAGAAGGTTACGGGAAAGGCCAAGTATACGGGGGATATGCGCGTACCCGGCATGGTGTGCGCAAAGGTTTTGCAGCCTCCGGCTCATGGTGCCAAGTTAAGGAGCCTCGACACTTCAGCGGTTGACGAAACCGAGGGTTTTCAAGTGGTCCGGGACGGTGATTTGGTTGCTGTCCTCCACAAGAATCCCGATGAGGCAGAGAAAGCCCTGACGAAAATCAAAGCCGAATATGATATCCCGGAAGGACGTTTTGACGATAAGAGTGTCTTCGATTATATCGTTGATAATGCTGCGGATGGAAGAGTGGTTGAGAAGGGTGGTGATATCGAAAGCGGACATAAGCTCGCCCGGGATATAGTTGATCAGACATACTTGAACGGCTACGTTTCTCATGCTACGATAGAGACCCACACCGCTTTGGCACAGTTCGAAGACAGCAAAGTTACGGTCTGGGCGTCAACTCAGACGCCTTTCGGTCTGCAGCGACAGTTAACCCGTGAGCTGAAAATTCCTATCGAGAACGTCCGCGTTATTGCTCCTTTCGTAGGCGGCGGATTCGGAGGAAAGATCAGCAATGGTCAAGCTATACAGGCGGTAAAGCTGGCGAAGATAGCGAAGAAACCCGTCCAGCTTGTCTGGAGCCGTGCCGATGAGTTCTTCTATGACACGTTTAGGCCTGCTGCAGCTGTTAAGATAAAGTCGGGGCTTACGGATTCAGGCAGGATAGTATCGTGGGATTATAACATCTACGGCATGGGTAGTCGAGGCGCTCAGATGTTCTACAACGTGCCGCATCATCGTACCACCGTTTGTAGAGAGCTGCGGAGTGGCGGCGGAATGCATCAATTCGCCACGGGACCCTGGCGTGCACCTGACAATAACACCAACAGCTTTGCGAGGGAATCACATATTGACGTCATGGCTAATAGAGCAGGGATGGACCCGTTGGAGTTTCGCATGAATAATCTTACCGACGAAAGGATGCGGGGAGTCCTTAAAGCCGCGGCAGAAAAATTCGGTTGGTCCCCGGCAAAGGGCCCCAGCGGCCGCGGATTCGGGATAGCCTGTGGTTCTGATGTGAACGTGCCTGTGGCTCTTATAGCGGAGGTTAAAGTTGATAAGCAAACTGGAAATGTGCAGGTTAAACGCGTAGTCTGCGCCCAGGATATGGGCCTCGTAATTAATCCCGAAGGGGCTAAGCTGCAGGTAGAAGGTTGTATCACGATGGGGATGGGTTACGCCTTGACCGAAGAAGTCCACTTCGAGGGCGGAAGGATTATTGATTTAAGCTTCGTCACATACAAGCTGCCTCGTTTCTCATGGGTGCCGGAAATCGAAACGGTGCTGATAAAAGCGGACGATTCTCCTGCAAAGGGGGGCGGAGAGCCGGCCATTATTTGTATGGGCGGCGTTATTGCCAACGCTATTTACGATGCAACGGGCGCCAGATTGTTTGAAATGCCCATGACTCCGGAACGGATAAGACAAGCGCTCTGAAGTCTGTTTATATTCGCTAATTGGACATCAGCCTACCAAAGCAGACATCATTCAGAACATGGACTATAACTTATGTAGATGTGGAGCGCATATCCGTATCATCGATACAGTCCGCAGCCGAAGAAATGAAAGGAGTTGAACAGAGATGAAAGAAAATGAATACATTCAGCTCGATTTCGGTGATATAACCGCCGACCCTAATCTTACCCGTCGGGAATTTTTGAAGTGCCTGGGCGGTGGAATCATAATCTTTTTCTGCATTGGAGATATTTCGGTATTAGAGGCGCAAAGACGCGGCAGAGGGTATCCCGATGACTTTAACGCCTATCTTAGAATTGGGGCCGATGGCCGGGTCACCTGCTTCACCGGCAAAGTCGAATTGGGGCAGGGTGTCATAACTTCCTTGGCACAGATGTTGGCCGACGAGCTCGATGTAACCCTAAAATCGGTCGATATGGTTATGGGAGACACCTCTGTCTGCCCGTGGGACATGGGCACCTTCGGTTCTATGAGCACACGTTTCTTCGGTCCTCCTCTGAGGGCCGCGGGGGCAGAGGCAAGGGCCGTATTAATAGAGTTAGCTGCCAAGCATCTCCAACGGCCTGCGGACAGATTGACCACACAAAATGGAGTAATATTCGACAAGAATCAAAAACAAAAGCTGGTTACGTATGCCCAATTAGCCGAAGGCAAAACTATTGCAAGAGTTGTTAAACAAAAACCTTCCTTAAAGACGCCTTCTGAGTTTAAAGTTATTGGAAAATCTTTTTTACGCCGGGATGCTTTGGAGAAAGTTACCGGTAAGGCTGAATTTGCCGGCGATATCCGGCTACCCGACATGTTATATGCAAAGATTCTAAGACCTCCTGCTCATGGTGCCAAATTAACCAGTGTTGATACTTCTGATGCTGAGAAGATTGAAGGTGTTCGATTGGTGCGAGATGGTGACCTGATTGCTGTGCTGCACAAAAATCCTGATGAGGCGGAAAAGGCTCTAACAAAAATCAAAGCCCGATTCGATGTGCCGGAAGCGAAAGTCGACGATGAAAGTATTTTTGAGCATTTACTCAATCAAACACCGAGAAAAAACGTTATTGACAGTGGAGGCGATATCAAAGAGGGGGAAAGACTTTCTGACGTTGTAATAGAGGAAAAATATTTGAACAGTTATGTCGCGCATGCACCTATAGAAACTCATACTTCTGTGGCTAAAGTTGAGGCCAATAAAGCGACCGTCTGGGCATCGACTCAGACTCCTTTCCCGCTCAAAGACCAGTTAGTTCGGGCACTGGGCTTTCCTTCTGAGAATGTCCGTGTTATAACTCCTTTTGTGGGAGGAGGTTTTGGGGGAAAGAGCGCAAGCTCACAGGCTGTAGAGGCGGCAAAGCTGGCAAAATTAACCGGCAAACCTGTCCAGGTCACCTGGAGCCGTGCGGAAGAATTCTTTTATGATACTTTTCGACCTGCAGCGGTCGTCAAAATAAAATCAGGGATTACTGAATCAGGCAAAATTACTCTGTGGAACTACGAAGTTTATTTCGCAGGCTCAAGAGGCTCTCAGCATTTCTATGATATTCCACATCATTCCACTATAGCATTCGGAGAGTGGAGGGGAGGTGGACCTGGTGCACATCCCTTCGGCACCGGACCCTGGCGTGCACCTGCAAATAACACCAATACCTTCGCCAGAGAATCGCACATCGATATTATGGCTTCCAGAGCCGGTATGGACCCCGTAGAGTTCCGTTTGAAGAATTTGAAGGATGAAAGGATGCGAAGGGTTCTCCAGTCGGCGGCAGAGAAGTACGGCTGGTCACCCGCAAAAACGACAAGCGGTCGTGGCCTCGGTGTAGCCTGTGGTATTGATTCGGGAACGTATGTGGCCCATATAGCCGAGGTTGAGGTTGACAAGCAAACCGGAAGCGTGCAGGTAAAGCGCGTAGTATGTGCCCAGGACATGGGTATAGTAGTTAATCCTGAAGGAGCTATTTTGCAGATAGAAGGCTGTATCACTATGGGATTAGGTTATGCGCTGACTGAAGAAATCCGCTTCAAAGGTGGAAAAATTCTCGATTCTGACTTCAGCACATATGAGCTGCCTCGTTTCTCATGGCTGCCAAAAATCGAAACAGTATTGATAAAGGCGGATGACATCTCACCACAAGGAGGTGGCGAACCGGCCATTATTTGTATGGGTGCTGTTATTGCCAACGCCATATATGATGCAGCAGGTGTTAGATTATTTCAACTTCCCATGACACCGGAACGGGTAAAAGAAGC
>JBGVTO010000379.1:0-11023 GCA_041862635.1 Phycisphaerae bacterium | reverse complement strand
GGCTCCCAATTTCCGTTTTGATTTTTGCTGTTATCATAGTCCTTGCAGGTTTGCTGTTAAAGTACAGCCGATTGGGGCGCTATACTTATGCTATCGGCTCAAATAGAGTGGCGGCCTTTCATGCAGGCGTGAACGTGGATGCTTACTTGATACGCATTTATGCTCTAACTGGTTTGGTTGTGGGTATAGCCGCGATGATAACCACCAGCCGGGCCGTCTCAGCGCAGCCTACGGCCGGTGTCACCTTAGAGCTTGACATAATTGCCGCGGTAGTGATTGGCGGCGCGAGTCTGTCCGGGGGCAGGGGAACAATAATAGGTACATTAATAGGAACGCTTTTAATAAGCTTTTTACGGAACGGCTGTACGCTGTTAGACATCTCCACCAACGTTCAGCTTATAGTGATTGGGGCCATCATTATTGTAGCGGTTGCGGTTGACCAGTTGGCGCGTTCCAAGGCCGCGGCTGGACAAGCTGAATAAACACGTACATTCTTCTTGAAGGAGTCGGCGATATGCGAAAAGTCACTTTATTCTTCCTTATAGTAATAATCATAGTAAGTGCGGCCGCTGTCAGTCGCTCACAGACTTATGATGTAGTAATAAAGTCAGGCCGGATATACGATGGTTCCGGTGGGCCGTCATACGTTGCGGATATCGGAGTTAAAGATGGCTATATCACAGCTATCGGACAGCTCCGGCCCGCCGTGGCTCGCTTGGCGGAGCCAAGTCGCGACAGGCCGGATGCGGACACGGTTATCGATGCACAAGGTCTTGCAATTGCTCCGGGTTTTATCAATATGCTAAGCTGGGCGAATGAATCGCTTATAGAAGATGGTAGCTCGCAAAGCGATATTCGTCAGGGCGTCACTCTGGAAGTTATGGGTGAAGGATGGTCAATGGGGCCTCTTAACGAAGAGATGAAGCGGGATATGAGGGAATCTCAGGGTGACATCAGATTCAGCATAGAATGGACTACACTTGGAGAATATCCCGAATATCTTGAAAGAAAAGGGGTATCGACCAACATAGCCTCTTTTGTGGGCGCAACGACCGTTCGTGTTTATGCTATTGGATATGAAGACCGTCCCCCAGCTTCTAAAGAGCTTGAGCAGATGCGTAAATTAGCAGCCCGGGCGATGCAGGAAGGGGCGGTAGGTGTAAGTTCGGCGCTGATTTATGCTCCCGGCTTTTATGCTGATACCGATGAGCTGATTGCTCTTGCAGAGGTGGCGGGTGAATATGGTGGAATGTATATTTCGCACATCCGCAGCGAAGGCAATTATATGCTTGAGGCGCTGGATGAATTGATTACAACTGCGCGAAAGGCAAATGTTGCCGCTGAGCTGTATCACATGAAAGCTGCTGGCAAGTCCAATTGGCATAAACTCGATGCTATGATTGAGAAGATTGAAAAGGCACGGGCTGAAGGTCTTAGAATTACGGCGGATATGTATAATTATACAGCGGGTGCAACAGGTCTCGATGCCGCAATGCCTCCCTGGGTTCAGGCTGGTGGACATCGGGCATGGGTGGCGCGGCTCAAAGACCCAACAATCAGGCGACGGGTTTTAAGGGAGATGACCACACCCACAAAGGAATGGGAGAATTTATATCTCTTAGCAGGTACGCCGGAAAATGTTCTTTTAGTGGGATTCAAAAACGAAAGACTCAAACATCTTACCGGCAAAACTCTTGCAGAAGTCGCCGGGATGAGGGGAAAATCACCGGCAGCAACTGCAATAGACCTTGTTATTGAAGACGACAGCCGCGTTGAGACAGTTTACTTTTTGATGTCGGAAGAAAATGTGAAAAAGCAGATTAAGCTCCCCTGGGTCAGCTTTTGTTCGGATGCAGGCTCTCTTGCTCCTGAAGGAGTTTTCTTAAAATCAAATCCGCATCCCCGTGCATACGGGAGCTTTGCCAGGCTTCTCGGCAAATACGTTCGCCACGAAAAGGTCATTACACTCACCGAGGCAATCAGACGTTTGACTCGGCTTCCGGCGGATAATCTCAAACTTGACCGGCGGGGAAGACTTGAAAAAGGATATTATGCAGACATTGTCATTTTCGACCCTGAAACAATTATTGACCATGCAACGTTCGAAAAACCCCACCAGTATGCAACAGGTATGCTCCACGTCTTTGTAAACGGCTCACAGGTGCTCAAAGATGGCGAACATACCGGCGCTAAACCCGGTCGAGTTGTGCGTGGACCAGGATGGAACTCGTCGCGGCGAAGTCCTACAACGAAGCCGGAAAAGTAAACCGGAAAAGATAAAGGGCCAGGCGTTTTCGTTTGTATTGAAAAAGGCTCATCAGGGCCGATGCGGCAAATTATCTTGCCCGTAGCGGCGAGCCTCCTCACTCATCAGTTTTACTAAATCCTTTTTAATATCTTCCGGCAGGTCTGAGGGTTCATCCCGTCCCGTCTTCGACGGGCGGGATTCATAACTTTCCAGTAATCTTTCCACTTCACGATGCGCCCGCTGCTCGAGCGTTAAAGCGCCTTCTTGTTCCCATCGTGACCTGCCGGCGCGGTCTATGACGGGGCCGGGAAAAAAGTGTTCCTTTTCGAGATAGCGTCGGGTATGCTCGGAGATAAGCAGATTTCTTTCCTCAAGCAATTCCTGAAATATTCCCAGTGCTGGGAAGTCCTCTCTCGGCTCAATTCCGGCATTCAATCGAAAGACCATGCCGCAAATCTCGTTGTCCACAACGAGTTTTTCAAGAGATAAACAGCTTTCAAAATCGAGCATACCAGGGCCGGAAATATTGTTAATTCCGGATAGTGCAGCTAATGCAGCACCTATCCCACTTTCCAGACCTGCCTGGGCGTCGAGCTGTTTGGAGTCGCTCAAAGAGATGTATGCCTGGGTAGGCAGGTGGAGATACTTGCCGATTTCATTATAGGCGCAGTCAATCATCATGGTTTCGATAGCGCCCATGGGCGTGGTTTCGTATCGGACATCAAAAATGGCCGGTGACCCGCCATAGAGAATGGGAGTGCCGGGATTCGCGACCTGGCTGATGACAACACCGCTCAGGGTTTCGGCTGTGTGCTGTATGAGTGTCCCGACAAGAGTGACCGGAGCAATGAATCCGGACAATGGCATAGCGATAAATTCCACCGGGATAAAATACCGGGCGCAATCCAGCAGGTTTTGCGAAGTGATTTCGCTCCATTTCAGAGGGGAGGTAGGACAGCAGGAAAAGATTGTAAGAGGTTTTTCTTTGAGAGCTTCTGAGGATTGTCGAATAGCAAGCTGAAAATCTTTCATTACGTTAAACGATTCGATAGTAAAAGCGCCGGTAACAACGGGCTTCCTGCCGTAAAGAAGGCTGAGAAAAAGGCGATAGCTGTCGGAAATTCTTTCAGGTACATCTGCGGGTATCAAAGCGGTACTCGCCGAGGCGATATGAGGGAGTTGTTCAGCTACTTTCACAAAGTTAATATAATCGTCGGTGAGGGGCTTGCGCATTTTCCTTGCTTGTGGATCCAGGATGTGCAGAGCGGTTGAGCCGGGCGTAAAATAGACATTGCGACCGGAGAAATCGTGGGTCTGCTTTCCGGTGACATCGTAAAGCCCGAACGATTCGGGAGCTGCTTTCAGGGCCTTGTCAATGACCTCGTGAGTGAGGACCGCATGATGTTCTTTTATGTCAATCCGGCAGCCGCAGTCCGAGAGCATGGTGAGAACATTTTTGTTGTGAATCTCGATTCCGAGCGTACACAGTATCTCAGTTGCTTCGGAAACAATCTTTTCGATAAGCTCGTCAGTCAGGAATCTAATAGCTGGTCTCACTGCAATGTTCTTTCAATATCACGGCTCTACTCGAAAATGAGCGTGCCGAACTTGTCAAACTCGTGAAAACTTTTTCCGACCCTGGCCCAGTCCCAGCTTGTCGTCTTGCCGTCATCGTAATCAACGCGATAGAAATTGGCTCGCCACCGCGTTCCCGGCTGCGGGGGAACGTTTTGCAAAGGTTTAAGCAGGTCGTATGGAACAAACACCTCGGCTTTCCAGCCCGTTATGCGGGCAACGGACCGCTTCTGGCCGCCCGCGACCGTAGTGGCCTTTTGCGTTTTGCGTTCGCCCTCGTAGTGCCAGGGCCGCCAGCCGAGGAACTCACCGCCGAAATTGGGGATGAGAATCGGCAGCTCGAAACCCAGCGGCGAAATCTCGTATTCGAAGTAAACCGGGTACCGCTCGTCCGGCCACAAGAAGAACTCAAACACGTCTTCATTCCACAGATCGAGAAAGTCCTCCTTCATCGTGGCGGTGAGCGTGCGGTCCTCGGCCTCCATAAGTATGTAAAGTCCCGTTCCGGAATAGAGCATCTTGACTCGCGTCCTGTACTGATGACCGTCGGTGACACGCAGGTGAAGCGGCTCCCAGGCGGCCTTCTTCCAGGCCGACGCATCGCCCCTGCCGTTTATGGTGAAATCTTCCATCTGCCGGATACGCAATACTTTGCCGGCCGGTTCTTCTCGGCCCGCCTGCTGGCCGAAGAATAGTCGCTCGGCGTTCTTGTGATATATCTTCTTCAACACATCTTCCGGCAGGAACAGTCCGTAGATCATCCAGAAGCCTTGTCGGTGGTGTCCGGATGCGCAATCGAAATACTCATCGTCGGTTTCCAGAAAACGGTAGTACATCCGATAGGCGTCACGGTTAGGCGCGGTATCGGTGCCGAACATGATGCGGTCCTGATACTTCAGGAAGAACTTCCTCGCCGTGTAGGGCTGCCGGCCAAGCTCCGAAATCCGCGCGTCAACGTCCACGTACATGTTGGGATAGCTGTCCAGCCACCTTCCAACGGCGGCAAGGTCTTCGGGATTGTTAGCGAAGTGGGCGCAGATGAACGTGGTTTTCGGATGTCTGACAATGACGCGATTGCGCTGCATAAGGATTTCGTCATGGGAGGGAAACCGCTCGCCGTGGAACAGCCAGTTCGGATGCTCATTCAGCTCATGCCAGCGTTCGTTAAAACGATCCAGCGGCGTAAAGAATGCTGCCGGGTCGGCAATGTGAATCACCACGGGCCGATTATACTTGCCGCACATCTCCCAGACAGGGTCCAGCTTGGGGTCATCGACCGGCATAAGCTCGCCGCTTCGATAGCGGTAGGACAGGCCGAGTGACTTGTGGATTTTTAGCCCTTTTGCACCGGCCTTGAAGCTCTCTTCGAGGCGCCTCGCCTCGCGCTGACTCCAGTTTTCGTTGTCTATCCCGCTGAAATCCAGCAGTGCGAACGTCAGGAACCGCCCTGGATAGGCCTCGTCCAGCGCCGAGAGCGTCTCCTTCAGCCGTGTGCCCCACCCGCCGTCGAGGTTGACGATGGTGTGAAGCCCGGCGGCATCCATCTCGGCAAGATAGTGCTTGATACGCTCGGGCGTCAGATTGTCCTTGCCCCCGCCCAAGTGATTGTGAACGTCGATCACCGCATACGCCGGCCTCTCGACCACGCTTTGCTTTGTCTTCAGCATGGAGCGAGGCTCCCAATCACGAAGTTTGAGCTCGCGAATATCATCGGACGGCTGGGCGATTACCCGAGTACCGAAGCAGACCACCATAGTCAGAACCAGAATTACAAGTACACGAATCTTCATGATAATTCCTCCTTTTCACTTGATAGTGACGTTAATGAAAACAATACCATTCCATACCTAAAAATACAAGTATACTGCACACGACATCGATGGCAAGAAATTAGTAGAGTATTGTTTACGAAAATCACTACATCTACAATTCAATATTGACTCAAGTATGGCTTCTCACTCGCTTCACCCGAAAAATCCAAACACCAGACTCTTGAGCTTCCATCTCGGCTCGGTGAAGCTACACCGGAGCAGGCCGGTCGCTCCATATCGGGGCGGTTAAACAAAGGGTTTGAGATTTCGAGCAATAGTGCTATAGTATTGTAACGTCAGACGGTACGCCGTGGCTTGCTCTCGCCGCGATGCGACTTAACGCATCGAGTCGCAGCGGATGGCAAAGCCAGGGCGCGACAGGCATGTATGAATATTTGGACAGGACAGTATATTACAGGAGACAATCGATGAAACGCAGGGAATTTTTGAAGGCATCGCTCGCAATCGGCCCGGCTTTATCCTTGTCGGGCTCACGGGTCCTGCCCGCCGTGGCTCGCTTGGCGAAGCCAAGGCGCGACAGGGGCGCCAATGATGATATTCGCATCGGCGTGATTGGAATCGGCTCGTTCGTAAAGATCGGCGGCAAGGGACGAGGAGATATCCGGGACTTCCGAAAGATTCCGGGCGTCCGTGTTGTAGCTCTATGTGACTGTGATGAAAAACACCTTAACTATGAATTGAACCAGTTCAGTAAGCGAGGCGAGAAGGTCAAGGCCTACAAGGATTTCCGCGACCTGTTGGATGACAAGGAAATCGATGCTGTCTCTATCACAACGCCGAACCATTGGCATTCCCTGATGACGATAATGGCCTGTCAGGCTGGAAAAGATGTGTTCGTGCAAAAGCCCTCCTCGCACAACATCTTTGAGGGTCGCAAGATGGTCGAGGCCATGCGTAAATACAATCGCGTGGTACAGGCCGTTCATGGGCCTCGAAACAGCGGCGCGATTGAGGAGTCTCTCGAATATATCTGGGCCGGCAATCTCGGCAAAATCAAGTGTGTGTACGGGATTAACTACAAGCCTCGGATGAGCATCGGCAAGGTAGAGGGTCCCCAGCCCGTGCCCGAGTCGTGCGATTATGACCTCTGGTGCGGCCCGGCTCCTAAGAAACCGCTAATGCGCAAGTACCTGCACTACGACTGGCATTGGGACTGGGACACCGGTGACGGTGACCTTGGAAATATGGGCATTCACGCAATGGACGGGTGCCGCTGGGCCTTGCGGCAGAATACGCTGCCCAAGCGTGTGCTCAGCGTTGGGGCACGTCTGGGCTATGATGACGACGGCCGGACCCCCAATACCATGATAACCCTGTTGGATTACGAACCGGCTCCTATCATTTTCGAAGTCCGCGGCCTGCCCCGGAATAAATCGTTCCGACAATCGGATTGGAGCAAGAACAGACGGCAGAGTATGGACGACTTCCGCGGCATGCAAACAGGATTTGTAGTGCAATGCGAAGGTGGTTACATAAAAGACGGCGCTGCTTACAACAATTACGGAAGGTTAATCAGAGAATTCACCCGCACACGGCCCAATTGCAAAGAGAACTTTATCAGCGTCGTTCGAAGCCGCAAAACCAACGAGCTCCTGACGGATGCTTTAGAAGGACATCTCTCCTGCGGGCTGGTCCACATGGCCAACGTCTCATACCTGGTGGGCAAACACAAACCCAACGACGAAATCCGACAGGTCATTCGAAGCGAGACGGAACTCTCCGAGTCGTATGATCGCCTGATTGACCATCTCTTAGCCAACCAATTTGACATCAACCGAGAATTACTCGCTCTGGGTTCGATGCTGATTATGGACCCCGAAAAAGAGAGATTCATCGGCCCAATGAGTGAAGAAGCGAACCGGCTCATTTCACGAGAATACCGCAAGCCATTCGTCGTATCTGATAACGTGTGATTGTGGAAAGGGTCAACCTCAACTAATTGGATTGATTCTGACGAGACGTTTTCCAGTGGAGCCGATTATCTATGGGTGTTTTAGTTAGTCGGTATAAGCAATTTGGGTGAAATTTCGAACGTATCACTGTCCAAGTCGATTGTAACTTTCGTCCCATCAGCGAAAGTGGTGCGTTGTTTTCGGAAAGACTCATCCAGAAACTCATGATTAGTCATTTCCAGAAGCCCGACTCGCTCATGCAAGGCAGACATCGTCCGCACACGTACCAGTTCCTCTTCTCCGGGCCTCAGCGACAGATAAGCAAGGCCGGCGTTGGCCAAGCCGTGCAAATATCCGAGGTCATTTTCAGGAATTCCCCACGCCCCTTTTCCCAGCGACCAGGGCAGCAGAAGTGCATCGTGATAGACGAGGTTGAAAAGCGGCACGGGGATTCCCATCGCCGGGCCGCGTCCGGGATTCGGCACCAGGGCATAGGGGCCGTGATGAACGAGGTCGATATGTGGAATGGCCCAGTCAGCCGGCTCTTCGGAGCTGACAACGCCCCCATTTGCACGAATGAAATCCAGGCAGTTACCGCGATATTTCAGACAATCCACCCGGCTCACAGGATGTTCTGGGTTATAACATTCATCGGGAGGCACCACAGCAAAGACATCAAGATAAGCCCCGCGTACTTTCACGCCGTGACTTAGAAGGGACAGGTAATTCTTTTTGACGTGGCCCAGTGCCAGCCGGGAGCACAGGATAGACTGCTTGCCGCCATACCATGTACTACCATAAGGACGATTTCCATTTCGATCGAGGATGGTATGACGAGGGTCGTATGACTTTGCATCAAGATAGTAGTCCCTGTATTGGTCGTGAATTGCAAAGACATAGCCTAATTGGTCACAGGTTTCGGCGAAACGCTTCATGCCTTCCCAGCCGCCCGCTTCGGGACAAGGCGGAATGATATCAGGATGGAGATTGTCATATCCCCGGAACCCCCATCCATCCAAATGCACGTAGGCACGCTTTATCCCTTTTTCGGACAGCAGTTGAAGCTGCTCGGCGCGCTCATCGAAGCTGACCATTTGATGATTTTTTGCGGGCTCGTCTTTGTGATAATAGCTGGATTCCGGCTGGATATGATACAGAATGCTCGTATGAACTACAGGAGAGCCGACCAGTCTCTTCACGAGAGGATTTCGGGCGATTTTTTCCTTGAGAGAAACAAAGTGACCGGTCTCGAGAACATACCGGCGATATCGCTTGGCCATCGTGACATAGTTGCCTTCATCAAAAAAACAGAGCCTGACACGTCGTGGATAAGCCAATTTCCCCAGAGAGTGAATCCACCGTAATTCTATCTTGGTCGGCCCTCCGGCGGGATGTTCGAAACGGCAGCCCGCATCTTCAGGCGTTTCGAGCAAGACAAGCATGGCCGATTTCCCTTGTTGATGTCCCCACCACGGCATATATAACCCGCGTCCATAGGACACCGTATTATACAGCCTGACCTTCTTTGGCCAATCCTTTGGAAGCAGCATACCCTGCATAAAGGGAACCACCGTATAATCGAAGCAATTGTTACTCACAGCCTGGGGCCAGAAACACTCCTTGACCGTTGCGGTTTTCTCCGTGGCCTTCAATTCACAAACCATCTCTTCCTGCTCTCCTTCGAGACAGATGAAAAGTAAGATTTGCAAATCTATCTTTTTATCTTTGTAGGTAAAGCCTGCTAAATCAATTTTAATTCCGGTCTTGAAGCCGGTCTGATATGACGAGATTTCCTTTTTCCCGGCATCGGCAAAACGCAGAGACAATCGCGTTCCCGAATTCTCAACGATAAGATCGCCAGAAAATGATGGTATCATCGACCAAGTCCGGCTCTGTGCATATACTGTCATTTGCAAATCTGACGGATTTAGTTCTATTCGATTTCTCTGCCCTTCGATAATCCATTTTCCCTCTCTTTGGAACACTTGAACTTTTGGAGCCCCCCAGTTGTTTTGATTGGCCTCCTGCACCCCCGTGCTTTCTTGTGAAAGCAAGAACTGGGGTTGCGCTGGCACAGACTCTGCCGCCAATGTAGCTGAATCCGCAAGGAAGACGTAAATGGCAACAAGGAATAATAACCCAACGGACAAAGTGGTCCTGCTTCGTACAATTCCGAAAAGAGAAAGCGTATTGTTCTGTCTTATGTTTGCCATAACACCATATCTCCTGTCTATTAGATAAGTTCTGCCTGACTGCGTTTCTGAATCCGTATGTTCATAAGATAGTAAATCTGCGTTGGGAACACAACGACTTGGTCAAAAAAGAATAAGACCGGTAG
Source organism: Phycisphaerae bacterium (assembly GCA_041862635.1). GTDB lineage: Bacteria > Planctomycetota > Phycisphaerae > Sedimentisphaerales > Anaerobacaceae > NIOZ-UU13. Next base: position 1,138 of record JBGVTO010000379.1, on the reverse strand, counting down.
AAGTCTTGGAGTCAATTTGTTACAATGATGCATCGGAAGTTATTGTAATGCTGCTGAGCGACTTATTTGGAGAATCTCAGATGAAGATGAATCGACGAGTATTTCTGAAGACGGCGGGCGCGGGCCTTTCGGCCATTCTGACTCTGGATTGTGTTATGGCGGGGGATGATGTGTCACGCCCGAACATCTTGTTTTTTTATCCCGACCAGCATCGGTTTGATTGGACGAGCCCCGCCCATCGCAGATGGGACGGGGCGAGTATGAATCCCGAGCTGCCGGACATCACGCCGAACCTGAGAAAGCTGGCGAAACAGGGCGTACATTTCACAAATGCTTTTAGTCCTTCACCCGTCTGCGCACCGTCACGGGCTTGCCTGGCTTCAGGCAAGACATACGCGAACTGCGGAGTGGCAAGTAATGGTAATCCATATCCGCTGCATCAGACGACCTTCTATTCCCTGCTTCGCGATGCCGGCTATCAGGTGCTCGGATGCGGTAAATTCGACCTGGATAAGCCGGGCAAAAACTGGGGAGTTGACGGCAGGCATCAAAGGCAAGGCAAGCCTTCCCTCCTGGAGGCCTGGGGTTTTACAAATGGCATCGATAATGCCGGCAAGCAGGACGGGGTGAACGCTTACAAGAATCTTAAGAGGCCGGAGCCGTATTTTGCCTTCCTCAAGAGTAGAAGCCTTGTGGATGCTCATATCAAGAACTTCAAAACCTTGGACCACGATTATACAGGGCCGTCCATAATGCCGGATGATGCGTACTGCGACAACTGGATAGCGAATAACGGATTGAACCTTATCCGTTCGGTTCCGCAGCCAAAGCCGTGGTTCATCCAAATCAACTTTAACGGTCCGCACCCGCCCATGGATATAACCAAGTCCATGTACGAAAGGTGGAAAGATACAAAATTTCCCCCCGCAAAAGCGGGTAAAGGCAGTGACATGTCGGCGAAGAGGCGTAATTATGGGGCCATGATACATAACATTGATAGGTGGCTGGGAGTTTTTCAGCAGGAGTTGAAAAAGCGGGGCGAGCTTGACAACACGCTCATTGTGTACTGCTCGGACCACGGCGAAATGCTCGGCGATCACGGCATGGGCGGCAAGTCGAAGCCATATCATCCTTCGGC
>JBGVTO010000378.1:0-3693 GCA_041862635.1 Phycisphaerae bacterium | reverse complement strand
TAGATAACTTATCGTCTTTCATCACCACTGCCATGTAGATGTTCTCGTCATCCCATAGCAGATAGAACTCTCCGCTATTGTCCTCAGGGCTGTCCCAAGTAGCCTGTCCAGAAAACAATTGCTCTTGCGTATCAAGAACGGCTGGGGTCATAGCTTCAAGATTCCAGTCGCTCAGATCTCCGTCAATTGCATCAGGAGTACCCCTGAGACAGTCTATCACCAGTGGTTCTCCAGTTGTTGGGTGTACTGCAGGTGGGTCCGCAATCGCCAAACTCACGCTGAGCAAAGTGAAAATTCCCACCAAAAAGCATTTCTTAGCTAACATTTTTGTTCCTCCTAATTTTAATTGAAAACTGATATGAAATTTTGCTCCGGCCACACACCGAAGTATCAACAAGACAAATCAATTTCTTACACATAATAGTCCTCCTTTAAAAAAGTTACTGTAACAACTCACTGTGCTTTGGCCACACACCAAAACACGCGGTGTTTTCAACAAAACAAAGAAAAGACTTACACCGCCACTAAGTCCGGTACCTCCCCAGGATAAGAATAATTTGTTATGACTTGACACAACCTCCTTCCTTCAAAGACCCAATATGAACTGAGTCGTTAAATGAAATGTAAAATCTTCACGTTAAAGTACAAAATTCTTACGAAGAACTCTAAACCTTACTAACGAACCTTCCGGCTACGCTAATTTACACGAAAAGCACAGCACTTTTGCTTGCCAAAAAGCCAAATATCCACAGACCTTACCTCCTCTAAATATATATAAATGGCTACCTTTAGTCAAGGATAATATCGAAATAAAATTAAGTGATTAAGTACCGGTCAAGTCCATATTACCCTGTAAAAAAATCTTTTAATTGGATTCCTGCTCCCTGCTTGCTGCGCTTGGAATTACGGGGCGCAGGTAGCGTTCAGCGTATAAACTGTCTTGGGCATTCCGTCTGCCTGGAATTGCCCTTCGCTGACGCTTCAGGCTCTGTCTTCCGTCTCCCATCCTCTTCCATTCGTTTCTAATAGTCTTTGAAATTACTCATCCAGTTCGGCCAGTCACTCGTTCTTACATCGCCCGCTATGGTCCAGGGGCCAGCCGTATCGAACTGCCGATTCCACTTTAGGGTCCACAACTGCTTGAGGCCGATTTTTGGGGCGGACCAATCTAAGAAAAGGCCATTGATATGCCCCACGTGCCGATTCATGCACGAGAACTGCATTTGATTTGAGCGGTCACCGTCATAAGCGGGAGGTGCATCTGTCGGAGCAGGGCTAATCGCAACATACATACAATCCACAAATACCGGTACGTTATCTGCACCTTTAACGCCGATCTTCCTCCAGTACTCCGGGCCGGTCTTGTTGAGAATGTAGCGGTTCATGGCATAGCTGCCGAAGAAACCTTCTTTCGGCACCCATGAGCCACCCCAGCCCCAGTCCGAGTCAGAGACCGTCCCACTCTTCCAGCCCCAGGTGCCGTACGGTCCAAAGTTAACATCGGGATTCTTGGCCGCCGGGCAGCATCGCATCATTGGGTCGTCATAGTATGGTTGATAGAATTGCGGCCACATTTTTGAATAATCAGTCCCAAAAGGCCTATCATGGAAATAGCCCTCGTTGTCGTTGGTGTACATCGCAAGGATGAGGGCCCATTGTTTGAGCTGTCCCTGGCAGGCGGCGGTGCGGGCCTGTTTCTTGACCTGATTCAAGGCGGGCATCAAGATAGCCATCAACAGGGCGATAATGGCGATGACCACGAGAAGCTCGATTAACGTGAATCCGATTCGTCTGTTCATTATAGCCTCGCATCCTGATTATACGAAAATCGATGACACACAAACTACTTATAACGTTTTAGTGGCTCAAAATCAAGACCTTTTTTTCGCATCTCTCGTAACAAAAAACCGCAAATCCGAGGCACAGAGCCAATAAAATGAAAAGCACTAACTGACAATTTCCTCTGACAGCCAAAGCTCTTAATCTAAAATGTCTTTCATCCAGAGGGGACGCCATACACAGTATTCCGAAGGTATAATCTGTTCTTTCTATAGTCCGATTATAGCACATTTCCTGATTTCTGTACGCACGATGATTTCGCCCTTTCCCGTACTGTCCAAATTCTCATCCGCAACCATGTCTGCATCGGTTTCACTGTCACACAACTTAAGCAGCTCCGCGATAGTACGATTTCAACGGACCTCTCAAGCATTCTCTGCATCCAATATTCTTCGGTGTACTGCCCTTCTTCGGGCAGTCAAGTCCCGACAAAGAAGTCCTGTAGATGTGGTAAATCTTAGCGACCCGATTTAAGTCTTGAATTCTTTTTCGTCACTGACTCTTTGCATGTAGACAATCTAACTAAAATCCTTGTCATTTCATGTATTTTGAGTACAATCCAGTATGGTCGAGCTGTCTGCATGAGTTTTTTCATAGCAAGGGTGGATTACATGTAAACACCCGGAGGCCTCTGTGTTCAAGGGATTAATCTACTTGGTGATGGGCATTGTCGTAACTGGAACCACGAGTGCATGTGGGGCGCAGAGAGACTGTGATTTGATGTTCGTCCTCGATGCAGGCATCTTTAAGCATCACGTTGATTTTTTCAACACGATGGAGCCTGAAAACATCGTCAATCACATCTCAAATCAGCAATCGTGGACATGGATGACCAGGAATATTCCGTTCTTTGAGTGTCCCGATAAGAGCTTCGAGCAGATATATTATTTTCGATGGTGGACGTTTCGCAAGCATTTGAAGAAGACGCCGGACGGTTTTGTTTTCACGGAGTTTCTCAATACAGTCAGCCACAGCGGCAAGTACAATACGATAAGCTGTGCGCTGGGGCATCATATTTATGAAGGCACATGGCTGCGTGACAAGCAGTATATTGACGATTACGCCCAGTTCTGGTACGTGGGTAACGAGGGTGATCTGCAGCCACATTTTCATCGGTATAGCAACTGGGGGACATGGGCACTCTATCGCAGGTATCTGGTGAGCCAGGATAAGGTATTTGTGGTGAGACTGCTGGACGCTTTTGTACGCGATTACCAAGCGTGGACGAAGGAACAGGGCCTTGAGAACGGCCTGCTCTGGCAATACGATGTGCGTGACGGGATGGAGGAGTCGATCAGCGGTTCACGCAAAGTGAAAAACGCCCGACCTCCATTGAATAGCTACATGTATGCCAACGCGGTGGCTATATCAAAAGTAGCAGAACTGGCGGGCAAAAAGACTATTGCCAGAGAATACGCTCATAAGGCTGCCAGGCTGAAGTCGCTCATTCATAGGCTGATGTGGGACGAGGAGGCGAAGTTCTTCAAAGTACGGCATCCGAACGGTGAATTAGCAGGCGTTAGGGAGGAGATTGGCTTTATCCCGTGGTATTTTGATCTGCCGGAGCCGGGGTATGAGCAGGCGTGGCAACAGTTTACGGACGAGGAAGGATTCAAGGCACCGATGGGGATCACGACTGCTGAACGGAGACATCCTGAGTTCAGAAGTCATGGTGTAGGAACGTGTGAGTGGGACGGCGCAGTTTGGCCGTATGCAACGATCCAGACGCTCGTGGGACTGGCAAATGTGATTCGCAACTATGAGCAGAAGTACGTGAGCAAGGCGGACTACTTTGACGCTCTTCTGACATACGCCCGGTCTCACCGGTATAAAGGCAAGCCATATATCGGGGAG
>JBGVTO010000377.1:0-2350 GCA_041862635.1 Phycisphaerae bacterium | reverse complement strand
TCCGGATTGCCTCTGAACCAAATAGATAAAGTGCTAACACCATTCTCGGTCCAGTCACGCGGATAAGTCAGCGTGTGAGTTGCCTCAGAGTACCCAACACTGTTGTCGTAGAAATACGGCATCGACTGGATGCCGCTGTGAACAATCCTTTGCTCGGCATAAGGAGGAAGGTCATTACCAACGAGAGCTCCGTTTGTCGGGATATCATAACCGTCCGGCCACGCTTCAAATATCCTGTTGCTCTCCGGGTCAGGGGGGTCAATGTCGTTGTAGGACTCAAAATCGTCCACGACAAGGAAGTCGGCAGTCGTAAAGCTCCAGACTTTACCCGTCCACGGACTATCGGGATTGGCGTTATTGGCCTCATCAATACGCCAATAGTAGGTGGTATCCCACAGAAGTTTTCCGGGTTCATAGCTCTCAGCACCGAGGTCCCCTGCGCCTTTGTACTCAGGCGAGCTGGTATCGGCATTTTTCACGGCATCTTTATCAGCGCCGAAATAGACTTGATGGGAAGCGGCATAGATTCCCGGCGACCAGGTAAGAATCGGTGTATGCTTTACATCCACAGCGCCATTAGGCGGATCCGGGCTCCCGACGGCACCCTTAGTAGTAAAGCTCCAGACGTGGCCTTTATACGTGTCGGTGACATCAAACTCATCGACCCGCCAGTAGTAAGTCTCAGCCAATTTAAGTGCGCCGGGAGTATAGTTTGCAGTTCCCTGTGGTAGTCCCCCAGCGGCGTTGTCCACATCGTCAAAATTGTCGCCAAAGTACACGGTGTGCAATTTTGCCCCGAAACCTGGCGTCCAGCTAAGCATAACAGCCGGGCTTAACAGCTCGGCACCATCAGCCGGGTCGGGATTATATGCAGTCTTAGGAGGAATACTAAAGCTCCAGACAGGGCCCTTCCAGGGACTGTTCGGCTCTGTGTCATTGACCTCGTCGATTCTCCAATAGTAAGTTGTTCCGGGAACAAGGCCGTCCGGAAAAGGAAATCCTGGAAAGCCGACGACAAGAAACGTAGCGACCTGGTTGCCCTGGAACGTGCTTTCGGCACCGTCATTTACATCGTCAAAGTTATCGCCGATATACACATCATGCGAGACCGCACGCCCCCCCGGCTTCCAGGAAAGGTTCGCCCAAGTGTCCTCAAGCATGTCACCATCAGCCGGTTTAGGTATCGAGACATACAGCCATGGCTCACCCGCCCCCGGTACAAGTACAGCCGTACCCCACAAACTGGGAACGTGTGGGGTAGTAGTCTCCGTAAACCATTGGAACTGCGTGTCCTCAGCACCACCGTCGTCATCGTCGTCAATCATTATGTTAATCCCGATTAGCTGGTCTTCATAGGGCGCTTCACCTGTCATAGTCGACCACGGCATCCTGGCTTCAACGAGAAACCCGGAATCGGTTGTGGCCACTCCATATTCCACGCCCTCCAAGCTGCTACCCGATGGGTGAGGCGTGGCACGAAAATACCATTCGACAGGTGTTTCTACCTCTCCGTGGTTCCACCGAAAATTGTACTGATAGTCATTCTTACCATCAGGAGCATCATCTTTGGCGTTGTCCCCGTCAATAAAAATCTCAACACGGTCATCGAGCCATCCCTGGGACGGGTCTGAATCTTGTATTAAAGCTTCATCAATGACATTGACCAGTACGTACAAGTATTCCTCGTCCCAAAGCGCCCACCAGCTAGCAGAGCAATCTTCGGGCGAGGTCGGTTCTTCTCCAGTGAATAAGGTCATGACCTGTTCTGTCGAAAGTAACCATACATCATCCATAACACCGTCGAGAATCGGCTTTGGATATCCCACGGACGGAATCTCGATATCGGCCTCAGCGGCGTACGCGTAACCGGCCAGGCCCAGAACCAAAGCAAAAGAAACCAGATAAATATGTTTCTTAGACATAATAATCCTCCTTCAAAAAGTTAAATAAAACAATTATAAATTATGTTTTGGCCACACACCAAAATCCCGACCTCTCGGGATTGTTATCAACAGGCATCAAAAACCTCATCTATGAGATTTGCCACTCACACAGCTTATAGTGCTTGTTATTCCATCGGCGGAGGATATAGACGAATATCGTCAAAGTACATCGTACCTGAACCACCGGCTACCGGATTCTTCTTGTTACCAAGACCAAGGGCAATCGTATTGACATTGGCAAGGTTCACGCCCTGGTCTGCAAAAGCCTGCAGGCCGATATTCCATTGGGTCCACTCATCTATCTGTGCTGCATCAGGATTATCGTGATTGACTACAGAGCTGCCATTGAGAGCAACATACAACGTCTCGGCAGCGTTATCAGAAATGCCTCTGAACCAAATCGTCAG
>JBGVTO010000376.1:0-3171 GCA_041862635.1 Phycisphaerae bacterium | reverse complement strand
AGATGGTATGGTCCGTGTATGGGGCGAGAAGAATCAGTGGGTGCTGACTCGTATGCGCGAGTTGGCCCATCTATACATTGATCAAGATCGCCACGATGAAGCAGACCAGTTGTTAACTAAGGCGCTGGAGGTTGCACGGGACGAACTTGGTAATGAACATCAGCATACCGTGAGCCTCGTTAACTCACTTGCTGTCTTGCGTACGAAGGAGGGGCATTGGGAGGAAGCGGAGCGTTTGTTTGATGAGGCATTAGAGGGCAGAAGCGACAGGTTAGGTGATAACCATCCGATGACTCTGGAAACAAAGAACGATCTAGCTTTGCTTTACAAGGAAAAAGGTCATTACGATAAAGCAGAACCGTTGTTACTTGAAGCCGTTGAAGGCCGACGACTAAAACTTGGGGATGAGCACCCACACACGTTAGAGTCTTTGAATAATTTGATCGAACTCTACGAAGCCTGGGGCAAGCCGGAAAAAGCCGCCCAATGGCGGGCAGAGTTAAGAATAGTTGATTAGTGGATTAGCTAATTGGTTAATTAGTTGCTTAGGTTGTTTAGCACAGAAGGCAGAAGACAGAAGACAGAAGACAGAATACAGAGAGCGGATAACGGATACTCGATGCTTGATGTTCGTATCTCGTGAAGCGTGGTTAGTGTTATTCTTTAGCGGCGTGCTTGTGGAGGAGGTCGGTGATTTCAGTGTGGCCTTTAGCTTTGGCCAAGGACAATGGCGTCTGGCCGATGTTGCTTCTGGCGTTGATGTCGGCGCCTTTTGCAATAAGAAGCTCTACCAGGTCCAACCGGCCTGAGTGGGCTGCGCTGTGCAACGGGGTCATATCGAACTTGTCCTTTGTGTTGACGTTGGCGCCCTTATCGATAAGCCATTCGGCTATATCTTTGCGGCCATCGGCGACCGCCAGGAATAGGGGCGTGTGGCCGAAGTTGCTCTTTGCATTGATGTCGGCACCCTTAGCAACAAGCAGTCCGACCACGTCCCTGCGGCCTGCTCTGACGGCAGTGTGCAAGGGCGTCATGCCGAAGTTGTCCTTTGCGTTGACGTCGGCGACCTGAGCGATAAGCCGTTCGGCAACGCCCCAGTTGGGTGCCAAGTGCAAGAGTGTATGGCCCAACGCTACTTCTGTCCTCGTAGGTGGTGTAATTCTGACTCTTTGAAAGGTCGATTCATTATTCCGGCACCCGAGGGCAATAAACATTAACGGCAAGATAAGGTAGAATAGTGTTAGGCGTTTGATTATCATGAAACACATAACGCATTCTTTCTTTTTCAGAGAAGTTCCTTCAAAGCCGAAAATTTTCGCAGAGATGGTGACTCTGGTTAGAGTACTTGTCTGCTATAATTATAACAAACTCGTTCGAGGTGATGCAAGCTGTTGACTGACTTTTAAGCAGAATACCTGTCCTTTCCAGATTTCTGCACAATCTTTTCAAGAACGCATGCCCATTCATAATCAAGAGATTTTGCTTGACGGGAAGGTGGATAATTTGGTATAGATAGTATTAGTGAAGCTTGTGCCTGTACAGTCTATGACCTGAGCGAAGTTGATTGGGAAGGCATTTGCGGATTTTGGTCTTCCTGTGGGCGCAATTCTTATGATTTTACGATTATAGGAGGAGTTATTATGTAAGAAACAAAGTTAGTTGTAAGGGTGGCTTTGTGCTCGCATCTGCGGTTACGCGAGTACAGGTGCTTAGCAGGTGAGGATTTTCACATTTCAATGAAAAATTCAGGTCCCGCCTTTGCGGGAACGGGCGTTTTGGTGTATGGCCAAAGCATTTCATAATCATTTAATTCTTCTTTAAGGAGGTCTGATTATGTGTAAAAAATTGATTTATTTAACTTCTTTTGTTTTGCTGCTGGTGCTGGCCGGCAATGCCGTGGCTCAGATCGACCCGACGTCTGTTACTGATGGTCATGTCTATCTGTTTGAGAATGTCGGTAGCAATGTACCAGACGATTCAGCCAATACCCATACGGCTAATCTCATTGGAAGCCCACAAGTCGTTGATGGCCTCAAGGGCAAGGCGTTACAGTTCAACGGGACCAGTGATGGCGTTCATATCCCGGATGCAGCTATGGTCAACACCAGCACTCACCAGAATCGTACGGTTGTTGCAATATTCCTATGTGCCGACGTGACTAAACCGGAGAAACAGGTGGTGTATGAAGAAGGCGGCACCACCCGCGGGCTTAACATATACGTCCATGAAGGTCTAGTCTATGCCGGAGGATGGAATAAGGCGGATTACACACCACAATGGAATCCAGGGACATTTCTCTCTGCACCGATCAGTTCCAACGCATGGTATGCCGTTGCTATGGTCGTCCGAGAGGGTGGCGCAGGCCAGGAAGACGACAAGTTTGAAATGTGGATGGACGGAGAGTTGATCAGTATTGGGCCCGGCGCTGAATTGAGGAGCCGCTCGGATGACTGCGGCATCGGGTATCAAAATTCAGAAACGACATTTCATGACGGTACTGTTACGGGCGGCGGTAGTTACTTCGAGGGCATGGTTGACGAGATTTGGATGATCAATGCTGCACTGACACAAGTCGAGTTGGGTGGTTTTGCGGGCAAGGTATGGCCTTTCTCTTTTGGCCCCACTCCTGCTGATGGTGCATTGAATAATGATACATGGGTGAACCTTTCCTGGAAGCCGGGAGGTTTTGCTCTCTCGCACGATGTGTATCTGGGTGAAAATTTTGACGAGGTCAATGCCGGAGCAGAAGGCACATTCCAGGGTAATCAGGCCACAACTGAATTTATTGCCGGCTTTCCGGGATTCGCTTTTCCGGACGGCCTTGTGCCGGGCACGACTTACTATTGGCGGGTCGATGAGGTCAACGAAGCCGAGCCCAATAGCCCGTGGAAAGGCAAAGTCTGGAGCTTTGGTATTCCTCCAAAAACAGCCTACTTCCCGGATCCTGCCGATGGCGCCGAGTCTGTAGACGTGGATGTTAAGCTTAGTTGGACGCCGGGTTTCGGTGCGAAACTACATCACGCGTACTTCGGTGACAGCTTTGACGATGTCTACAATGCCGCTGGAGCACTTCCTCTTGGAGAAGCAACCTATGATCCCGGTCCGCTTGAACTTGCCAAGACTTATTATTGGCGCGTCGACGAGTTTGATATTATCGAAACGCATAAAGGT
>JBGVTO010000375.1:0-7515 GCA_041862635.1 Phycisphaerae bacterium | reverse complement strand
TACGGCTACTCGTTTTTTAGGACTGTCGACGTTTGGGAATCGAGTTTGTGCTTTGGCTCAGTGTCCTCTATGCTTGAGCTGAAAAATGGGTCTGGATTTTATCTCCAGGGGTTCATATCGGGGGCGCATTTCGAACCTACGACCTATCAGAATCTTTGTGTCGGGGTTTGCGTGGCTGACAATAGATAAGTCTTAAATATGTAAAGAGTTACATAAATTCGCGGCTCCTGTAAACCGACAACTCCGACATTCATTAAAAGTGGACGATTCTTCAGGTTTATTTAATGTGTACACCATAGTGATTGAAAACACGATAATGAATGAATTACTCCCCCAAACGCGAGGATAGTCGATGAACAGCCCTTTTACTGAACATGCTTCTGTTCGGCTTGGGTGGGGTGATGTTGGAGTTGAAATTCGCAAATACAAGGCGAAATAGAGGAAATGTCTTTTGATTTTCAGGTCCTAAAAACATATAATGGTTATAGGTTAGCTCATACAAAAGTAGCGGTGTCATTATGGACAGACAAAAAGGCTTTACATTAATAGAGCTTTTGGTGGTGATTGCTATTATCGCATTATTGATGGCAATACTGATGCCGGCATTGGCACGCGTAAAGGAACAGGCAAGAACTACAGGTTGTCTGGCGAATCTCAGACAGTGGAACTTTGTCAGTGCAATGTATACCGAGGACAACGATGGTAAATTCTGGTCTGGCTATGATTCCACTGGCTATTGGTGGCCGTGGCAGTTAGAACGTAAGCTTTTAGATTGGAAGATGAATAAAACCTGGTTCTGTCCGACGGCAAAAAAACCGATAATTGACGAAAATGGCAATCAGGCGCCTACGTTAAATGTCTTTAACGCCTGGGGTATCTTCCGGGGGAACCATGGAGGGCGCGATGCGCCTCCAAGCGGTGTGGCCGGAAGCTATAGCATCAATGGCTACGTTCTTACTATACCTACCGATTCTGCATTTTACGGAGGCAAGCCCGCTAGTGAGGGCTGGAGGACGCCTAACGTGGCTGGCGCAGGCTATATACCACTGTTTATGGATGCGCTCCGTTTTGACCTGTGGCCGTTAGAAACCGAATCTCCTGCTGAGTACGAATTCGCGGCCTGGTCCAACAATGAGATAAGCCGATGCTGTATTAACCGACACGTGGGCTTTGTGGGCTGTTCCTTCATGGATTACTCTGCCAGAAAGGTAGGACTTAAGGAGTTGTGGACGTTGAAGTGGCACAAGTCATTTAATACCGCAGGGGCTTGGACTTTAGCCGGTGGTGTTCAGCCGGAGAACTGGCCGGAATGGATTAGACCTTTCAAAGATTACTAATGCAATATGTTATGAAGTGGATTAGGACTTAGGATTAAAGATTGGGTATTTAATGTTGGATGTGTCGCCCGACCTGGACTGTACGATTGAATTGAAAGGGTTTTAACAATGGGAATGGGGCATCATATCTCTATACCAGCTGACTTATCCCCCTTATTGCATTCCGTCAAGGATGCAAACCTCTCCGCATCTTCAAAGATGCATCTCGCTTTTGCTGTTGCTTCTTCCATAAGCAACAAAATAAGTCAGCACATAGAAAGGCCTCATTCCCATCTTTTTTTAACTAAGCGTATCCATCAAGGGCTATGATGAGATCATCATCGTACAGCCGGAGTAATAATAGGCGGAGATAGCTCTGTCCACAACTATGTAGCGCGGCCCGGGCGGCTGGTTTGTAGTGCTTTGCCGCTCCTATGCAACCGTGGTCGTGGGTTCATAGCGGGGGCGCGTTTCGAACATACGACCACACCTTCGTACTCTAGCTCAGAGGAACTATCGATAATAGAATCAAAGAGGGAAGCTCGAGTCCTTGGCGGGGGTTCCGGGAGTGGCCCTGGTTCAGCGCTCTCCTCAAATTAAGCCCTCGAAAGTCGGCGATCGCAGATGACCCATTTGAGGAACCGTGTACTCATGAAGCTCTCCTTGTGCATGACGATATAAGGGGAAGAACGTTAAAACCTACGGGTACTTCGATGGTAGAGAAATGCGAACGTTCGCGAACAGTAAACCTTTGGTAGTGGCTCGCCATAGCGGGAGGAATTGCAGAGATTACAACCAGAGCACTTCTCTTCATAGACCTGAAAAGGCCCTTGCTTTTCTAACCTTAGGATAATAGACTTAACAGCCAATGAATCTAGCTATTGAAACCAAAGGATTGACCCGTTACTTTGGCGATTTATGTGCTGTGGACAGTCTTGATTTGTGTGTGGAAGCTGGAAAGTTCTATGGTTTTCTAGGTCCCAATGGCGCGGGCAAATCCACAACAATCAAAATGCTCACTGGTTTGCTTGCACCCACACGTGGCACAATGCGCATCTTGGGCGAAGACACGAGCAATATCAACAAAGCCAGGGAGATCAAGCAGCGCGTTGGGGTTGTGCCAGAGGAACTGGCTTTGTTTGATAATCTAACGGCGCGTGAGTATCTCACATTCATCGGACGCATGTACCGGCTGCCCATGTCGACGGTGCGCAAACGCTGCCAGGAACTGTTGGCTATGATGAACCTGGATAATATAGAGAAGAAACTAATCCTCGAATATTCACATGGAATGAAGAAGAAACTCACCCTGGCGGCGGCACTGATTCCAAATCCGGACCTGCTGTTCCTCGATGAGCCGTTTGAGGGCGTCGATGCAGTGGCTTCTCGCGTACTGCGAGACACGTTGAAGCGTTGCGTGAAGCGCGGTGCAACTGTATTCCTTACATCGCATGTTTTGGAGATTGTGGAAAGGCTCTGCACGGACGTCGGGATTATTGCTGAGGGCAAGCTGGTGCATCAGGCCACCATGGATGAGACTCGCGGAAGTGGCTCACTGGAGGAACGGTTCCTGGAAGCTGTCGGTTGTGAACATGTCGAGCGGCAAATGCTAAGTTGGCTGGAGGATTAGATGAACTGGAGTCAATTACGCACAATCGTCTGGCTGCGCTGGCGCCTGACTCGAAATCAATGGTCACGCGGCGGTCTCTTGAATGCCGTTCTGACAATGATCGTAGCCATGGCTGTGCTTGTCTTAGGGATTGTGAGCAGCGTTGCCGGAGTGCTGGTCGGTATCTTTGTGCTGGCAGAAACGTCGCCTCTGCGTTTGCTTATTGTGTGGGATGTGTTCATTGGTCTGTTTCTACTTGCCTGGATGATCGGAATGGTTTCGGAGATCCAGCGTTCGGAGACGATCGACATCAGCCGAATGCTGCATCTGCCGATCTCTCTGAGAGACATTTTCCTGGTGAACTACCTCGCATCACATCTGACCTTTAGCATCATTCTGTTCCTGCCCTGGACGCTGGGCCTTTGCGTGGGACTGATCCTGAGCAGGGGGGGATTCATGATTGGACTGTTACCGTTGGTGCTGGGTTTTGTCTTCATGATCAGCGCGTGGACGTATTGCCTGCGCGGATGGCTGATTACACTCATGATGAACAAGCGGCGGCGGCGTGCTATTATCGCTGGGATCACCTTTACATTCATCCTTCTGAGCCAGCTTCCATATCTGATTGGGAATTTCCGGCAAGATCGCAAACGGCATGGATCCAACACTACCCAATCGGCGCCAGCAGACGAACAGACAACAACTCGCCCCGGCAGCCCAGACAAAAAGCCTCTACCCCGTGTAGTATTATTGGCACACAATTACGTGCCTTTCTTATGGGTGGGCAACGGAGCAATGTCACTGGCTCAGGAAAATGTCTGGCCCGCAGTCTTGGGTGCAGCCGGCGCGTTCGGCATTGGTGGATTGGGTTTATGGCGGGCCTATCGGTCAACACTTCGTTTCTATCAAGGACAAGCGACTGATAAGAGTATCACACAAAAACCGAAGGCCGAAAAGGTCGCTGCTAACCGGAGGAACCTCATTGAGAGGCAACTGCCTGGTGTTCCGGAAGAAGCCGCTGCATCGGCGCTGGCCTTCTTTCGTTCCTTAATAAGGGCGCCTGAAGTGAAGATGGCGTTGGCGACCAATGTCATTATGATGCTGTTTTTTGGAGTGATTATTATCGTTCGGCGTTCGGACACACTCAGCGAGAACCTCAAGCCTTTCATCGCTACTGGTGCTGTCGTGTTTACGTTCCTTGGCATGAGCCAACTTATGTTCAATCAGTTTGGCTTTGACCGGGCTGGATTTCGCACACTCGTGCTCTCACCGGTGCCGCGAAGACAGATCTTGCTGGGAAAGAACCTCGCATTGCTGCCAGTTGCAGGCGTAATAGGATTAACCTTAATCGTGCTCGTAAAGTTCGCCCTCCGCATCTCGTTTGTTTATGTTCTTGCCGCCGGTCTGCAGTTGGTAGCGGCCTTCTTGCTGCTCAGCATAGCAGGAAATCTTCTGTCCGTGCTCGTTCCTTACCGCATTGCCCCCGGGTCGCTCAAGCCTACCAAATCTTCTACAAAAACAGCCCTCCTGATCTTTGTGTCGCATACGTTGTTCCCAACGGCCATGGTTCCGATATTTCTTGTGCCAGCCTTGGGACTGCTATTATCCAACTTGGGTTGGCTGCAGGCCGCGACGACAAACCTTTTTCTCTCGGTTGTACTGTTGGTGCTCCTTGCCTTCTTTTATCGGCTCAGTCTGGTCCCCCTCGGCAAGCTGTTGCAGCGACGGGAAAAGGAAATCCTTCAGGCGGTCACTAAAGAAGTGGAGTGACCTAAAAGCGGCTTGCGGAGTTGTCGGTTTACAGTAGCCGTGAATTTCTGTAACTCTTTACATTTCTTAGACTTATCTATTGTCGGCCACGCAGAGCCCGACACAAAGATCTGATAGGTCGTATGTTCGAAACGCGCCCCCGCTATGAATCTACAACCCAGATAATGACGAATGGGCTTTGAGCCGCGAACCTTTTGAAGTTTTTCAACAGCCCCGCTGTCCTTAGTTTCCAGTTTTCCATACTTCTCAACTCAGGTCCATGGACCACCAAACGGCGGATGCATTTGAGGTATCCCATCACCATTGGGCTCGAAGACAACCCACTGAGTACCGTGATATAGGCTTTCTTCAATTAACAGAACTGTACAATCGTCGCAGCGCGGCTATTGGTTGTCGAGTGAATCCGTTGGTTCTGCATCCAATTGTGTTGCGGATCCAGATTCCTTGGCTCGGATTTGTGCCTCCCGTTTGTTTACGAAGATGATCCCTAAGGGTAAAAGGATTCCATACGGAATCCACATAAACCAGCGATATGGGTTGGGGAGCAGCAACAAAAGGGCAAGAAAAATGCCGATGGCAATCCACGTGACGACGGATGCCTTCACCATGAATCGCCTTTCATTGGGACCGTTGGTGTTCTTGATGCTGAAATAAGTACCGACGATACCTCCGGCAAGGCCGAGGACACTCCCGCCAATTGCTCCGATGAGTCCTGGATGCATTGTCATTCTCCTCATATAGTTAAGTTAACAGTTTTAGTTATTGATCTTCCTGGATCATCTTTGCTTTTACTTTGCTCTGAAGCAGCTAAATTGTTGGATATTGATCCACTTTTACTTCCGGCTGATAAGCCGGTCTGGATTTACTTTTTGACAAGTTTCTCAGGAATGAAAAAAGCCGCCCTTGAAAATTTGTCCCAAAATATGATATTTTCTTTTTTTTCTTTAAAGTCCATCAAGTGGGCGGGACGATGGGGGCGGCTATATGAATTTTTCCGGAGACAATATACTATGCGAAAATATCATATACCGCAACACCAAAAGCTAAGAAAAATCGAAAACTCATTTGCCTGGATCGATCATCGCCTAATACGAAATGGTTTCCTCCAAGTGATGACACACAAAGATTTGGTCCTGTATCTGTTCCTGGTACTGGCAGCTGATCGTAATGGTGTCAGTTTCTATCGAAAGGAGAAGATTTGCGATGCCGTCAACCTGGAGTTTGGCCAATTTGAGATTGCTCGAGATCGGCTCGTCAATCTGAAGCTGATTGCTTTTGAGGGTTACTCAGTTTTTTCTCCCAACGGATATTACCAGGTGCTGCCTATCGAAAATAAAGCACCTAACTTTGCCAGTGAGATAATGCAGAATGTTGCTAAACAGTTAAGCAATAAGTGGAACTTATTAGACAGTAAAAATTGTTCAGGGAGTAAGCGGCGATGTTCTCCTTGAGGTTTTAGCCTCGTAAGAAAGACTGCCGTACACTGGCCTTGCTTGGAAAGCCGCGTATGAGCTGGTTGGAGATCCGCCAACAGCGGAACGCTCCGGATCACGGATGAGGTTGCGGTCCAGGAAGGTACAGGGCAACACTGAACAAAGCGAAAGGAGCAGTAATTATGAAAGCGTCAAAACAGTACTTGCGATTCTGTGGCATTGACATGGCCAAGTGAAAACACGTTGTCTGTATCATTGACCAAAACGGTCAGTATCTGTTGCGGCCAAAGTCATTTCACAATGATGCCACCGGATATCAACGAATCCTCAATTGCCTCAAACAATCAGGCAGGGCTAAATCCATACTCACAGGTATGGAGGCCACAGGGCACTATTGGTACAGTCTGCATGAGTTTCTAACACGGCAGGGATACACTGTAGCCGTGTTAAATCCTATCCAAACCGTTCAGCAAGCCAAACAGGCTATACGTAAATGCAAGACCGACAAGCATGATGCCTTTCATATAGCAAATCTACTATATCGACCACGCAGTTGCAATTACAAACTAAATCACACGGCTTACGGTGTCGGCCCCGGCGGAGGATACAAACGAATATCGTCAAAGTACATTGTACCTGAACCACCGGCCTGCGGATTCTTCTTGTCACCCAGACCAATAGCAATCGTATTGACATTGGCAAGGTTCACGCCCTGGTCGGCAAAAGCCTGCAGGTCGATAGTCCATTGAGTCCATTTATTTATCTGTGCCGCATCAGGATTATCATTCGTTACAATCGCATTACCGTTGAGAGCAACATACAACGTCTCAGCAGCGTTTGCCGAAATGCCTCTGAACCAAATCGTTAATGTGCTAACACCATTCTCGGTCCAGTCACGCGGATAAGTCAGCATCTTTTCCACCTCCGAATACCTGAGGATGCTGTTGTCGTAGAATACCGGCATTGACTGATTGCCGCCGTGAACGATAGTCTCTTCCATATAAGAACCTGTGGTTTCATCACCAACCATAGAGCCGGTTCCATTACCGGGATGGGGTGGCTTGGTAGGATGTGAGGCGTAGCCAAGCCCATCTATCCACACCCACCATATCTCATTGTTGCCAACGTCGTAGTCCTCAAAATCATCCACAACAAGGAAGTTGGCGGTCGTGAAGCTCCAGAGGGGACCTGTCCATGGACTGTCAGGATTAGCATTATTTGCTTCGTCAACACGCCAGTAGTAGGTGGTATTCCACTCGAGCTGTCCGGGGTCGTAGCTTTCGGAGCCAAGGTTGCCGCTGCCTTTGTATTCGGGAGAACTTGTATCGGCGTTTTTCACTGCTTCTTTATCTGTGCTGAAGTAAATCTCATGCGAAGCACCAAATAC
>JBGVTO010000374.1:0-9148 GCA_041862635.1 Phycisphaerae bacterium | reverse complement strand
ATGCAAGAAACACGAGGGCTATCGCGGAGAGATTTCATGCGGACATCAGCGGCGGTTGGCGCTGGAGCGTTGGCGTTGGGAACAAGCCGTATCTATGCCGCTGGTTCTGATACGGTTCGCGTTGGTTTGATCGGCTGCGGCGGCCGGGGCACGCATGATACAACAAAGTGCCTGAACTCAGCAGAAAACGTAGAGCTCGTTGCGATGGGCGATCTTTTCAAGGACCGTATAGACAGGTCCCGCAGGACCCTTAAAGAGAGAATGGGCGAGAAAATAAAGGTAACCGAGGACACCTGCTTTGTCGGTTGGGATGCGTACAAGAAGGTGCTTGCATGCGACGTGGACATGGTAATACTGACGGAGCCGCCGCACTTTCGGCCCGGGCATCTCAGGGCGGCGATAAGAGCAGGCAAACATGTGTTTATGGAAAAGCCCGTGGCGGTGGACCCTGTTGGTGTTCGCTCTGTGATTGCGTCGTCGGAGTTAGCCGACAGGAAAAAGCTGACGATAGTGGCCGGTACGCAGATGCGGCGGATTTCACATTTGGTGGAAGGTATTAAGGCTATCCATGACGGTGCCATAGGTGAGCTTGTGGGTGGTCAGTGTGTAAGGCTTGGCGGAGGAATGTTGACCTGGTCGTCAAATACAAAACAACGGCAGCCGAACTGGTCGGATATGGAATGGCAGCTGCGGCGATGGCTGTTTTTAACATGGCTTAGCGGCGACTTTATCGTTGAGATGCACGTGCACAATTTGGACGTAATGAACTGGGCTTTTGGTGGACCACCTGTCCAGTGCGTTGGTATGGGCGGAAGAGAAGTGAGAAAAGCTCCGGAGTATGGCAACGCTTTTGACCATTTCGCTGTAGAGTATGAATATCCAAACGGCGTGCGGGTCGAGTATATGGGTACCCAGATTGACGGTTTCACCGATCGAAACGACCAGCGGCTGGTTGGTACGGAGGGCCGGGCATATACGGACTTCGGCAGGGTTGTGATTGAAGGTCGGAACCAAACCGAATACGCGTGGGACCGGTTGGACCCAGAAATAAAGCAACACGCCGACCAGATTGCTGCGATTCGTCAGGGTAAGCGGTTAAACGAGGGCAGGCGTATAGCCGAAAGTACGATGACTTCTATTATGGGCAGGATGAGTGCTTATACCGGCCGGGCGCTGAAGTGGGACTGGGCGATGAAGGCTTCAAAGCTGGACCTCAGTCCGCCGAAGTATGAGTTCGGTGATTTGCAGATGAGGCCGGTCGCTGTTCCCGGTAAGACACAACTGGTCTGAGGCGAAAGGAGAATTTTATGAAACGCTTTGTTATTGCAATCGCAGCCGTGGTGGTAATGAGTATGCTGTTGTCTGTGCAGACGGGGGCACAAACAGAAAATGACAAACCTATTGTCCCAAAAGAGAAAATAATGTTGTGGAACGGCAGGGACTTTGCCGGCTGGAAACTATTTACACGTGAGCCTGAGCACGATGTTGCCAAGACATGGTCGGTGGCCGATGGCGTGGTTCGCTGCGAGGGCAAGCCTGCCGGTTACATGCGGACCGAGAAAGATTACGCCGATTACCTTTTCCATGTCGAGTGGCGCTGGCCCGAAAAGGGCGGGAACAGCGGTGCGCTGGTGCATATGAGCGGCGAGGATAAGGTCTGGCCGAAGAGCCTCGAATGCCAGCTGGCTTCCGGTAACGCTGGCGACTTCTGGCTCATTGGCGAAGGACGGAGGTATCTGGAAAATATCGAGACCGCGGAGCACGCCAAGGGAGGCGATCGCGTCAGGGAGCGCAGGGTCAGAAAGCTGAAAGACAGCAGCGAAAAGCAGCTCGGCCAATGGAACGCATACGATATTATCTGCAAGGACGACTGGGTGGTGGTTTTGGTGAACGGCGTTTTACAGAATGTGGCGACCAAGAGCTCGATAACGTCCGGTAAAATCTGCTTGCAGAGTGAAGGCACGCCGGTTGAGTTCCGCAACATCTATGTCGAACCGCTCGAATAAGGGCAGTTCACGAACTGCCCCTACTAACGATTGTGCTGATATCGATAAGGTGCATTTGTCGGCCGTTGCCAGCGTGCGGTGAATCAATGACGACGCTTCGGCCGTCGGGACTGAAACGCGGGTGCGTATCGCATCGCCATTCGCCGGCGTATTGCGGCGGCAAATAGAAATGGCCGAGCGGAACTTTTCTGCCGGTCGCTACGTGGTAGAGATAGACGGTTTGTTTCCGCTCTTTGTCCGGATAGGTGTCGTTGAGAATCCACTTGTTGCCCGGCAGATATGTGCAATGGCCGTTTTGGGGCATAACATCTTTGCCGATTACTTCCACATTATCTGTGCCGTCCTCATAGAGGTAAAAGGCGTTTTTGTGAGATGGATGCCAAGCCCAGGCAAGGATATGGCGCGGGTCGCGCCAGATAAAGTGTGAGGTTTGGCCGTAGCTGTCCACGATGTGGATGTCCGAGCCGTCCGGTTTGGCGGTGAGCATTCGTGTACCGAAGCTCCGCATTCCTTTTGCCCGCCAGCGATGCAGGAAGATAAATCGAGAACCATCGGTATTGAATAATAGATGGTTGAAGTAATGCTTGGGTTCTTTGGGATTGCCGGGGATTTGGCCAAACTTGGCAATATCCGCAAGGGAGATTATCAAGTCCCGCTTGCCGGTTTTAAGGTCGATTCGGAAAATGCCTGAGTCTTTTGGGGCGAGGTCATCTTTATATGGTTCGGGCAGGCCTGCATAGCCGTAACCGGGGCGCATATCCTGAATACGACGGAAGTCCGGTGCAACGGCGGTTCGGCCATCCGGGCTGATGGTGTAGATGGGGTATGGAAGCGTTCGTTTTTTGCCGGTGAAGACGTTGAGTATGTGGCAGACGAAACTGTCGTCCCGTCGGTCATTCCAGATGATTTCATTTTTCGAGCCTGGGAGCCACTGGAGCATACAACCCTGCTGCCAGCACCATGAGCGAGATTGGCCCAGCTTTAGCCAGCGGTCATTATCTTTCAAATCCACCATACCAATACTGATAACGTCGTTGGGCTTGGGGCTGCGGTGCTCGAAGTCAACCTCCATCCCGAGTGCGTAACGGCCGGACGGGTCGAACTGTAATTTGTCGTAGTAGCTGAACCAGTGGAATTTAGGCCCTTTGGTGATAGCCCGGATTGGGGGTAATTTCGATTCTGAATTTCCGGCTGACAGGCCGGGAAAATCTGTCAACGCCAGCGTGCTGCCGACTGTGTACTGTAGAAATTCGCGGCGAGTTAGTTCTTTATTTTCCATAGAAAACAATTCTATTGCTTTTAGACATGAACTCAAGGACGATTTGCTTTTAGGATATTTTGGGGTGTGGCCGGATTTTTTAGCAAGCGATTTTTTGTTCATTTCGGCAATCCGCCTACGGCGGACGAGATTGGGTTTGAATTGGGTTTGTTTTCACCAAGTGTCCAATTAGATTTATTTTCATAAG
The DNA here is from genome assembly GCA_041862635.1 of Phycisphaerae bacterium. Classification (GTDB taxonomy): domain Bacteria; phylum Planctomycetota; class Phycisphaerae; order Sedimentisphaerales; family Anaerobacaceae; genus NIOZ-UU13. Next base: position 5,676 of record JBGVTO010000374.1, on the reverse strand, counting down.
TCGTCTGTAAATAGATATTTACGTTCATTTGCAATCCGCCTACGGCGGACAAGATTGGGTTTGTTTTGCATAAAAAGGGTTGATTTGTAGAGGACTCCCGACAGATGTAGAGGGGCGATAGAGTGAAGAGTGAGCTAAAGTGCCTAAAGTGAGCTAAAGTTGGATTCTCGATGCTCATGATTGGTAATGGCCTCATAGCAGGACTTGTAAATAAATTATCTTCCATTTTTGGCCGCTTTTTTGCAGAGGCTAAAAAAGTAGCCCCCGGCAGAAAAGCAAGTAAGCACAAACTGGGGGTAAACTCAGGGAGTAAAAAAACACTCCCTCTATAATTAGAGCTACCTGCACTTTTGATGCGAAAAAAGTCCTCGAATATCAATTCGAGATTGACGTAACTCGATTTGAAACAGCAAATTAAAAAATTTTTGAAAATTTTGATTTTTGTTCTGAGGTATCAGCGTTTTTGATTGAAAAAACGTGGATATTTTACCTATTTTAACGTCGGATGGCGGTTTTTGTTAGTTTGCTGACTAACATTTGCGTATTATAACATAATATCAAACAAAAGTCAAAGGGCATATTTATTTTTTATTAAAAAATAAATTTTTCTTGCAATTAATCATATGATTAGTTATATTAAACTAGAATTAGAATAATGCCGACCATATGATTAGGACTTGAGTGAAGGATGGCTCATTTTTTCGATAATTAGGAAAGTAATGGTGTTGAGAAAGTGTCCAAAGATGAAAAGTTAAGAAAAAAGCTTACGGGACTAATTCGAAGTGGCAAATGCTTCGTAGCTTATGGCCCAGAGAGACCAACAAAATGGTGGTTTGCTAAAGTGATTGATCCAAGAAATGGTAGCTACTTTACAATCGAGGGCTCATGGGATTTCATCGCACAATTATTAGAAGAAGGGTATCAAATACAACAAATCAATTTAGACAAACCCTCTGGTGAAATTGGTTATGTACTACTATATGACACCAGCGAAGGTCAAATATACATGAAATTTGAACTATGCACAGATGCAGTAATCGGTAGAAGCTTCCATTATAGTCACGAGTAATTAATAGGCATTTGGAGGAATTATTATGACTAAAGAAGTAACAAAAAACAAAAATTCTTCATGCCCAAAGTGCGGTTGTTCAAATATCAAAGTTACAACTACTGAATACGAATTTCCCTATGGAAGGGGTGATGATGCTGTTGAACTTAAAGTAAATGTTCCTTTGATAACTTGCTCTAATTGTGGCTTGAGTGTTCTAGATAAAAACGCACAGGCAATCATGCACGAGGCTGTTTGTAAACACCTTGGTGTCATGACACCTGAGGAAATAAGAAACATACGCGAGTCAAAAGACTTAAGCCAAGCAGAATTTTGCAGAATTACAAAATTGGGTGAGGCAACGATATCTAGGTGGGAACGTGGTGTATCAATTCAAAATGCAGCATATGATAATTACATGTTTCTTTTGGAGTTACCTCTTAATTTTGAGAGGATACTTAAACGCAATCTTGAAGTGGAAGAATTGGATAAAACTAAAGAAGAAAATGAAGTTAGTCTGACAAGAACTTTTCCTATAGGTTCACCTAGCTTTTGCAAATTAGCGAAAATGTAATTAGAAGGGAATATAGTGTTTGTTACATTTTACTCATATAAAGGCGGTGTGGGAAGATCTTTAGCATTGGCAAACATGGCTTGTCTTATGGCAGAAGATAAGAACCATCCACAACGCGTCTTATTGTGGGATTTTGATTTAGAGGCCCCAGGGCTTCATAAATTGTTCCCCCCACGAACACCTCAGAGATATGGTTTTATTGATATGGCTTATGAATACGCCACAAAAAGGGAAGCCCCCAATGCTAACGATTTCATATATGAATCCGAAGTTGATGGGCTATATATCCTTCCTGCGGGGAATGTTGACAAGTTTTACTGTGAGAAGCTACAGAAAATTAACTGGTTGAATTTCTTTGGTGATGACCCCAAAAGTGCAGGGCCGTTTTTTGGAGAGTTAATTAATTCTATCAAGGGAGTAAAGGAGCCGTTTGATTATGTACTTGTAGATAGCAGAACAGGTTTAAATGATTTAGCTGGTATTTGCACTCAGGTAATACCTGATCTGTTGGTCGTGCTGTTTCGTCTTACTTCACAGAATTTTGACGGTCTTCAACATCTGATACCATCAATCCGTTATCAATTGGATGTCCGTGAAAAGAAAGGTGTTAAAATCTTGCCAATTGCTTCCCAAGTAGGTTCTGCAGCCTCCAGGGGCATCAGTGAATTGAGGCCTAAGGCAGAAAAGTTGTTTGGCGTAACAATTGAATATATTCGCTTTGATGAGGAGTTAGTCTGCCGAGAGAGACTATTCTCGAAAAAATCTGAACTCGATGCGTTATGGCCCTTACCACCCATAGTTGATGATTACAAAAGAGTCTGTTCGACGATCAGAAATATAAACAAGGAGGATACTAAGACCCTTGCTGGTGAACTACATGTGAAGATAATGGAAGGTGACCATGCAGCAGCATCGGCGATGCTTTTGCGTCTACTAGCGAGAAGACCTCGTTTAAGTCAGGCGTGGGTAGCCCTAGAGAGATTATTCGAAGTAATTACAAATGAGCGGAAAAAAGAATTTCAACAGACTATCCAAAAAATACTTAAGGAGGACAAGGCAAACTTCTTTGCTCATAAATGGCAATCTTGGTTCCATATCTTCGAAGCAGGAGGCTTCCGTAGCCCCAAGTTGAGGAGAGCCAAAAAGTCTCTTGTAAAAGCGATGCAATCAGCCCCAATTGAGGAGCGTGGAACTATTCTTCAGAAGTTGGCTCAGATTGAATCGTGCGCAGGAAACCACGAGAAAACCATAGAAGCCTTGAAGGAGGCACTTTTAATACAGCCGGCAAACAGTCAACTTAACCTCGATATCGCGATGATGCACACTCGCATGGGGGAAAAATACTTCGCTCTGGCTTGCGAGGAGCTAGACAGAGTATCAGACGAGATTGGATCTGAGAAATATATGTTACTAGCTTATTTGAGAACTTTTATAGGAGAAGGAGAAAAGGCCAAAAAAGCTCTTAGTGAATGTTCAGAAGAAGTAAGAACGTTAGCACAAGCGCACATTCTATTAATAGAGGGGAAAAAAGATGAGGCGCTTGTACTAATCGATAAACAAATCGAATCTGCAAGAAACTTACACGAATTGCCAAACTGGATAGAAGCCTACATATGTTCGGGAGAATTTAATAAGGCAATCCGTAAAATAAATAGGTTGAAAAAAGAAAAGGGAGAATTTGAGAATATCAATGCTCTTGCAGAATTAGCGGAATATCTAAACAAGAAAACAGAACCGTCGGAAAAGAATTATGAGAATTTATTGCTTATTTGGGATAGAGATTGTTCGCATTGGAATATGCGAGAACTACTCATGGCACGAGAAACCCTTAAAAGAAAACATGCGGATTGTGTCGATAGATTCAATATCATAGAAAAATTCATCCAGCTTGAAGAGTTCAGAAAAATGACTTCTTCAGTAGTGTTTAGAAGAAGAGGAGCTTATGGCTTCAAACTAAATCTGAAAAAGAGTACTCATGAAATAGAAAACACCTAGTGACCGTGGATAAATAAAGGGAAAAGAGAATTATAAAATGTAGTAAATAAGACTTAATCTGACAATCAAGGCAACCACGTGGGGTTGCCCCTACGTTTGGGGGCAAACAACCCCCGGCAGTGCCGGGGGCTAACAGGTATTGAGATTACTTTACTCGGCTTCGCGGGCACAAGCTCTACTGCCAAGTGGTAGCGGCACCAGCCGGTTATATTCGGAATCTTCCGGCGTAGTATCCATCAGAGGGACATACCATTTAGGCCGTTCGGGTTTGTCGGGTGAGTCGAGCAGCTCCTGCCAGGCCTCGTCGGTGAGTCTGTCGCTCATAGGGTGCTTGAACTCATAATAGCTGAGCACGGGTCCTGCGGCGAGGAAAATCGAGCCATCTGGCGCAGGGCAGGCCACGATAATCAGGTCAACGTAGCCTACAGCCTCCTCGAGGACATTTCCCTCTGCGGTGTGGGTATGGACATCAGCGACGAGTGGTGTAATGAGACTTTTTTCCTCGATGCCGATGATGGCCCATTCAAGGTTTTTAGCGAATTGCCTTATATATTCGTAGTCGCTATTGGAGAGGGTTTGATTGGTCAGCTCTTTGTTGGCGATTTCAATCAGGCGGCTAAGTATGTTCTCAAGACTTATCAGCCGGTCCGCAGCCTGAGCCGAGAGCGCATTGAGGTCGCTGAGGCCCTGTTTAGTCATCTGAGTCAGTGCCAGCAGTCTGCCATAAAATTCGGGCACAGGCTCGACGTAGCCGGATACGGTGGGAGGAATACTGGTTTCTACGGGAGTGTAGCTCTGTTTTGCGTAGAGGATGGTGTCGTGGCGAAGCTCAGTCCACGATGCGAGGGCGGCGTTAAGCTCCTTCTTTTCCCAGGTCTGTGTTCGCATAAAGCTGGGGTATCCTTCGCCGAAGCCCTCTATAAGCGCCCGCAGGGAATACAGCCAGCCCCAGTAGAGGTTCCGGTTCCAATCGAGTACGTCGAGGGTGTCGAATTCGGCCTTGAGCTCGTCGAAGCGAGGCCAATAGTCGATGTAGTCTGTGTCGCCCTGTTCGATGAGAATTGTTCTGGCGCGGTCCGAGCCCAGGATGGCCATAACGTCAAGACCGCGAGGATAGCAGCGTGCCAAGCGGGCGCCGGAGAATCCATAGGTGAAGGGCTTGGGGTCCGCATCGCCCGTATAGTCGAGCACTTCGGGAAAAACAAGGTGCTGGAACATATATGAGTCCGGGATGAAGCGCTGGCCCATAAGGCGCATACCTTTTGTCTTGTCGAGCACCTCGTCGAGGGACTCGGGTGTGATGGGGGGCGATACGAATACATTGCCGGTGCCGCCGAATATCTTCGGCGAAGGGAGCAGGGCAAGCTCGGTCTTGAGGGTAAAGAAAATGTCCTCATCTTCTAAAACCGTGGGTTCAAAGCTGTTACCGAAGACTTTATTTAGCGTGCCGAGATACTCATAAGGAGTGAGGTCATCGGCCAGGCCAACATAGAAGGCGGTAATGTCGTATATCCGGTCCCAAACTTCTCGGCCGCTGCGCTGGTCTATCTTTACTTCTTCGAGAGATTTGGCCAGCAGTACGGCCTGGATGGTCTGAATCTTCGCATCCTCAATGCTGATAAGGGCTTGGCCTGCCGGCCCCCAATTCTCGGCGCCTTTGATGAGGAATGCCATCCGTCCGTACCACATCAACGTCTTGAAATAGCGTTTGAGCTGCTCGCTTCGGGTGTAATGGCCCCTCGGCACATACTGCGAGTAGTCTTCCTTATATATGAAGATGTCGCTGTTGTCGAATCCGGTATGGGCGTCGATTTTGGCAAGCTCGCCTGCGACGAGGTCGGTAACGAGTTCCGGTACTTCGGCGTCCGTCGCGATTAGCTTTTTCGCCACGGTTAGGTAGGCTACGTTGCGTTTTGCGGCTTCTTTGAGCCGGCCGGTATATTGTTCGTACTGTGCCAGTGCATCATCCAGCAGCGCCGTCGTCAAGCTGATGATGTCTCCGTAAAACTCACGCTCCTCCACGTCCTTCAACGTTTCATCAAACTGGATGTGATAAAGA
>JBGVTO010000373.1:0-22509 GCA_041862635.1 Phycisphaerae bacterium | reverse complement strand
CATCCCCGGTTACCGACGGCAAGATCGTGGTCTTCTTCTACGCCAACGGCGACCTTGTATGCTTCGACCTGGACGGTCGTCGTCAGTGGGCACGTAACCTCCATGATGACTACGGGCCTTTCGCGTTTCTTTGGACTTTCGGCAGCAGCCCTACACTGTTTGACGGCAGACTATACGTACAGGTATTGCAGCGGGATGAGCCGGTGCGAGGTCGTGGTCTGAAAGACAAGGAGAACGAATCGTACATTTTGGCAATGGAGCCGGAAACAGGCAAGACCCTATGGCGTCAAATCCGTCCAAGTGAAGCCCAGGCCGAGTCGCGTGAAGCGTATTCCACACCAATTCCTTTTTCCTTCGATGGGAATCAACAGCTATTGATCGCTGGAGGCGATGCGCTGACCGGGCATGACCTTGAAACAGGTAAGGAATTGTGGCGATGGGGCACCTGGAATCCCAGGCGCATAACGCATTGGCGGCTGGTGCCTTCTCCGATTACAGGCGATGGCGTCGTCCTTGCCTGCGCTCCCAAGAATGCTCCGATCTATGCTATACGGCCCACAGGAACGGGCGTGCAGGACAACAGTGCCATCGTTTGGTTCAGCGGAGATATGGAGAAGCAAGTCACATCCGACGTGCCAACACCGGCCTATTACGACGGTGATTTCTTCGTGCTCAGCGACTTGCGGAAGTATCTGTCGCGTGTGGAACCGCGCACGGGTAAAGTTAAGTGGACCATCCGAACACCTGGCAGTGCCAAATACGAAGCTTCGCCGCTTGCTGCGGACGGAAAAATATACCTCATTAACCACGCTGGAGAAGTTGCCGTGATCGATGCAGCAAACGGTGATGTCCTCAACCTGATCCCTATGGACGAACCCAGCGGTAGAGAAGTCGTTCGCGCGTCCATCAGCGCCGCAAATGGTCATCTGTTCATACGTACGACGCGCCGATTATACTGCGTGGGCAAGTGACGCCCCTCCGACGCGAGCTATATGTCCAGCGGAAGTGGATGCAACCACACTCCATAGCGCGCAGGGTATATTTATTCATACGAGCCTCAAACACTAACTGCTAACGTTATTTGAAAGATTCCGCATTTGCGCCAACACTTTTTTCATTATTTTTTTTGCTTTGGTGCCCAAAGGTATTGGAAAAGAGGCTCGACGGCCTTTCCAAGCAAGGATATAAATTTCTATATGGCAAGTACCAAATCACATTTTTTTCGTTGACAATCGAAAGTCGATAAGGTACAAGACGAGTGACCAAATTATTAATCTTTTTTTGGAGGAACACATTATGAAACACCAAACATTTTTCAAGGCAGTCCTGTGTTGTTCGCTGATGGTTCTGATCATGCTTTCAGCACAAGTCAGGGCTCAGTCGTCTTCATCCCGCGGAAGGGGATTATACGGCGACTGGCAGGTCAAGGTCGATTACGATGGACGGCAGTTCGAATCGATTCTTTCATTTTCCAGAGACAGGGAGGGGAACCAAACCGGTAGCTGGATCAGCTTCATGGGGCTTAGCGAGCTGAAAGACATTAAGTACGAAGAAGGTCAGCTCAGCTTCGCGTGGAGCCGTCGAAATCGTGAAGGTGAAACCTCGACGTCGAACTTCAAAGGAAAGATCGAGGAAGGAAAGCTCTCCGGAACGCTGTCGAGTGACAGAGGAGATTTTAAGCTGGAGGGCAAGCGCAGCCCAAGAGTATCCCGTGCGGTCGGGAGCTGGGCAATGAAGTATAATATCGGTGATAGGGAAATAACATCAACGCTTGTTATTAAAGCCGACAAGGAAGGTAATCTTACGGCTCAATGGCAGGGCCGACGGAGCAAAAGTGAGATAACAGACTTGCAATACGAACGGGGTAAGCTGACCTTCAAGCGAAAAAGTACGTACCAGGATACTCAGCGGGAATCAACCTTTGAGGGAACCGTCCAGGGTGATACGCTTTCCGGTGCGATGAAATCTGAGAGGGGAGAGATTAAGGTTGAGGGAAAACTGATTGGTGGTTCCCTTATCGGCACATGGAATCTTGAAGCTACATCCGAGCAGGGCACTCGTAAGCAGAGACTGAGAGTCAACCCGGACATGAGCGGATTGTATGGGGCTATTCCCATCAAGAAAATCAACTTGGAAGACGGCAAAGTGGATTTCCTGGCGGTTCTGGAATTCGGTGACCAATCGTTCGAGATAAGATTCGAAGGAAAACTGGACGACTCGAAGCTGACGGGGGAGTTGACGACATCCAGAGGCAGCCAGAAGATTAAGGGTACGAAAGTTATCCGTACATTCAGAAGACGCAGTACAGAGTAAATGAAGCATGTTTTTTGAGCCTGCTGGATCGATCATCGGCAGGCTCTTTTTCTATCTCCATCCTCCTATTTATCACAAGAAGGAGACATATTATGAGAGCAAGAATTCGATCCGTCAAAGAACTTGCGTTTCTTGTTTTGGCATCATCTATTTTGTTGGCAGCGGGTGCTCAGCGGATGCAACAAGGGCGAACAGCAAAGGAAATTCTGGACGCCACGGGCGTCAAGGGCGGACTGATCGTTCACGTTGGGTGCGGTGACGGTAAGCTCACGGCCGTACTACGGGCCAGCGACAGCTATCTCGTGCAAGGTCTGGACAGAAGCGCCGACAACGTAGAACGAGCTCGGAAGTATATCAAGCAGCTCAACCTTTACGGCCCCGTGTCGGTCGAGAAGTGGGCCAGCAACAGCCTGCCATACATTGACAGTTTCGTTAACCTGCTTGTTGTTGAAGATTTGGGCAACACTAATATGACGGAAATCATGCGGGTACTGGTGCCTAATGGTGTGGCGTACATTAAAGCTGACGGCAAATGGACAAAGCACGTTAAGCCTTGGCCAAAGGAAATAGATGAATGGACGCATTACCTTCACGATGCCAGTGGCAATGCAGTGGCCGACGATATGGTTGTGGGTCCGCCGCGGCGGATGCAGTGGGTCGGCAGCCCGCGCTGGGCGCGAAGCCATGAACACTCGGCGAGTCTCAATGCGCTCGTCTCGGCGAACGGACGGATATTCTACATTATGGATGAAGGCCCGAAGGACTCCATACAGCTTCCGCCCAGATGGTTCCTAACCGCGCGAGACGCCTTTAACGGGACGGTCCTGTGGAAGCGTGAGCTGCCGAATTGGTACAATCATCTGTTCCCGCTCAAGAGCGGTCCGGCGAGGCTGACGCGGCGGCTAATTGCAATCGGCGATAAAGTCTATACGACACTCGGCATAAACGCTCCGTTGAGCGCCATCGATGCCGCGACGGGCAAGACGATTCGCACGTACTCGGGCACCAAGACCGTCGAGGAGCTCGTTTCAGCAAAGGGCGTGTTGTTCCTGGTCGTTAATCCCGACCGCAAACCAGTCGGCTATCAGCAAGAGAACGCAAACTGCTGGACAGAGCGCGACCGAGCCCGTAATCTATGGGGATGGGACGAAACTGTCAATGAGCTAATGGCCGTCGAGGCCAGAACAGGCGAGATACTCTGGAGGGTCGAGAGTAAGATTCTGCCGATGTCGCTGGCGGCCGACGGGGAACGTGTTGTCTATCACGATGGGGATGCGGTCGTGTGCATTGAACACGGCACGGGCAGGAAGCTTTGGCGAACACCTGTCGAGCGCAGCTTACTCATCCCCACCGGCTGGTCGCCGTCGATGGTAATGTATAAAGACGTGGTCCTCTTCTCCGGGCAGATGCGCTCGCTGGTGGCCCTGTCGGCCAAGGACGGCGAGGAGATGTGGGTGACGAAACTACATCCGTCCGGGCACTTCTGTCCCGAGGATGTCTTCGTCATCGACGGACTGGTCTGGTCGGGCGACATCGCCAGCGCGCGGCCACGATCTACGGGCACGTTCACAGGTCGTGACCCGCACACGGGCGAAGTCAAGCGCGAATTCCTACCGGATGTTGAGCCCTTCGCCGTCATGCACCAGCGGTGCTATCCGAGCAAGGCGACCCAGAAGTACATCATACCGTCATGGATTGGCACGGAGTTTATCAATCCCCGGACGAAGGAGTGGGAGATCCACCACTGGGTCCGCGGCGGATGCTTCTACGGCATGATGCCGTGCAACGGTTTAATCTACGCGCCGTCGCACGCGTGCGCGTGTTACTATCAATCGAAGCTGAACGGATTTAACGCCCTGGCCCCGGCCGCGGAGAAGAAACTACCTACTCCATCAGACGCAGAGCGCCTGCAACGCGGACCTGCCTATAACGAAATGCGACCCAGCAACGCTGGGTTCCGATCTATACCCGCCGGTGGCGGGGCGAAATACGAAATACAAGACACGGACAATTGGCCCACGTACCGCCACGACGCCGCCAGAAGTGGACATACCAGAACGAAGGTCCCTACAACGCTGGAACGTGCTTGGCAGATTGAGCTTGGCGGCCGCATTACGCAGCCTGTTGTGGCAGATGGGAAGCTGTTTTTGGCATCCGTGGACACGCACACGGTGCATGCTCTGGACGCGGCTTCCGGTGCGAAGCTCTGGAGTTACACAGCCGGGGGACGCGTGGACTCGCCTCCCACGATTTACAACGGGCGCGTGCTGTTCGGTTCGGCCGACGGCTGGGTTTACTGCCTTCGAGCTTCGGACGGGATGCTCGCATGGCGGTTCCGGGCGGCTCCGCATGACCTGAGGCTGATGTCGTACGAGCAGCTGGAGTCCGTTTGGCCTGTCTCGGGCAGTGTGCTGATCCAGGATGGAGTCGCCTACGCCCTTGCGGGCAGGTCAGTGTTTCTGGACGACGGCATGAGGTTACTGCGTCTCGAGCCGCTGACTGGAAAGAAGCTTTCTGAGACCACTCTGGACGACCGTGACCCGAGAACGGGTGAGAACCTGCAGACGAGAATTCAGCACAAGAAGATGCCCGTAGCACTGCCTGACATCCTCTCCAGTGACGGCAAATTCGTGTACATGAAGTCCCAACGGTTCGACCTGCTGGGACGCCGTGCGATAATCGATCCCGAGCACCAGACAGACCAAGAAGGCGAAGGAATCCATCTCTTCTGCCCCACAGGATTTCTGGATGACACATGGTTCCATCGTACCTATTGGATCTACGGCAAGAACGCGGGCGAAGGATGGGGTGAGTGGTTTGTTCCGGCAAGGCTTGTTCCAGGCGGCCGGATTCTCGCATTTGATGATACACATGTGTATGGCTACGGCCGTCATCCTCAGTATCTGTGTAACTCATCTGTGCTGGAATACCGACTTTTTGCAGCCGACAAGAAACTTAATCCTGAGCGGGTTGCCCGGGTCATAAAGGCCAAAATCCCTCAGAATGTAGTCAACTGGCAGAACCGTGCCAAGCGTCCGGAGTCGGAGCTCAGCGCGGTCTATCGGAAATGGATGATTGAGAAACCTCCGCTGGTCGTCCGTGCCATGGTCCTGGCAGATCGAACGTTGTTCGTCGCTGGTCCGCCGGATGTCGTAGATGAGGAGAAGATCTGGGGCCGCACTCTCGAACCGCCAGTACAAGGAGAGCTAAAAGCACAAAGCGATGCTCTTGATGGCGCACAGGGCGCCTTTCTCTGGGCGGTTTCGGCCGAGGATGGCACGATGCGCGCTCAGTATCGGCTCGAATCGCCTCCAGTCTTTGACGGTATGATCGCCGCCGACGGTCGGCTGTACATCTCCACCAAAGACGGTTGTTTGGTATGCATGGGCAAGAGCGGCTAAAAGGTGCAGGTAAGACGGAACGAGATAGAGTTTTTGTCTGTTCCACTTGTACTGGCTACCACAAAGACCATGGCGATCTCATCGTTCTTGCGAGCATCCTGTTGGCCTTGTCGTCATTGAGAAATTGCTCATTGTCCGGATCCCATCGCAGTTTGCGTCCTAATCGCAGACAGATATTACCGGCGTGACAAGTCGTGACCGAGCGATGTGAGACTTCGGCATTGGATATCGGCAGGCTGCGAGTCTTGACACAGTCGAGAAAATTACGATGATGGCCCGTCATGTACTCATAGCCTCTCTGCATAAAGTTCATCTTCCGCATAATGGCTTCGCTCGATGCAGTTATCTTGCCGGTGTCATCGACGCTGACCCAGCCTTCGGTGCCGACGAATTTGTTTCCTCTGGGACCTCGGCCCGGCTCGGTCTCGTCGTGATAAATCATCTTTACACCGTCGGGATATGTTGCAACTACCTCGAAACGCACGGGCGTATTGAACAGACCGTCCCTGGGAAACTCGGCCCAGCCTTCGTACTCTGTAGGACCTGTGTATTGACTGTCGTGCGCCCACTGGGCCAGGTCGTTGAAGTGCGCACCAAGATCGGTCAATTGCCCGCCGGAATAATCGTATAACCATCGAAAACTGCCGTGACATCGCTTCGGTGTGTAAGCCTCAAAGGGGGCAGGCCCCAGCCACATATCATAGTCAAAGCCTTTCGGAACAGGTTCGGGCCTCTGCGGCGGACATGTGGGGCCGTTATGATAGTAGCAATGCAGGGTATGAAGCCGGCCAAGCATACTGCTGCGAGCGATGTCCACGGCAAAACGAAAACAGCCGTTGCTGCGTCGTTGGGTGCCGGACTGATAGACAGTTCCGAATCGCTTCATCGTATCGGCGACAGCCCTGCCTTCAGCAATGGTCAGGGAAATCGGTTTTTCGCAATAGATGTCTTTGCCGGCCTTTGCGGCTTCAATGGAAATAATGGCATGCCAGTGGTCCGGCGTTGCTATCAGCACCGTATCAATGTCATCGCGAATGAGTATTTCGCGAAAATCGTTGTATGCTGCACAGTCTTTGTTGCCGTACGCGGAATCTACTGTTTCCTTCGCCCTGATCCGGTGGTTCGTATCGACATCGCAGACGGCCAGCATGCGCAGGTCGTCACAGGTCAGAAAATTCCGCAGATTGTGCATACCCTGACCGCCCAGGCCAATAGCGCCCATCGTAAGCCGCTCACTTGGGGCGATTCGCCAAGGCGAACCGGCTTTGCCCAAGGCCGACGAGGAAACAATATATGGGAAGCCCACTGTTCCCAGAGCTATGGCGGTTGTCTTTCTCAAGAAATCACGGCGATTAATGTTCCTGGCTTTCATAAGAAACTCCCGACACCTACTCCTCAGCCAGGCATAGCAGGCTGCCATCTTCCATTGAAATATAGAGTCGCCCATAGGCTACCGCCATGCCGTCAAAGACGGGCGACGAATCGAGCTGGTACTGCGCCAGCTCGGTCCCGTCAGAGGCCGAGACGGCCATGAGCAGAGCTCCCTGGGTTTCATCGCGACCCGCCGTCCCATTGCCTGCGTCGGCGGGGGGACCGGCCACGAAAAGCACCTTGTCCGCCAGGACCATTGCCCGGACCTGGATCGACATGGGCTTCGTCCAGAGCTCGCTTGGGTTCGCCGAAGTCTGCGTTGTCCCCTCGCGGCGCTTGACGGCGAACAGCCGATATGCTCCGTCTTGCAACTGGTTCGACCAATGGACCTGCCGCCGTCCATATCCGTATATCATCGACTCGTCAAAGACAAGCAACCTGCCATAGATGAGATTCCTGTCGCGCCCGCTGCAACCGGTCGAGATGGAACAGCGTGTGCCGAAGATCCAATAGGAGCGGTGGGCCCACGAGTCGTCCAGGAAGCCGGTCAGCGTGAACAAGTGCCAGGCCGAAGGCCTGGACTGGATCAAACCCGCCTTCGGCGGGCTTCCCTCCGGCAGCCCGACGCCGCGTTTATCGAACACCATGTCCCGCAAGTAAACGTAGCTGCCATCGCCCGTGAGAATATCCGCACGAGCACCGGGCATGGCCGATGGGGCGAACTGCTTGGGCTGTCTTCCGGTTTCAGGGTCGGGGCTGTAAATAGGTGTTCTCGACAGGGTCCTGCCTGTCACGGGTTCGAGTCGATAGAGGTCGATCCCGCCATCCAGGTAAGATGATCTGCCCGCCGTAAAATACGCCACCCCATCCTGGACCAATACACTTCCGAGTACGGGCGAGGCGGATTCGAGCTGGCCGCAGGCCGCGATACGCCGCCCGTCGCGAGCGGCACGCAGACGCCAAGCCAGCTCACCGTCCGACGCTCGCAAGCTGTACACGTAACCATCCCGACACCCGAAGATCGCCCGGCCCTGGTTTAGGGTCGGCGGCGAGTCGACGCGAGCGCCAGCCGTGAAGTGCCAGACGGACTGACCGGAATCAGCATCCACCGCACAGACCTTGTGCTCGTCCACAGAGGCCACGAACACCTTACCCTCGGCAACGGTGGGAGCGGTGAGCTTGTGGCCGACTTTCACCTGCCATCTTCGGCCTAAGGCGGCAGGCACAGGGGTCTGCGTACAGCCGCTTCGCTCGGCATCGTTTCGATAGGTAGGCCAGTCCGAATCATTGATGTTTGACAATTTGCGACTGATGGTCCGGTCATACGCAGGGCCTTGTTCGAGAGGTTCTTCCTCGGGCTTACTAACCGTGAATCTTGAATCCCTTTCGGGCGCGAGGGCATTGAAGCCGGTCAGCTTGGCCGCCACGTAGCATGCACAGGGATGAGGCGGGGTGTAGAGCAGCCCGTTGCATGGCATGACGCCATACTTGCAGACACCTCGGGCCCAGCTATGCCACAGGACATCGCCAGACTCGAGGTCGATGAACTCGGTCCCTCTCCTGCCCACGAGGATATAGCGGTCTGTGGCTTTGTTAAGATAGCATCGATGATGGTGTCCCGGGTTCTCGGGTTCGACGTGCATCAGCATTTCGCCGGTGGCCAGGTCTCGCTGCGTCGCAAAGTACGGGCCCCACGAAGGCCCTCTCTTTGTTGGAAATGGCTTGAACCCGCCCAACCAGAGCGACCCGCCGGCAACGAACACGTCCCGAATATTGATGAGTGAGGCGGCCTGGGTCCAGCGAGTCTCTCCGGTCTGGGCCGACAGGGCCGTTACGGTTTTGCCATCGACACAGAAGATGCTGCCATCGTACACCACGCGAAGAGGAGCAGAGGGCGCGGACCACAACTTTCGTCCGGTTCCAAGATCGAGGCAGACAGTCTCCTTTCCGTTCTGGTAGAATACGCGGTCACCTTCAGCGCACAGACTGTACGTCCTCAGCCCAGAGGCATTCGCACCATCCTTCTTCCAAAGAAATCGCCCCGTATCGGCATCGAGAGCAAGAACCGCTTTCTCGCCCTTCGCTTCGGTCGCGCGAAGGCGTTTGACCAGCGGCTCCGCGGTCTCTCGCTTATGCAAAGGGGATTCCTTCTTCTTGAGGAGTTGTGCCCATTTCGCCAGCTCGGTGGTTCGCTCGTCGGTAACGCTTCGGACAACGAGAAGCAGAGTCCCCTTGTGGAGAACGACTTCCTCGGTACCGCGGGTGTTCTCGTAAACCTTGAGGGTCTCTCCCGTGGCTGCATCCACGGCGGTCAGCGACGCGTGAAGGCCGAGGGTGACGTAGACACGGTTACCAACGGCCACCAGCTTTCGCTGAAGCTGACGGGGCGTTTGGCCCCAGTTGACGATATGGGGAAACCACGTGCTGATGGGCCTCTTCCAGAGCAGGATTCCGTTGAAGGCGTCGCGAGCTATGAGACGCCATTCTGGAGTTTGTCGGATGGATGCAATGGAAGCCTCGTCCGCGATATAGAATATCCGTCCACCGGCCGAGACCAACGCATAAATGCTCGGAATATGTTCGTGACTCCGCGTATGTCGCGGTTCCGCGACCCACTGAATATGGCGTGGCGGCCCGACCACCGAATCGTGCGCCACGGCATTATTGCTTGCATCGTGAAAATAATGTGTCCATTCATCAATATTTGTGGGCCGCGGTTTGACGGTCTTGCTCCAGCGGCCATTTTGCTTTGTGTACAACGTGCCGCCGGGAGCCAGGACGCGCATCGCTTCGGCCATCGGCACGCTACCGAGATCTTCAGCCACAACGAGGTTTACGAGGTTGTCGATGTAAGGTAACCGCTGCCCGTCGAAGCGGTCGACCGACACCTTGCCATACAGCCCCAGCGAGCGGATGTGGGCGCGGGTCTTGTCCACGTTATTGCCGTCAGTGTCAAGGCCGTGGATCAGGTAGCTGTCATTGACATGAAGGGCGGCTGTTAGCCTCCCATTATTGCAGCCAAGGTGGACAATGAGCCCGCCTTTGACGCCTGTGGCGGAGAGGATGTCTTTTGCTGATATGCCGGCAAAGGAGCAGGGAGTGAAAGTAGAAAATGAAAGAAACAAAGAAATCAATGTTAGTCGCTTATTTTTCATGATGTCCCCTGGAATGTTGGGTTGATATTTTCCACATATACGATTTAACGAATTATATTAGAACTACGATTTTATTAGATTACCAAGTCCATCCCAAATTTTCAACTGATTTGGACTTCTCTAACAGATGCTGAAAACGCCCACCATCCACTCAACTACGCCTGAGAGGACTCGAACCTCTAACCTTCGGTTCCGTAGACCGACGCTCTATCCAATTGAGCTACAGGCGCTTCAATGTTTAACCCGTTGCAATATATCAACTTACTATGCATACTGTCAAGTCCTTTTTAGCCGCCAAATTGGGATGTTCCTTGGACATCCCATCTTCATGAGTATCCTGCCGGTTCTTGTTCTATATCAGTATTTTGAACTTATCGACCAGATTACACAATTTCTGCAAGTCAGGTTCACGCCTATATAAAGGCGTTTGTTTTTCCTGATAGGTACCAATATTTTCTTCAAAAGAAGGCTTTTCCGGATTTATGTAGAAAATGCCAAGCGGCAATTCATCGGTTTGAATTGCTTTCTCGAAAGCTCGCTGCCTGTCCAAAGGGTCATGGTCTTCAAGGTAGTAAGTATTCTCCTTGAACCACTGATATGTATTAAGTTTGTTAAATGAAACACAAGGCTGAAATATATCAACCAGGGCATAGCCTTTATGCTTAATCGCGTTCTTGATTATTTCCTTTGTCTGCTCAGCATCGCCGGCGAAGCATCTTGCAACAAAACTCGCATCCAGAGCAATTGCAACAGCCAAGGGATTGAACGGCTCAAGAAAAACACCATTGACCTGGACGGGTGTTTTGAAGCCCTTCTGACTTGTAGGTGATGCCTGTCCCTTTGTCAGGCCATAAACCATATTATTATGAACGATATTGGTTATGTCCGGATTTCTGCGTATCGTATGTAAAAAATGATTGCCGCCTTCGCCGTACATATCGCCGTCGCCGCTTTCAGCTATGACCGTAAGAGCAGGATTTGCCGCTTTTATTGCCGTTGCCGGTGGCAAAGCCCGGCCGTGCAAGCCATTGAATACATTGGTCTTGAAATAATGAGGAATTTTTGCCGCCTGGCCGATGCCTGAAACCAGCACAAGATTTATCGGCTCAATTCCCAACTCAGCTACAGCTTGTTTTAGTATCTTAAGAATCGGGAAATTGCCGCAACCAGGACACCAGGCAATATCAATATTTGCCATATCAAATATTTGAGTATCCATAGCTTTGTCTCTAATTCAATAAGTCATTCAATTTCTCTGTTAACTCTTCAACATAAAAACTCAAACCATTATATTTGAGAATCTTTTCTTTAATATCGATTCCTGTATGAAGCTTTATTAACTTTGCAAATTGAGAGGTAGCATTGTTCTCAACTATTATAGTTCTCTGAGCTTTTTGAAGATAAATGCTCGTCTCATTCGGTAATGGGTATACTTGTCTGAAGTGCAAGAATGCTATATCATCTCTGCCGAGATTTTTTACAGCCTCTCTTACGATATTGTACGTCGAGCCCCAGCATACCACCAGGTTTTTATAATCATCAGGGCCTGACAATTCGGGCGGGATTGTTTCATCCTTCAAAAGCTCAAGCTTCTTCAATCTTTTATCAACCATCTCGACTCTTAAATCGAGGTCTTCCGTAATGTGTCCGGCCTCATCGTGCTCATCGCTGTCGACCACAACCAATCCTTCCCCGAAGCCAGGTATTCCGCGAGGAGAAATACCATTCGCCGTCAACTTATACCTTTTGTAATCGACGTCGGTTTTAATTATGTGTTTTTCGATATTTATGTCTGACAAATCAAGACAGGCTGTATTGTAGTAAGAGTCCATAAAATATTGGTCAGTAAGTATGAAAACCGGTATCTGATACCTGTCAGCCAAATTAAATGCTTTCTGAGTCAGGTAAAAAGCATCTTCAATATTTCCGGGTGTAAGTATTATTCTGGGAAATTCACCATGTCCTGCATAAAGGGCAAGTTCAAGGTCGGCTTGTTCGGTCCTGGTGGGCAATCCTGTTGCCGGGCCGGGCCTTTGGGCAAGATGAATCACTATTGGACTCTCAAGCATACCAGCCAGGCTCAGACCTTCTGTCATAAGGGCAAAGCCTCCGCCTGATGTTGTGACCATCGCTCTTGCACCGGCATACCAGGCCCCGATAGCCATATTCATTGCGGCGATTTCGTCCTCAGCCTGCTCAGCTATTATGCCGAAATCTTTCGCCTGCCTGGCAAGAAATACTAACACGCCGGTTGATGGAGACATAGGATAGGCAGATATAAAATTACAGCCCCCGGCGATAGCACCGAGGGCTACAGCTTCAGTGCCACTTAAAAGAATTTGGTTTTTAACATCGGCATCGTTGCGAATGTCAAATTTGATTTTGGAGGAATTGACTAAACCGGCGCCAAGATTGAAGCCTTCCTTTGCTGCGGCAAGATTTTTTTGTACAACATCATCAGATTTTGCAGAAAAAAACTGTTTCACGTACTCGCTCGCTGTTTGTAACCCAATTCCAAACAGACCGGCAATTGTCCCTACAGCGACCACATTGGAATAAATCTTGTTGCCAATCTCAGAAGCTGTTTTAGTAAACGGTACATCAATAAACTTGTGCCTGGTTTGGTCAAAATCGTCGGTTATGGTCTCTTTATCCACCAGGATAATTGTCTGAGGGGAAATTCTTTTTTCAACATGTTGGACAGCACCCTGGTTAAGAGGAATAAGAATATCAATCCGGCTTACAGAAGCGCGGACAAACCCTGAAGATATCCGTATTTCAGTAGAGTTTGTTCCACCACGAATACGTGACATATATTCTTTTGTTGCGAAAACATTATAACCGGCAAGCTTGAAAATTCTCGTTAAGAGATACTCGACAGTCTGGATACCCTGGCCGGCCTGGCCACATAAAACAATGGAGAGGTCGTTTCTCATAATAAACATCCTCTTTCCAAATAGATAATATTCAATATTCGTCCAGGTGATAAAACTCAGCATTCTCAAGCCAGTGCTCCGGCCTGGATACAAACTCAATTATATTATCCAATAAGAGATAATGTTTTCTTTCTTCATCAGCCAATTTAAGGAAAAGTTCTTTCTGGTATTCTTCTGTCACCTCGTTGGCTTTTTCCGTGTAGAATTCATGGCTCTTTTTCTCGATATCCTGGGCTTTTTTGTAAAGCTCGGTTTGCTTGATGTCAAAATCAAAACTTTCGCCAGATTCTTTGATTTGGACAAAGACATTCTTCGCATCGGTCGGGATTGTAGTCTCTGGCATATGTGGCTCTGCGGCTTGTATTCTTTCTATGGCGTTTTGGTGCTCGACTTCTTTGTCTGCGAGCATTGTCAGGATTGTTTGAAGGCCCTTATTAGCGGTTTTGCGGGCCAGTTGACGATAATACTCTTCACCATCTTTTTCCATCTGCATTGCATATTCAAATATGTTCATTATTTTGCTCCCTCGATTTAATGCGTTACCTGAGAAAACTTGCCAATTTAACTATCAACCAGCTACTTTGTACGAGAGATGGCAGAAAGCATTTTGTCAAGGTCATCGATTTTGTTAACCGGCCGGTTACAAACATAGTTTTCACACACATAAACTGTAGCTTTGCCGTCTATGTCAGCCTGGTTCTTGATAAAAGGGATTGTTCTGTAAATGTCAGAGTCCACATTATCCTGTTTGTTGAATAATACAACTGAATTTGGAAGAAATTTGCTACGGACCAGCTTCAGCATCTGCTTTGTGTCCGTTGCGTCGGCGTTGCCGGCAATTACTATTTCCTGTGTTGGGCCAAGCCAAAAGTTCAATGCTGTTAACATTTCAGTTGAAAAAGTGGGTAACTGTTTCAACTGCTGCGAGAACGATTCAAGTACCTTAACGCCTTGTTCTGTGAAGTATTGATTCATAGTTAACCGGCCCAGCTTCAATAAAGCGAATGCTGCGGTAGAATTTCCGGAAGGAATCACTCCGTCAGAGCTCGGTTTGATACGGGCAATTAGTTTTTCGCTGTCTCTGCCGGTGAGAAAAAATCCTCCCTGTTCATTATCAGCAAACAGCTTTATCATCTCCTCAGCAAGTGTTGTTGCCTCAATGAGCCATTTGGCTTCGAAAGACGCTCCGTACAAGTCCAACAAGCCCATTATCATAAATGCATAATCGTCAAGAAAAGCAAGCTCGACTGCCCGACCATTACGGTAATATCGCATCAATCGTCCTCTTTTGTGCAAAGTAGCCAGTATAAATGTAGCCGCTCGCTCGGCAGCTCTGACATATTTTTCTTCCTGCAGAGCTGCGCCGCCATAAGCCATTGAAGAAATCATCAAGCCATTCCATGCAGTGATGATCTTGTCATCTCTATGCGGCCTGATTCTTTTTGCCCGCTCATTAAAAATCTTTGAACGGGCTTTTGACAGAACATCCGTTAGCGCAGTATGGTCTTTTTGGAACTTTTTTTCCAACTGTGCCATCGATGTTGCAATGTTGAGAATGGTTTTATCTTCTTCAAAATTACCCTCTTTAGTAACGCCATAGTAAGCGATAAATATTTCGGCTTCGTCTTTATCTAATATAGATTTAATTTGCTTTGGGTCCCACACGTAAAATGCACCTTCTTTCCCCTCGCTGTCGGCATCTTCGGCGCTATAGAAACCGCCTTGGGCATCGGTCATATCTCGCAGGACATAATCAAAAATCTCCCTTGCGGTTGTGGCATACTTTTGGTTCTTCGTAACCTTGTATGCCTGGAGATAAACCTTGCTAAGCAGTGCCTGGTCGTAAAGCATCTTCTCAAAATGCGGGACGAGCCATCGTGCATCTGTTGCATAACGATGGAAGCCGCCGCCAATGTGGTCATAAATACCACCTTTGGTCATTGCATCGAGCGTTTTTTCAACCATTTGCAGGGCCTGCGTATTCTCTGTTCGGTGCCAATAAGAAAGCAGCATTGACAGGTTAGTCGGCTGAGGAAATTTCGGGGCTGTTCCAAAACCTCCATTAGTACCATCAAAAGCAGCCCTGAAATAATCAAATCCACCTTTAAGCATCTCGGGTGAAAGTGTCTCTTTTTCAGCTGGTTCACTTAGGTTTGCCAGAACTTCACTTAGTTTCTGTGAAGAATCGGCCAATTCCTGCCGTTTGTTTTCCCATGCATCAGCAATAGAAAGGAGCACCCGCTCAAAACCTGGACGGCCGTATAAATCTTTCGGAGGGAAATACGTTCCACCATAAAAGGGCTTGCCGTCAGGTGTAAGGAATACCGATAGGGGCCAACCTCCCGAGCCGGTCATCATCTGAACAGCAGTCATATATATCTCATCTACGTCCGGCCGTAGTTCTCTATCCACCTTGATGCTCACGAAATGCTCGTTCATTATCCCGGCAATCTGTTCGTCTTCAAAACTCTCTTTTTCCATCACGTGACACCAGTGGCAGGTGGAATAACCGATAGATAGGAAAATAGGTTTATTCTCTTTTTTAGCCCGCTCAAAAGCCTCCTTGCCCCAGGGATACCAATCAACAGGATTGTAAGCGTGTTGTAACAAATAGGGACTGGTTTCGTTGATTAGTCTGTTGGTATATTTATGTACGGCTGCTGTTGTCGGCATGTTATTTTCTCCCGTCACCTTATAGCCCTCTATAAAAAGACCTATGAAGACAATAGCACTTAAAACCTGTTGAAAAACTTTTCGTGCCATTTTGATTCTTTGTTTAAAAAACGGCGGCGATTTCTTTTACTTTGACGACAGCCTCTTGACGCTTCGCTTTTGTGACAACCGGGCCGCCCTGTAAGGTTGGTTCAACGACCACGGAGCGTATATCCTTAAAACCAATAAATCCAAATATTAATTCGATATACCTGGTCTGCAGGTCAAATGCTTCAGTCCCGCTGCCCGGAGGATATTCACCACCACGGGCATACACGGCCAACATTGGTTTTCCAACTACGAGCCCCTGGTATCCGATGTCTTCGCTGTAACTGAACGTATAGCCGGGCTGAACTAAAAGATCGATATACTGCTTGAGCCGATATGGAATACTGAAATTCCACATCGGCACAGCAAGGACATACTTGTCTGCCGAGGTAAACTGCTCAATCACTTCCTCAACATTCTTCCACACTTGCAGTTCCTCTTCTGAATGCGGCTGCCCGTGCAGAATTGTATACTTGGCCTGTACCGCCAGCCCGTCAAAATTGGGGATGGATGCGTCAAACACGTTCAAAGTCACAATCTTATCACCCGGATGCCTTAGTTTATATGCTTCAATAAATGCATCGGCAACGATAATAGAATGTGACCTTTGACCTCTTGGAGAGGCTTGAATATATAAAAGCTTGCTCATGATTTTTTTCCTTTCTCTGCTTCAACGGTTTGTGAGTTTCTTATCCAATGAAGAACAACGGAATGGCACGACCTGACGTTTTTAGTTACTTTACATAATCCGGCTCGTTTCCCTGTTTCCACTTTATATTGCAGCCCAAGCTCGGTTTTTGCTCTTCGGAAACCGGCTTTCCTTCAAGAACAGCATCAATCGCCGCTGTAAGGTCGTTTCCAGTGACAGGTATCCCATTGCCCGGCCGACTGTCGTCCATCTGACCTCGATAAACAAGCGTTCTTTCACTATCGAACAAAAAGAAATCCGGCGTGCAGGCGGCACGATATGCCTTCGCAACTTCCTGGGTCTCATCATAAAGATAGGGAAAAGTAAAACCGGCTTCTTTCGCCACCTTAGCCATCATCTCCTTGCTGTCTTCCGGAAAATTGGCAACATCATTTGAATTTATTCCAACGACTGCGACTCCTTTTGCCTGATACTCTTTGATGAGCTCAACCATTGCGTTTAAGATGTGTTTTACAAACGGACAATGGTTACACATAAAGATGACCAAAAATGCCGGCGCTTCCTTGAAGTCGCTTAAGGACACCATATTGCCTGTGGTATCAAGCAAATTAAAATCCAGTGCTGATGTTCCCAAGGGAAGCATTTTTGATGCTGTAACAACCATAATGACTTCCTTTCTTGTTCGGTAACTACAAATACTTTTATTTTAAAATCCGTAAAACTATCTTTCCGAACTGCTCACCTGCCTCCATCTTGCCTGTCGCATCTTTGATATTTTCCAGCATAGCCACTGAGTCTATAACGGGCTTTAGTTTTGCTGTTGTAACTGCCTTAAGCATCTGGTGAAAATCCTCATCCGAACCCATCGTTGATCCAAGAATCGTCAGTTGGTTCCAGTATATCGTCCGCAGATTCGTAACCGCTTCTGCTCCAGATGTTACAACACATATGACTACCTTGCCGCCACGGCGCACTGCTGAAAAGTCAATCGGCCAGGTAGCTGCCCCAACCTTGTCAATAACAATGTCAACGCCGGCGCCGGACGTAATATCTCTTACGCACTGCGCCACATCATCAACTGCCTCATAGTTAATTGTGTGGTCCGCACCGATCCGGACTGCACGGTCCAGTTTTTCATCTGAAGATGAGGTAACGATTACTTCTGCACCTGCGAGTTTAGCCAACTGTAAGGCCGAAAGAGCAACGCCGCCTCCTATACCATGTATCAAAACCGTCTGGCCCGGTTTAAGCCGGGCTCGTGTTATAAGCATTCGCCAGGCCGTAAGGTACGATAGTACAAATGCCCCTGCTTCATCAAAATTCATATGGGAAGGTTTCGGGAATATGTTGCGGGACGGCACAGCCACCCGTTCTGCAAATGTTCCTTGCCGGGCCATACCAACAATTCCAAACGAAATACACTCACTTTGCTCGCCGTGATTACAATATTCACAGGCACCACAGCTCAAACCCGGATTCAGAATCACCTCTTCACCAACAGTTACACCTTTTACATTTGCACCGGTGTCAATCACGACACCTGCAGCATCAGAGCCAAGAATATGTGGCTTCGACACTTTGAGGCCGCCCCTGCCTTTTCTTACCCAGATATCCAGATGATTCAGCCCGGCGGAATGAACTTTCACAACAACTTCATCTTTGGCAAATTTGGGTTCAGGGACTTCTTCAACCCTAAGCTTGTCCAGGCCACCGTGCTCTTGAATAACCACTGCTTTCATCACAAATACCCCAAAAAGTGACAACCGTCACCAATGTAATTTAACTCATTCCTCAATTGTGATTGCTTCGCTGGGAGAATGTAATCATACTTAACATCTTTGCGAATTTTAAGTTATACAGGCTCACTGTAATCGAGCTTGTCCCCCAATCCATAGCACAGATGACCGGGTCAAATTCTCCCTCCGAAGCCAGCTTGATATTCGCAATTATGTCCGCCGTGAAAGTGGCAATTCCGCATTTCCCTGGCGAATAGGAGGAAATAAATGCCGCTTTTTTTGCAAACTTCATTATCATATTCAACTCCTTTCTTTTTCTAAGTGTTGTTTCCGAGCTTGAACTCCTGACTCCCCAAAAGTTCTCCTCTTGCATTGATGATTCTTCATGGTTTTCTCACGTTGAAGAGTTTCATAGACTTCTTTGCGATGAACTGATACATCCTTCGGGGCGGTTATCCCCAGCCGAACCTTGTTACCTTGAACATCAACTATTATTACCTCTATGTTTTCGCCAACCATAATTGACTCATCCTTGCACCTGCTTAAAACCAACATTTTTCACTCCTTTATTGTCAGGCGATCAAGTCATACAAAATGAGCTACCTCGATGCTTATGACAACTTAAACCTCTAAAGATGGCGATATATAAATACGGCCCTCGAGTACTGCACGGACCGCCGGAAACAGATCACTGGCAATAGAACGCTTTAGAACAAAACCCGACGCTCCGGCAGACATAACTTCACTGACAGCTGTTGGCTCGTCGTGAACACTTAGAATAATGAGCTTGAGCTCAGGGTAGCGGCTCTTAAACTGGCGCGCGATGTTGGCCTCACCGGAAACAAGCAGTGATAAATCCACGACTGCAAGCTCTGGTGTGCACTTATCAGCCGCTTCAAATAAAGACTTTTTATCGGCCACCATTATGACTGTTTCAAACATGGTTTCCAAAAGCCCCCTTATGCCTTCAAGTATATTCTGATGACTGTCTGCTAAAATTACGCATCCTCTTTTCATTGTTGTCCCACTTAATCCGAAATGGCTATCCGGCAGCTTGTCTGTTTTTTAGCTTGTTCTTTAATACCATATAAGCGGGATTGGATGCGACTCGCAAAAGTACTTGATTTAGGCAGGAAAATTTACGAGGTTATAAACGGCTTAAATCGAAATTATACCGTGTTTAATCGCAAACTGAACCAGTTCGGCACTGGTCTCAATACGTAGCTCTTCCATCATGCGATACTTATGGAATTCCACGGTTCTGGTAGATATGTGGAGTGTTTTGGCAATCTCCTTTGCCGATTTGCCCTCGGCCAACAACTGAAGTACCTCTCGTTGTCGTGGAGTCAATTTACCAAGGGCGTTTTTTTGCAAGCCGGGACCATTCTTGTACGACTTCATCAATTCTCCGGCAATCATCGGGGTCACATATGTCCGATCCTTCAGGGCTTCGCGAATTGCTGTAAGCAGCTCGTCGGGTGCAGAATGTTTCAAAACAAATCCCGATGCGCCTGCTTCGAAAGCCCGTTTCGCGTACATTACATCATGGTGCATAGTCAAAAAGACAAACTTTGCATTTGAGCCGGCCTTTTTAAGTTGTGCAACGGCCTCGATGCCGTTGAGTGAGGGCATCGTAATATCCGCCACGATCACATCGGGGTCAAGCTCCTGAGCCTTAGCAATGAGTTCACGGCCATTTTCTACAATCCCAACAAGCTCAAATTCAGGCTCCAAAAGACCCCGTAAACCCTCAGCGACAATCTTATGATCATCGGCTAACAATACACGCGCTTTATTCATTTCGCTCTCCTTGACAGAGGTGCCCGTAGTTCAATTGCAGTGCCTTGTCCCGGTTGAGATTGTATCGAAAATTGACCTTGAATCAACCGTACTCGCTCTTCCATACTGGCCAATCCCAGCCCCCCCTTACCCTGAATATCAGCCGGTTCAAACCCGACGCCGTTGTCCTTGACGCAAAGTCGGATTCCGTTATCTGTGCCGGTAAGCAAAATTTCTGCCTCCTCTACCCGGGCATGCTTGGCGATATTCCTTAAACTCTCTTGCATAATTCGATATATACACAGAGCAGCATCCTTAGGTATTACCTCAGGGATATTTATTGGCTCAAACCTGACCGATATCCCTTCCCTCTTCGAGAAGCTTGCACATTCGGATTTAATCGCATCGACTAACCCGAGATCATCAAGTATGGCCGGGTGAAGCTGACGGGATATATCATGGACATCAGTGGACAGTTTCACCATCTGCTCTTTCATTTGCCTCAGCTTATCTCGAAGTGGTTCCGGCGAGGATTCAAGTTGCTGCTCAAGCTTTCCAGCCTCGATGGACAGAAGCGCCAGTCGTTGGGTTAGGTCGTCATGCATTTCACGGGCCAGCCGGCGACGCTCTTCTTCCTGTACAGAAAGCAGCCTGCCGGCAAGCATACGTAAGGCCTCACGGCTCTTCGCCAGCTCTGCCTCGGCTCGCCTTCGCTCGGTGATATCACGATTGCTGGCGCGAAAGCCGAGGAACTTGCCCTCACCGTTCTCGACCGGCCGACAAGCATGTTCTATCCAGCGGATTTGGCCATCTTTGGTGCGGATTCGAAACTGGGCCTCTCCCAGCTTGGGTTCTACAAGCACATCATCATGATGCCGCTTCCAAATGTCCCTGTCCTCACGTAAAACAACTTCGGTCAATAACTTGGGATTTTCAATAAACTCCTCTGCCTTGTAACCGGTAAGGCGCTCACAGGAAAGTGAAACATAGCGGAGCGTTCCATCAGGGTTCTCCCAGTATTCCCAGTCATAGGTAAAATCCGCAACGGTTCTGTAACGAAGTTCAGTCTCCTGTAGCTTTTCAATACTCTGCTGTAACTCAGCCGTACGTTCATCAACTTGGATTTCCAAATGTTCTTTGGCGGCCTTGAGCGCCTCCTCACTTTGCTTAAGGTCCCTGAGCAGCAAAGCAAAAGGTTTCTTGAGACCGGTTTCAATAATGGCTTTATAGATAAGATAGAATGAAATGATTTTAAGGTAGTGACCTATCAAATTAGGAAGGCCTGTGACATCTACGTAGAATGTAAAGGCCAGCTCAGAAGCTATCGTAACTGTTATGGATGCAATCAATAACCGCAGAATATGCGGTTCAAACTTATGACGCCTTCTAAGCAGCATCACGATCGAGGTCAGCAGTAAAAAACAAATAATGTATTCGCTGACCTTTTTAAAAGCAGTCAGCCCGGCACCTTCAACAAAACATACCGGGAAAATATTCCAATAAAAAATAGATGTTAATATAAGGGTCGTGACTACGCTGTACCCGACCAATACGAGCTTCGCTCTTAGTTTTCGCCCGATCAGAAAAGCAGCGAGCAGAAGCGATATACTTTCAACATATCGCCCCGAAATCCATAATTGGGTGGACAGGTTGGCCTCATATCCCTGAAACACACCCATCCCCTTGTAGGCAAGTGTGTGGACCAGATCCAGACCGGCGACGGACAGATATGCGATGCCTACAAAAAGAAGATAGGTATTTTCCAAAAAACGACGACTGTTCCAGGCCAGCACAAAAATACCACAGGCCACGACAATGCTGAATATCTCAGCGATACTGTGGAAAAGCAGGTAACTATAAACACTGGCCACCCAAAGTCCGAACAGGACTAATACCCCAAAGAAAGACGACCAGTAATATTTTTTCAGTTGGTCCATCTTCTACCTTTACGACACCATCTTCGCAGAACATTGTATTAGTAGTTGGACAGGACATCAACCCCTTCACCAAAACTTACACACGATTATTTACACCACTCCTCGCGCCAGCGCCGAGGTCGCCGAGAGGAAATTTCAGCTCTGCGAAAGCTATTCGGGGAGCAGACCTCGCGATTATTCGCCGCTATGCGCACATAGTCAGGATGCCTCCGCCATCTATATTAAGCACGGATGGGAGTGCGTTTTTGCGCACCTGCCTTCCAAGTGGATACCTTGGCAGTTTATCCGCCATTTCGAGTCGGTAAGGGATTCAGGTTTTCAGTCTTTTCCCAAGAAGTACTTCTCAAGCAGCTCTTTACCGCGTTTGATCTCTTCCCGACCGCTTGACTCAATACCATACCAGCCTCTGTAGCCGGAATCCCGGCAGAGCTTTATCATCCTGGCTGTCTGCTGTTCTTTCGGCTGGTTTCTG
>JBGVTO010000372.1:0-11027 GCA_041862635.1 Phycisphaerae bacterium | reverse complement strand
ATAACGAGTGGTTCACCGAGCACATCATCGTGCAGGACAAGCGAATTATCATCAAGGTCAATGGCAAGACCACCGTCGACTGGATCGAGCCGGAAGACTGGAAGCCGCCGGAAGGAATGCCCGGCCGTAGAATCTCCAACGGGACATTCGCCCTGCAGGGACACGACCCTAAGAGCGTTATCTACTATAAGAACGTAATGTTCAAACCGCTGCCCGCAGAGCCGGAAAAACCAATCAAGACGGTGGTAATAACCGGCGGGCACGGCTTCGAGCATGACCCGTTCTTTTCGCTGTTTAAGGGGAATGTCGATATCGAGTACGTCGAGGCCGAGCAGAAAGACCATAGCGAGATATTCGAGGACATAAGCGGCTGGGACTACGATGTAATCGTGCTCTACAATATGACGCAGAATATATCGCCGCAGCGACAGGAAAACTTCATAAATTTACTTGAAAAACAGGGCGTCGGGCTGCTGGCAATGCACCACATGTTGGGTGCCTTCCAGAACTGGCCCGAATATTGCAAAATAACCGGCGGCAAATACTTTTTGAAGGAGACGGATGAAAACCGCGCTAGCACGTATAAACATGATATCGATTTGAACGTGCATATCGCGAATACCTCGCATCCGATTACGCGGGGTATGAGCGATTTCCAGATACACGATGAAGGATACAAGTATTGCGGCTTCGAAAAGAACAATAAAGTGCTCCTGACCACGGAGCATCCGGACTGTGACAAAACAATCTGCTGGGTCAGGCGATACGGCAGGACCAGGGTCTGCGGCCTCATGCTCGGCCACGACCACTATGCCTACGAAAACCCGAACCTACGCCGCCTGGTAACCCAGGCCATCAGATGGTCCGCCGGCAGACTGAATTAGGGCCGGACGATAAGCCGCCTTAAAATCAAGAGTTGACAATCAAAAATGAACAGATGGATTAAATATCTGTTGATTGTTCTTGAAATCGGCGGAGGTTTTGCGGGCATCTCGATGATATTTATTTTACAACAGTGGAACACGAGCATGCCCATATACCTATGGATAGGTTATATCTTTATATGTTTTATGTTTATTTTCGGAATTGTTGCCGGATTGGCACTAATAGATAGTCCACAGTTGGGAACTGCTCTATCGGCGGTCTATCAGGCAATTCAGATTCCGGTTATGTCTTCTCCTATACTAACCTATGAATTTCTTTCCGGTCTGCGGATTGTAGTTGGTTGGTTTAAAGGTAGACCAGCTTTCTTGTTTGGATTCGGTGCCCGATGTACATTCTTCTTATTTAGGCGTTCAGATTTCTGGTTAATCGGCGTAAATGTGCTGGCCTTGTTTCTGTTTGTTTATCTTTTATTGCAGCTTATACCGAAGGTAAAAGCCACCGAGCCGAGCTTGACAAGTACAAACTCCCCAGGAACAAACTAAACAGCAGGGCCAAATAGGAGGCGGGCGAAGGGCAATTAAGTCGGTTGTTTTGTATTGAATTCAGCCGAATCGCCTGATAAGATAAACTCGACTTCTTCAACAGCCGGGGATAAAAAATACTTTCAGAGGAATGAGAGTCTTCTGACAAATAAGACTATCTGTCCGGCTTGATACTTAAGCAGGATAACATTAGGCTGAAAACATGAATGCGAAGATAAGATACGTCATCCGTATAGTAGCAGCTTTGTTCCTGATTATTGGCGTTATTGGATTTTTAGCCGGTGCTGTAACTGGGTTGGGTTTTGAGTTTAGAAATTTAGATTCGTTTGAGTTGCCGCTTGGGTGCCTCGAAGGAATTGCTGTGGACTCTGAAGGAAATATTTACTGCGGCCTGCAGTTTTACTCGAGAATACAAGTATATGACCCTGAAGGAAAGTTTATCTACGGCAAATTCGTTAATAGTGCAGGCGGAGCCTTTAGAATCAGAATAAATAAAAAAGACCAGCTTGAGGTTGCCACGGCAAGAAACGACAAACTCTACGTATTCGAGAAAGATGGGGCTCTCGCTAATGAATTATCAGATGTAGGGCACAACTTCAGTTTGTTTGGTGAAACTGGTGAAAAACGATTTCACGATAAGAACAAGAATACGACGTATCTCATAAAATGGTCTCCTTTAGGCTCCTATATATCCAAAAGGTATTCTTCCGGAGAAGAAAAAGTCATTATTAAGACTCCCTTTCATAAATGGCTATTCATGGGCCCTCTTCCAGCTTGGTTATTCGCTCTGATTGGAGTAGTTATGCTTAAATTGGTTAAGAAAAATCCCTTTAAAAATATTCTAAGAAGAAAACAGATGAAGAATCAAATTGTGGATGTTTTTGAGGGAAATAAAGTACCTGGAAAGCCGACAATAAATCAGGACAATGGCCGTCGAAATTACAAAAGATGGTTAATATGTCTGTGCTGTCTTGTGGCGGTCTGTTTCCTGTTGGCCGGTTTTGTGTTCTTCCACCTAATAGGGCACCACATTTTCAGATGGTCTCTCGGTCACATTTATACTCCGCCTGCCCTCAACCAGGAAAAGCTCGTTTTATACAACGATTTAGTCCGGCTCATCAAAGCTCATCCGGAATATAGCAGATTTCATTTAGACTCATCGGGACCCGGCCGACAGGTGATAAGAGACATGTTGTCAGGGAAGAAAGGTTTCTTGTGGTATGAAGTGGACGAGCTAACAAGGATTTCCAGAGAATTTGAACGTGTGAACTGTGTGCGTGCAGATAAGTATGATTCATACGTGGTGTTTTTTCCCAGGCCTAACTACGTCTTACCCACGAGCCCCGGCGTCCTCTACTCTCTTGACGGCGGCAATCCTAATGAGATCAATGATGAATTCCTCAACGGCAAGAAACCTTTCAAGTTAATCAAAGAACACTGGTATACTTCTAAATGGTTAGCCGTAAATCCGCTTCCCTCGATCGGTAATGAAAAGTGGCGACTGCCAAATTCTTTAATCGACCTTTCGCTCCGCGATCCTGGTCCTGGTTCTAAGAAGACCCCGATAATCTTGTGGAAAGCTGCACGTTCGGGTGACATCAAGCGGGTTCAGTCAATCATCTCGAGCGGTGCCGATATAAATGCGAAGAACGAAGAGGGCTTTACACCACTTTATAGTGCGGTTGAACGCGGCCAAAAGGTTGTAGTAGAGCTTTTAATTGCCAATGGGGCAGACATTAATGCAAAGGGAAAAAATGGCCAGACACCGCTACACTATACGGCACAGCAAGGTCATGCCGATGTAGCCGAACTGCTTCTGGCCAACGGCGCCGACATCAATGCAATAGATAATGCCAAACGAACGCCTCTCAACTATGCGCTGCGATGGGGGAAGCAGGATGTGGCAGAACTGCTTGTAACCCAGGGTGCCGACGTCAATGCAAAAGACGCAACTGGAGGTACCCCGTTACACTACGCGGTCTCAAGGAGATACGACAATATAGTTAAACAGTTAATTACGAAAGGTGCTGACGTTAATGCAAAAAGAGCAAACGGTGAGACACCGCTGCACTATACGGTCCGGGAAGGTAATGTGAATGCGGTTGAAATGCTTCTGGCCAACGGTGCTGACATTAACGCGAAAAATAATGAAAATTCTACGCCACTTCACATAGCTGTCATTCGTGAACGCGTCGATGTCGTCAAACTTCTTATAGTCAAAGGCGCCGATGCCAACGCCCGTGATAAGCAGGGCCTAACTGCTATGGACCTGGCCCGAGCGGCGGGCCAGACGGAAATTGTAAAGCTTCTTAAAACCGCAGATTAGGTTTTTTTCGCGGTTTTTTGAGCTGAAAAACGGGGCAAAAAAAATTTTAAAAAATTTTTATTTTTCTATTGACATTATCTATTACCGTAGTAATATTACTATTATAATATTTAAGGGGTTAAGTATGGCTAAGAAAATCAATTCTGAGATTAGATTGGGTAGATTGGAGCTGCAAATTATGAATGTTGTATGGGACAGGGGCAGGGCGACGGTTCATGATGTCAAGAACGCGCTTTCCCGCCGAAAGCCTGCATATAGCACAATATTGACCATGATGCGTAAGCTCGAAGCCAAAGGTTACCTCGAGCACGAGGTGGATGGTCGTACCTATGTTTATCGTCCTTTGATAAGCCAACAGGCTGTACGTCACGGCGTGCTGGGCGACCTTGTCGAACGTCTTTTTGAAGGGTCAACTCCATTGTTGTTGACCAGTCTGGTAGAACAAAATCGTATCAGCGAGAACGAGCTTCGTGAAATTCAGAAACTCATCGAAGAAAGGGGAAAGAATGAATAATATTCTAAATTTATTCGCGAATGGAATTGTGAATTACCTTCTGTTCTGTTCGGTGGTCGCTGCTCTATTGACGCTGCTTGCGTGGGGAATTATCAGAGTAGCAAAAGTCCGCGCTCCGATTTACCGTCACATGATCTGGTTATATTTACTGATGGGCATCGTGGTACTGCCTGCAATCTGGCTGGGCGGGCCGAAACTGACTCTTGCAGTGCTGCCTACTAAGGTTGAACCTCTCAAGGCTGAAGTACTTGAGACGGACGCCGGCAACGCTGTGAAACTCGTACAAAATTCACCCGATGAAACCCACTTGCCGAGTCTCACACATACCCGGATGCCGGTTGAAACCAATCCGGGGGCACGAGCCTTTCCAATAAGAGCAGTGTTAGCTGGCGTATGGCTTGTGGGCGTCGTTTTTGTGCTGGCTCGATTTGCGGTTGGCTGGTATAGACTTCGTCGAATCCGCCTATCAACAGAACCTGTATTACAAAACGAGCGTATCGCAAACCTGGACGGACAAAAATTAAGGATATTGGTAACGTCTCATGTCCAAGGCCCGGTATGTTTTGGAGTACTGAGGCCGGTTATCCTGCTCCCGAAAGAAATGTACGAAAAAAGTACTGAAGAAGACCTTCAAATGGTCTTAAACCATGAGCTGGCACACATCGAACGAAGGGACTGTTTGACTAACCTCTTTCAGCGAATTGTTGAAGCAGCGTTTTTCTTCCATCCACTCGTCTTGTATGCCAGCTCTCAGCTTACTCAACAGCGTGAACAAATCTGCGACAATTATGTTCTTAAGAAAGGAGTACATGTTATGGATTATATAAAATTACTTTCACGAATTGCCGAGCAAGGGCTCGAAAAGACCTGGTTTCATGCAGTTGCCCTGTTCGAAAGCAGGCTCGCTCAAAGAGTTCGCTCACTGCTTGACCCGAAGCATAACACTCAGACAAAAGTATCTCGCCGAGCGGCGATTTTGTGCGCAATTGCCGTTATGGTATGTTTGATGTCTGGGGCAATTCGGCTTGAAGCACAGCCAAGTAAGGACGACCCTGCCGCACATGCACTTTATGACAAAATGATTGAGACCATGGGCAAAGCCGAGAGCCTTTCTTATAAAAGCGATTATAAATTTGAGGCTGGAGGCAAACTACTTAAAAGCTGTACCTACGCAGCCTGGTTGAAAAAGCCAAACTACGTTCGCATAGAAACAGATCGTGCTGCTGGCCCCAAAGCCGGCACCCTTATCGGCGACGGCGAGTGTCTCTGGATTTACTGGCTCGGAGAACGTCCTCCATTTTCATTTGAAGACCGGTTCGGGGTAAGCAGTGAAAAGAGCCGGTTCAACGTTTACATGAAAGAAGCCGCTCCCACAGGCAAAGATTCCATTAGGTATAAGACGCCTCTGCTCGGCGCAGGAATGGGTGTGCCTGTAATCGATCCGAGCACGTTTCACGGTCATGGACATGCGATTTCTAAGAAGCCACAAATAGAGGGTATCAAAAGCACAGGCACAGAAAAAGTCAGGGATGAAGAGTGCGATGTGATTGAGGTAAGTTTTAATAAAGGCCAGGAGATATGGCGACTCTGGCTTTCCAAAGCGGACTATTTGCCCAGGAAGCTCAAACGGGTAATGATTACGAAAAAAAATGATATCGCCATCATGGATGAGCTATGGTCGGATGTGACCGTCGATGCTGAAATACCGGCGGAGAAGTTCGCCTGGACCCCGCCGGAAGGATGGAACCTGTACCGTTTGCCCGATCCGGAAGAAGGAATTTTAAAGCCGGGCCAGGTTGCACCCGATTTCGAGCTGCTCTCTGCCGAAGGAACCAAAATCAGGCTGTCGGACTACCGCGGAAAAATAGTTTGGTTCTATAGTTGGGGGTCCTGGTTGCCGCCCAGTGAGATGGAGATGCGCCATCTCCAGGAATACTATCTAAAGAACAAGGGCAAAAATCTGGTCGTTCTTGGTTTCAACTGTTCGGATAACAAAGAGACTGCTTTGGATTTTATACAAAAGCATTCAGTGACCTTCCCCAACGTTATTGATTCCTCGGATGCAGCCCAAAATTACACAATGAGCAGAGTGATGCTGAGTTATATAATCGATAAGGAGGGAAAGGTAGTGGATTGCTGGGATGAATACGATAAGGACCATAAACGAGCAATTGCGGCGCTTCAGAAGTTAGGATTGAAATTAAGATGATTTATAACCTGGCCTGCTCTCAGGAAAGAGGAATGCAGAGTTTTGGAAATTCTCTATAATGGCCGGAACATTATGGAAACCGGACTCGAAACCAAACTTGGCCAGGAGATAAAAGACGTCACTATCGTCATTGGAGCACCGTAAAAACCTGTCCAGGCGATACATCTTGGAAGGCTTAGGCCGGGCGATTTGCCCGGCCTTTCTTTTTTGGTTTCGTGAACGAAAATAAAGTCCAAAAAAATTAAAAAACTTTTATTTTTCCCTTGCAATCTTTGCAATTGTAGAGTATTCTCGTCAAAGTTAAAGATAAGGAGATATCTATGGCAAAGAAAAATTATGAGCTTACCGAAGGTGAATGGGCGATTATCCAGGCCGTCTGGGAAAATGAGCCCTGTGCTGCCCCGACCGTTCAGGAGCAGCTCGAAGACCAAAAGAGCTGGACCTACAGCACCGTCAAGACAATGATGGACCGCATGGTGACCAAGGGCCTGCTGAAGACCGAAAGAATCCGCAATCTAATCCTTTACCGCTCGGCTATCACCAGAATACATGCGCAAAAGGGCGAAATCATGCGGGCGGTAAAAAGGGCCTTCGACGGGGCGCTTACGCCGATGATGCAGTTTCTGCTGGACAATCATAAACTTTCGCAGAAACAGCTTAGCGAGCTTGAAAAGCTGATAAAGAAAAAACGCACCAAAGGCCGTGCCGCACGAAAAAAATAGTTCGCTGTAACAAAAATTCAAAAAGTCCGTCTCAATAGATGGAGAACCTGTCATGAATGCGATATTAGAGCAGATACATTCGGCGGGATTGAGATTTGTCGAATTTGCCCTGCCGATGTTCGTTCAATCCGGCATATTGATTTTGATTTTGCTGCTGACTGATTTTGCCCTGCATAAAAAAGTCCGGGCCGTGTTTCGCTACTGGATTTGGATGTTAGTGCTCGTCAAGCTGATTCTGCCGACCTCGCTTTCGACACCAATGAGCCTGGGATACTTTTTCGGCGATGAATTAGCGTTTGTAAATATAAATCGGCCGGTCACAGAGGCCGAAGCCACAGAGCCGGCCGCGGCCATCGTTTCACCAACCATTGACCTTACAAATATCCAGGCCGATGAGTTCACACCAACTTCGGCACCGATTATACCGGCTACCGGGCCGGTAGCGACAGAGCCTGCTCAGCCCCCGGCAGAATCGGTAACACCGCTGTCCTGGCAGGGCGCCGTATTTTTACTCTGGGCGGCTGTTGTGCTGACAATGGGACTGTTGTTGTTGCAGCGGGCCATTTTTGTGAAGGGACTTGTTGCTCAGGCCAGAGAGGCAAATAATTCGATGGCCGATACGCTTGATTCTTGCCGCGAGCGCATAAGATTAAAACGAAAAATCGGCTTAAAGGTCTCGGCGAATGCAACCAGCCCGGCCGTCTGCGGATTATTTCGGCCTGTGATTCTGGTGCCTAAAAATCTTGCATCGAGTTTAAATAAAAGCCAATTAAAAACAGTTTTGCTGCACGAGCTTGCTCATATCAGACGCGGCGATTTGTGGGTGAATCTGGCCCAAACTCTTTTGCAGGTTATATATTTCTATAATCCGCTGCTCTGGCTTGCTAATGCAATAATTCGCAGAGTCCGCGAGCAGGCCGTCGATGAAATGGTCCTGGTGTCAATGGGCGAAAAAGCCCGGCAGTACCCGCAGACACTGGTTGACGTGGCAAAGCTGGCCTTTAAGCGACCGGCTTTATCTTTGCGATTGATAGGTGTCGTGGAATCCAAAAGCGCACTGGCCGGCCGAATAAAACATATCCTCAATCGCCCGATACCCAAAAAAGCAAAACTCGGAATCCTCGGCTTGACTATAGTTATCATCATCGCTGCAATTCTTTTACCAATGGCAACGTGTAGACCAGGTCCTCCTGGATTAGTTATCAAGGGGATAGTGAAAGATGCTCAGACGGGAGAGCCCATAGCAGGTGCAAGAGTATTCGATGATGGCTATGGCCCCAAGCCGAACTGGGAACAAATCAAGGCCGACGAGCGTTCCGAATGGGGGGCGATTACAAACACAGCCGGCGAATACAGCTTTCTTACCTGGCCGGAACATCATTCCATAAAAGTCGAGGCGCCGGGGTATAAATCTGAACGCCAAAGCCTTTACGACGGCCATTTCACTTTTAATAAAAAGGACGAGGAGACTTTCAACTTTACCCTCGAACCCGAAGAAGCTTCAGGACCATCAGAATTTAAAACTAAACTCCCCAACGGCGTAACGGTTGAATTAGTTGGTGTTTGTGAGCATCCCAGCGAAGGCAGACAGTGGTGGCGGCCGGATGGGACGATGTTGCCTGAAGCACCCTATGAAAAGACAAACTCCTATGCAGACCCGGAAAATGACAATGACTATGAAATTGCGGTTCGATTTCATGGCTATCCGTTCGATAGTATCAGCTATTCTTCGAAACGGATACCTGAGGCAATCAATGGTTCAATGGCAACCGGTTCTGCACTGATAAATGGTAAAAGGGTTCCCGGTCTTACGACAATTACAGCAAATTTTCCTCAACACCAAAGTACGGTCACGATTCCGCTTGGAGTAGCAGCCGGTCCGTGGAAAAGCTTCGCTGTTTCGGATGGTAGAGGCGAAAGGAGCACCTCAGCGGATAATAAGGTGCTCAGATTTGAACAAGCTTACCAAAAGGAAGATAAGACGTATTTAATGGTTTGGCATAACTTTTACAATACCGCCTTTCGCCTGGTTGCTAAAGACGTATACGACAATTTGCACATTGGAAATCAGGTTCAAGGCGGCATAGGAAAGGGCGTCGAGGGGTGGGAATACGCTTTTTCTCCACAACTATCGGAAATAGATATATTCAGCTTCGAGATTCGTCCATATCAGTGGATAACGTTCAAAAACGTTTCGCTTCGGCCGGGAGTGAAAACCGATGTGCAGGTTGAGATTGAGCCTGAAAAACCCGCTGGGCAGGTTCAGGGTGAAGGCGGCGCTCCGAAGCACTTGAGCAGTGGAGGAGGATACCAAGATCTGAGCAGAGAGCAGCGAGAGCGCCTTGAGAGACTTCGAGCTAATCGACAAAGCCTGTCTTATAAGAACATGCAAAAATTAGGTTTAGCTGTTGCTGTATTTGCGAATGATCATAAGGGCAGGTGCCCGTCGAATTTGTCAGACTTGCGGAAATATATAGCAGACGAGCAGATTTTCGATTGGATTAACCGGAATGTTGTCTATCTGGGCAAGAATCAGCAATACAGGGCTCCGCCGGATGCTGTCTTAGCCTACGATGAATCGATGTTGAAAAAAACTCCTCATGAAACAAATGTGCTCTACAATGATGCCCATGTCAGCTTTGAGAAACCCGAATGGCTCGAACTCAAAGCAACTTCGCATCAGCCCGGCCAGAAACCCGATGTGCAGGTCGAGGATTGAAGGGGACAAACTGACAATCTTGTGCTGCCCCATACTTGTTACGGGCAATGACAGCGGCGGTTTTAGCCGAAGTTATAGTGTTTTGTTACGGCTTCGTGGACGTTCCAGGTGCACTCGAGGTCCTCGGGGAAGACCACGAGATCGCCGGAGCCGAAGCTTACCGAATCATTGCCGTCTGTAACCGTTACTTTGCCTTCGAGCAAAAGGCAGGTTTCTTTTTCCGTATATGCCCAGTCGAAGGTGCTGGGCTCGCACTGCCAGGTAGGCCACGCCTTGCAGGCCGCCGCCTCCTCATCGGTCGGTTTTTTGACAATCACATCTTTTACATTTGGCATATTATTTTACTCCTTTTGACTATTGTCGATTCAGGTTGTATTATACCTAAAGCAGGCTATTTTGGGAATATGTAATAATGGAGTATAGGTATTCACTATGAACCAAAAGCTGAAAGGAATTATTATGGAGACGGTTTTGAAGACTAATATAGCGGGTGTCCAGCCAAATCGGGGTAAGGTTCGTGACATATACGATTTGGGCGATAAGCTGCTGATAGTTGCGACCGACAGGATAAGCGCTTTTGATGTGGTTATGGCTAACGGCATACCCGGTAAAGGAATTATCCTGACACAGATTTCACGGTTCTGGTTCGATTTTCTAAGCCCGGATGTGGAGCACCATATGATAAGCGATGATGTGGCCGATTTTCCCGAGCCGTTTTGTAATTATTCCGAGCAGTTGGCCGGCCGAAGTATGCTGGTTAAAAAGGTTGAAGTCCTGCCGATTGAATGTGTCGTGCGGGGGTATCTGGCCGGCTCAGGCTGGAAAGAATACAAGGAAAGCGGAACGGTTTGCGGACAGAAGTTGCCGTCCGGACTGAAACAGTGCCAGAAGCTGCCGGAGCTGATTTTTACCCCGGCAACCAAGGCCGAGAGAGGGACTCACGATGAGAATATCAGCTTCGAGCGATGCGTCGATATTATCGGCTCCGAAGCGGCAAACTATGTGCGGGATAAGAGTACGGAGATTTTCAAAAAGGCCGGCAAGTATGCCGAGAGCAAAGGGATGATCTTGGCCGATACCAAGTTCGAGTGGGGGCGTGTCGATGGCAGG
>JBGVTO010000371.1:0-11131 GCA_041862635.1 Phycisphaerae bacterium | reverse complement strand
TTATCGCAGGCATTATAGTCGGTTATATTGTTGTTTGCGATAGAAAATTTGCAAATAGCGCTGTAACCG
This sequence comes from Phycisphaerae bacterium, assembly GCA_041862635.1. GTDB lineage: Bacteria > Planctomycetota > Phycisphaerae > Sedimentisphaerales > Anaerobacaceae > NIOZ-UU13. The sequence continues at coordinate 11,062 of JBGVTO010000371.1, read as the reverse complement.
GTCAAACTGCATCGCAGAATCCGGTTCAGGCTGAAAACTATACTCAAAGATAAGATTTCCTCCAACTGCAGCAAATCCGGTTTTATTACGGAGGCGAGGTACGGTAGTTATGTTTCTCAAAAATTCCCTGGCCTTGCTCAGAAACAAGAAAGTCAACAAACTTTTCTGCCAGTTTTCTGTGTTTGGTGAACTTCAGCACACCCACATCGATAGTGGAAATCAAATTTTTCTCTCGAGCAATAGGTATCTCATCTCCGTACTCGCTGTAGTATCGTGCCATTGCATCCCAGACGATAACAGCGTCAAGCGATCTGGCCTGTATTTGCATACCCAGCTCATTAACGGTAAGGGATTGAAATATTAGATTTTTCTCGATGTCTTTGAAGGTGATATTGTTCTTTGCGAGTATTTGTTTGGATGTTCTGCCGATAGCACAGGCCCCCGGATCACCAAGACCCAACTTTATACCAGGCTTGAGGAGGTCTTCTAATCCGAAGATTTTTTTCGGATTGCCCTTCTGCACGAGGATGGTCGGGACCCAGTAGCAAACCGAGCGTTGGGAAAGAACCATATCTTCCTGGGCGGCTTGTTCAACATAGTGTTTGTCGCCCGGCATATAGAGATCGCCTCGGCGGGCAATCTTTATCTTTGACAAGAGCACCTCGCTGCCGGCATAATCCGGAGCGACCTTAACACCATACTCTCGCCCAAAAATCTCAACCAGCTCATCCGCCGGCGGGCGAATGCCGGCCCCGCAATAGAGTAGTAATTCTTTTACCTCAGAATCAGAGTCTTCTGATTTTTCAGCTTTACATCCGCAAAGCAGCACACCAATACCAACAATTACAATTATTGTAACCTTTTTCAATTTGTTCTCCGGTTCTGCCCGCACCTGTGCTACCCGCACAGAAAACGCGGGTACAGGTGTTATTTTACATAGCCATACTCAGCGAAAATATCGGGGCCCCTGGTTCGGGCAAATGCAATGAACTGTTTAAGCGATTCGGGTTCTTTGGAATAGCTCAAACCAATAATGTGCACGCGGATTTCCTCATCGTATTCATAGGGCGTCCGAACAACCTCCACACTGTCACGGAATGTATGGGCCACGCCGTTCCACATAATGACCGCATCAACTGCCTGGGTTTTCAGAAAAGTTCCCAAAGCGCTGTGTCCTTTGGTTAAGCGGTTTTCGACGTTTTTCATAACTGCCTCTTTTATGCCTTTCTTGTCTAAAAGTGCAAAGACCATTTCGCCGCAGGTGGAATACTGCGGGTCGGTCAGGGCAACTTTCAAGCCGGGCCTCGTTAGGTCCTGAATGCCTGTCAGTCCTTTAGGATTGCCTTTCTGCACCGCCAGTACCGGTGCCACAAAGCCTACATGGACATAATCCGCCAGGGCGTTGGCATCAGCAACGTAATCAAGGTACGGGTCGTGGGTAACAAGAATATCTCCCTTTCGACCTGCTTTGACCAGAGGCAAAAAGTCCTCACTGCCCGCAACTGTCGTAGTAACTTTAATGCCTGTTTGGGCGGTGAGCTCCGAATACAATTGTTCCATCGGCTTGGGGAATGAGCTGCCACATAAAATTACCAGTTCCCTGGGTTTATCAGTAGTTTCTTTTTTACTGCAACCGACCACGGCCACTGTACAAAATATGCCGATTAGCAGCAAAAATGAGATTGTATTGGTCGAACAAACAAGTTTTCCCCGCATTTGCCCAATCTCCTTCTCAAGATTATGCGTGTTGTTTTTGGTATTTACCACTGAATATTGCCGAGATTTACTTAGGTGTCTGAAGTTTGAGTGCCTTGGCCCACCATCTCACCAGAAAAGATGTTTTTCGCATTATATAAAACTTACAGTGAGCTTGACATAAGTCTTTCTTATTCAGCGATAGCTGTCTCTCGGCCTTTTGGAGACTCGGTCGGCATGACCGTCCAGGAAGTTCACATTGACACCACCTTCTGTTTGTCCCGGTTTGCGGCCGTGCGGAAAGATACCCTGCTTACGGAAGAAGTCGCATACAACCCAAATCTCCGCCGGACTCGCATTACTGCAAAGACGATATCGCTCATCCTGAATTTTATTCTTGCTTGTTGAGCCGAGCCAGTCTCGATGGGCTTCCATTCCATGCAAAGTTAATTGCCGCGGCAGGAAGTAAGTGGGATCTCGCCAGGTACTTCCATCTAACTCCTGTTTGTTGGCGCGGTAACTCCAGTAAATGTATGTAATATTGCCAACAATGCGGTTTTGTGGCGTGTCAATCACAGAATCCACACCACCAGGAGGAACACCCCCGTTCGGATCGTTTGCAAACTGCTCTAAGAATTTGGCTTGCGGACAATAGAAAGCTTCTATCAGGCCGCTATCTCTATAGGCATTGAGCTTCTGCAGCAAAGCTCGGTGAGGATTATGTTCGGTCGCCTCCAAAGGATAACGGTTATTTCTGTCATCGTTGGCATACATAATCAGAGCAACATTTACCTGTCGAAGGTTACTGAGACAAGATGTTTCATTGGCTCTAAATCGCACCTTATGCAAAGCAGGTACCAGTATCCCCATCAACAGGGCAATAATAGCAATGACCACTAATAGCTCGATTAAGGTAAAGCCCACTATCAACCGCTTTTGATTTTGCATTCTACTCATTATTTTATCATCCCCGTTTTCCATTCACATGTTATCCAGTTTTACGGAATTCAATCCAAATTCCATAGTTAACATTTTCACTGCCGGGAGGTTTCGGTATATCAATGCGGTAGTCTTTGATTCCCAGAGTTTTCATAATATTAGATAGCTCATTAGCTTTTTTGTCCACATCATATTTCATTTTTTTACCCTGTTTTGCACGTATCTTTTCTGCCGTTTCAACGGGCAGATTTCTCGAAAAGCCTCGTCCAATATAAGCCACCGCGCCAGGTTTGAGCACGCGATATATCTCGCTGAACGCTCGCACCTTATCCTCCCAGAAATGATATGATCCCCTGGAAATGATTATATCTGCATAATTATCGCGAAAAGGAAGATTATGAGCATCGGCGAAAATAGCGCTCACTCGGTGCCCCAAATGGTTTTGCTCCGCTTGTCTATAGAAATTTGGAAAGAAATTCGGATTGATGTCAGCATTGATCCAATGAAGTTGTGTGCGCTTACACAATTCGACAATGAGCGTGCCGGGACCGCTTCCTAAGTCAATCCCGATACCATCTTTTTCGCCCAAGTCGAAATCTGAAACAATCTGCTCGGCCAATGGAGCATATACAGGCGCTAGTGATTTACGGCTGGTTCTTATCATACCAAGCGCATTTTGCTCGGTATATTTTTCGTCTGATGGTGAAGACAACGGTTTACCGTTGAAACACCCCGCTCCGCAAAAGAGCAACATCAATATAGGTAAATGAAATCGCTTTAACATTTTCATTAATCTAATTTCCACTCAAAACTTTTGCATCAGTTACAAACTCAAAGTACTGGTTTTACTTAACAATAAGGTTAGCTTTTTGTTACACTTTGACCGGAGGCAAATACTCTTTGACCAAAGCACAGAATTTGGCCATCTTCAAGGGTTACTATTATACGACCATTACGGTCAACTGCCAGACCCCAGCTAACCGGAGCCGACGGCACGTCTTCAGACCACATAACTCCACCGTCTTTAAAATTCAATGCGACGATATTAGATTTGTTTGCTATCACCACAGCATTGCTGCACACTGCTAAAGCAACGCTGTCTTTACAATCGTAGCTCCATAACGGCTTATCGCTAACACCAATCTTTTTCCAATCAATATTGAAACGATTACCGGGCTCCACCATCTTTTTTCCTAACAACTCTCTATCAATGTCGTCAAAGCATAAAACCTCCTTTTCGTTTTGACCGCTTACCCAAACAATGTCACGACCACTGCTCGACGTTAGAAAAACTCTGTTGAAAACGGTATTGTCAAATACATCATACTTCGGGTGTGCATAGAATGGCTTACCGCAGGCCACGACCTGGTCTGCGAGCAGAGAAAGCTCCCAGCCACGCGGGCTTTGCGATTGACAGCTTGCCAGCGGTTTCGGGTCGTTAAGGCATTCTCCATCTGAAATGTTATAAACAGCCGGCGAAAGAGATGTGCCGCTGGCTAAGTAGAGCTTGCCGTCGTGAAGTAGCTGATGGCCCTGCACACTCACTCCGGTACGGGCCTGCCGGTCAAGATGACCTGATGTATTGTTCTGCCATTTTATCCGGCCGGTTACGGCATCAAGTGCATAAACATAAGTGCCGTCATAATTAACGATGCCGGCAGCAGTATAGGCGATTCCGTCTTCGACCAACACTCCGCTCGCGGCCGGCCAGGTGGACAGAAGCGAGCCATAGACAGGTATCTTGCGCTCCACCGGAGCTACACGAAACCGCCAGAGAAGCCGACCCGTCTGTGCCTCAAAGGCATAAATCCATCCATCGCCGGAGCCCACCAGAGCACGCCCCTGCCAGATAGCTGGCGGAAAACGAACCGCCCCACCAGTATAAGCCTTCCACTGCAACCGGCCGTTCACTGCATCCAAAGCCCGGACGATGCCGTCGGGACCGCTGGCAAATATCAGTCCACCAGCCGTAACCGGAGCTGTAGGAACAGAAACTGTGGAGGCAGGTGCCGTCTTCGGTTCAAACCGCCAGAGTAGTTCGGCCTTATCGGAGACGGCTGCTTCTGTTGTCGCACTGCCGGTATTGTCTGCACGGAAGGTAGGCCAGTCAGCCGACGATTCGGGCAGGCTTGCGACCTTCGTTAAGTCCTTGGCGCCTTTCTCCAGACGTCCTGCTTCGGTTGCCGGTTGGGTAAAGTCAAATTCCCCTGCAGGTCCGAGGCAGGTGATTCCATAGAGCGTAAGCTGGCAATCACATACGGACGGCCACCAGTATAGCAAACCGTTGGCGATGGTGACACCATCGTGACATTGAGGACGCATAGGTGAAATCCACTCCGGACGCCGGCTGTCTAAATCTAAACGCACGGAACCGCCACTGGCACGGAAAAATATAGCATCGGATGAACCCGTCGGTCGAGTGCAAGCCCGGCGATTTGTATCAATCTCCGCCAATACCAGGCCGGTAAGCGGGTCAAATTTTTTACTCGGGTGTTTGTCAATTTGACCGCTTATGCCATACAGCCCATCATCTTGTAGAACCAGTTGAAAGTTACTATAAGAATTCTCCCAGAGGACACGCCCGTCTTCGGTGGAAACGGCAAGGAGCTTTCCAATCTGAGGGCCGGCAAAATACAGGGCCTTGTCGCTGCACTGCAGATAGTTTGTAGTTCGCCAGTTGGTACGCCAGTCCTGCCGATTCAGATATGTCCCCAGTGACTTAAACAGCTCGGGGGCATTGTCAGGGTTCTTTTGCCAGATGACTTTGCCGGTCTTCGCATTCAGGCAGGTCAGATACGCTCCAAATCTAAAGATATAGATTCGTCCATTTTTCATGCACATTGCGCGGCTGTCCACCGGCTCATCTTCTCGATAGCTCCACAGGACTTTTTTCGTTGTCGGGTCAATGGCCAGCACGTTTCGGCCGAATCCCCACGGATGTTCCGGTTGATTGAAACCTTTTGATATCGGATTCCACGGCCATCCGTGCGCCTCCCGGCGCCATCGCCTTGTCGGGTCTCTTTGCTCCTGCCGGCCCATAAGCGCATAGAGCACGCCGTCTTCCAGGGCCATCCACTTCCAGAATGTCCCTCCGGCTTTCTCCACCGGTGGGATGATTTCGTCCTTCAATCGGCCGGTAGCCGTATCAATTAACTTACAGGACTTGTCGTCGCCGATATATAGGATTGTCGGCGTTGCAATCATTGTATTGCGATGAATCATCACACCCTCAGTTAGGTCTCTCTGCCAAAGTATCGTACCGTTATAGCCGTTGAATGCCACGAGCTTGTTGAGAAAGGGCTCCTCGCGCGTCTTGAAGGCCACGTGTCCGAACGCCTTGAATACACGACCCGCCGAAGCCACCGCAACCTGGGGCAATGGCGCATAGCGCGGCTCAGCCAAAAACTGTGTCAGATAGGGCGCCCGAATGACTGTGTCCTCTGATTGCGGATTATTGTCCGGGCCGTGATATGGGTGGCTCCAGTCATCCACTCCGTCGGGAACCGGCTTGACCAGAACTTCACGCCCTAACAGGGCCTTACCTTCGGGACGCAGGACTCGCAGCACTTCAGCTTTTGGTGCCCTACCTACGGCGATAACGGCGTCTGCCAGATTGTCGGCTATGTGTAATTCGCTCAACGGCCCTTTTTCCACAAAGATGCGTGTCCCGTAAAAGCCCGCCTCATCAACTATCCTGCGTGCTTTTTCGACATCCTTTGCCCGGCGCAACTGCACATATATCAGCAGCTCACTGTCCCGCGCCAGCTCCAGGGCAAGTTCGCACTTGCTGTCACCAAGCACGACGCAGATTCCGCGAGTAATACCTATTTTTTCGAGAACCGGCTGGTCCTTTTTTGCCATCGAGACAAGCGGCCAACAGAACAGAATACCAGCGAGTGTTATCAATAAGCCTGCTTTTATCTTTCTCATTTTTCTCCCTTTCAAGAATTGCACATACTGTTCATGCACTGAATAGATTTTTGCAGCAAGGAAATTTTAATATGGAAATAGACCATTGTCAAAGAATTCTTTTAGACTTAAACCACCACTATGTTACAGATATTTATTTTTGGGACAGCCCGCAGAGGTTCTGATTGAGATTGGCCTGGAGATTAAAAGATTGTTCGTCCCCCTCTGGCATACCTCCAGAGATACGCTCCTTGAAATGATGCGATAATCTTGTTATTGTGAGCAAAGTGAAGCAATCTCTATTGTTTGATGTTATAAGATTCCCACGGTCTTTGAAAAGACTTTATAATCAAACGACAAGTCCGTAAATCACACTTCACAGAGCGACAGAATCTTTTTTATATTTCGACGACGTTTTATCTAACTTTGCCAGCTCATCTCTATTCTCATAGACTTTCAATATGGCATCCGCTATGTCATCCATATCGTTTTTGGCTCCGAGCAGCAGATTTTGGCCAAACCACACTGCTTCTTTGCAAAGCTGGTCGTTATCGGGATAGTGCAGCTCTTGACGGTATCTATCCAGCCTTTCCTTCGGGAAAGCCCTCTTAAAATTCTTGGAATTCAGGGCAACTTCAATTAAGCCATCCTTATATTGGGGGCCATATCCACTGCTGCAAGGAATGCCCTCCGCCCTTAGTGCGGAGAGAAACTTATCTCGCGGCAGGTCATTGAAGTGCTCTTTTTTGTACCGGAAAGGATACAAATGGTATGCCGCTCTGGTTACCTCTTCGTATAGCTTGTGAGGAACAATACCGGGAATGTCTTTGATTCTCGACGTCAGATAGGCAGCATTTTTATTACGCTTTTCCGTATCTCTTTCAAGGCGCTTCATCTGGGAAAGCAATATAGCCGCCTGATATTCCGTCATTCTGCGGTTGGTTCCTATGATGGGGTAATTGCTGGTTTCTTTCACACTTCCATACGGTCTGCCGCAGTTATGGAAAGAGTAACACCTATCCATTATTTCATCGTCATTTCCAATAACAGCGCCCCCTTCGCCGCAGGGCAGATGTTTCGAGTTTTGGAAGCTAAAGCAGCCTAAGTCCCCCAGCGAGCCGCACTTTTTACCTTTCCATTCAGCCATCCATGCTTGGCAGGCATCCTCTATTACAACAAGGTTGTGTTTTTTGGCAATGGCGTTAATCTTGTCCATATTTGCCGGCAGACCCAGAATATGAACCGGAAGGATAGCTCTGGTATTTTCGTTGATTCTTTCTTCTATTTTGTCCGGATTTATCTGGAAGGTCTCGGGGTCGGTATCGGCAAAAACCGGCAAGGCAGAAGAACCTATAACCACATTGTACGTAGCGATAAAAGTATAGGGAGAAACAATAACCTCATCGCCGAGGCCTATATCAAGCACGTGCAGAGCGGTAAGCAGGGCATTGGTACCATTCACCGTGCAAACACAGCGCTTCACCCCCATTAACTCTGCATATTTTTCTTCGAATTTTGAAACTGTCTGTCCTCTGCCCCTGAACCAGTTTCCGCTGCGCAGTATAGAGATGACTGATTTTTCGGCACTTCTGTCCCAAACCGGCCAACTGGGAAACGGTTTGGTTCTGACCGCCTTACCGCCGAGGATTGCAGCTTTACCTGCTTTCTTGCCTCCGTTTGCATAGGCACCAATTCCCCCCGATGCCGCTGCGATGGTACCTGTTGACGCAACAGCCAAAAACTCTCGTCTGGTTAATTCGTTCTTATTCATTTTCCTAACCCCTTCTATTTTGTAAAAAGTTTGTTTTATTATGTTCGTTTTTTACGATTTTTTCTTCTTGTTTGTTTCTTTGCGGCCCTGGCATCCTGTTCGGCCATGAACTTCTTCAGAGCTTCCGGTAAACTACGGTTTTTGAATGCCTCTAATGCTGGATCGTTGGTTCTTTTCATCCACTTTACCAATTCTTCCCGCATATTGTCGAGCTTTTTTTTGAATTTTGGGTCATCTTTTAGGTTATGTAGCGCATCAGGGTCGTTTGCGAGGTCATAAAACTCCTCAACGACTCGATATTGGAAGAGTTTGACGCGGTTAGCAATCCCCGGGTCTGTTTTCGCAGCGGCCTGCATAGACTTGAACGTCAGGCCGGATTGGGATTCGTTTTTGAAAACCCGTTCGCCATCAGACCACGGATTGAAGATATACCCGAACCTGTCATTCTGTACGCATCGCATCGGATAGCGGTTTTTTGCGGAAGTTTGGTGAAACTGAGTAAATACCTTATCACGACCAGTCTGTTGTTTGCAAAGAAGAACGGGTAGAAATGAAAAACCGTCCATCCCTGCGGGCTGAGCCAGTCCGGCAGCGTCAAGTGCGGTGGGCATAAAATCAATGCCGGAGATAAAGTGTCGATTGTCCACAGTGCCGGGCTTGATTTTGCCCGGCCAAACGGCAATCCACGGTGTGCGTGTGCTGTGAAGGTAGCAGTTTGTCTTGGCAAACGGCACAGCTATACCATTGTCCGAGAGAAACATTATCAAAGTGTTTTCCGCCCGGCTCGATTCGCGAAGGGCGCGCATCACCGCTCCAACCGTATCGTCGCAGCGGCGGACTGAGCTATAGTACTGCGCTATTTCCTTACGTACGTCGGGAATGTCGGGCAAAAAACCGGGAACCTGTATTTCCTCATCTCGATACACCCTCGAAGGTTCCGGAATATCATTGAGCGCTTGCTTAAACTTATTTCGTTCCTGCAAGCTGCCATGATACGGACGGTGTGGGTCGTGTGAATTGGCCATCAGGAAAAACGGCCGGTCTTTGTTTGCTGCCTGTTGGAAAAAGTTTTTGGCAAACTTATAGTAAAGTTTCGGGTCACGACCGTGCCCTAATTCTCCAACATCCTTCACCATATCCCACTTGAATTTCTCTATAGGCGCCAGGTGCTTTACTTTGCCGAGAATGCCATTGAGGTAGCCGGCCTTATGGAGACTCTCCTGCAGGGTCGGCACATTAGTATTAATCGGCTGGAAACCCTCAGCCCCATTGCGGTGTGGGTAGCAGCCGGTCATTAGTACTGAACGACTGGGCTGGCAGACCGCTATGGTAATATGAGCATGGGCAAAACGCATACCCTCAGAAGCCAAGCGGTTGATGTTGGGTGTAATATCCGGCGTCTGTCCACCGAAGCAGCCCGGCGCATCCCAGTTCATATCATCGGCCGTTATAAGCAGAATATTCGGTCGCTTTTTCCTCTTATCGGCTGGAAATACCTGCCCTTGTCCGGATAACAGCAGCGCAGCTCCCAGCCCCGTCGCTTTTAAGAACTGCCGACGTGTGGTTAGATTTGTGCTCATTCTTCTCCTCGTTTTTTTATGGGCCTGAGGTCCATCATCGAGCATGAATTTTTAGAGTTCAGATTTTCTTTCACGTATCACTTCCACATCGCCTTCTTTTTATCATCACCACATCCAGGCTGAGCAATACATTGTTAAGGAGATGATTGACATTAAGGTCAATTCTCAATCTCACCACCAATGGTAAGGGGGCGAGACGCGTACATCCATTTCACTGAATTGCCGCCATTCATTGTGTCCGTCAAGGAAGACAATATTAGCACCGGCGGGTCTGCCTCCATATCTCAGGTGGTTTGTGCGGTCGGGAATTTGCCATCTGGACCATGACCCACCGTGGACCTCGGTAAAGGTGGCGGTCTTTGGGTCAGAACCGCTACTGAGGGTTGCGTCGGTAACCAGCTCAGCTGAGGTGGCTTGCTTATGTGTTAGTGTTTTCACCCATTCCTTTTTAGGCGTTCCCTGCGGGTGATACGACCTTCCATTAACGGTATCCATCATCCAGAAATAACTTGTAACTCGAAACTGGCCGCCTCGGTTAGTTGTAGGCTCCGCCACCGAACCGGTAGGGGTTCCCACCGGAACGTTTTGGCTGAACTGCCAGAAATGTGACATGTCTGGAGTTTTTGTTGGATCGGAAGGACAATAGAAAGTGTGCTTGTCTCCACCAGTGGCGATAATATAATCGGTGGTACTGTAAGAGATGTCCCACAGCCAGTTTCCGCTTTCATTGAGCGGCAGCCGGTTGTCATTCTCTGAGCCGTACAAATGCAAACTAATGCCGATTTGTTTGAGGTTATTAGAGCAGGTAACTTTCTTTGCCTGTTCCCTCGCCAATTGCAATGCAGGCATCAATATCGCCATCAACAAAGCGATGACAGCGATTACCACCAGGAGCTCTATTAAGGTGAACCCCGTTAGTCCTAAGGACTCCGCCGTAAGGCGTCCTGTGGACTTTCGGAGAAAACAACGTCTTACTTCTAACGTGGTGAATCCTTTTTTATCCATAAAGGTGTTGCCTTTCATATTGGTGGGTTTGCAGAGAAGAAAAACAATTTTTCAATCACATCACAATGTCCAGCCTTCTCGATACGGCGGATTGATAAACTGATTCGCCTCGTCGCAGTTGGTAAAACGCATATTCTCGCCGTCCCATTGGAGCTTACGTCCT